>JAUNTM010000011.1 GCA_030538675.1 Capnocytophaga sp.
TTTTGTGTTTTCATTGGATAAAGTATCTTGATTTGATATTCGCAGCGTGCAATAATGCTTTTGACGACAAAAATTCTGTATAAAAATATAACACTTTGCTCTATTTGTGTTATGATTCCTTTGTAAAATCAATGTAAAATCATGATTAACAATTTAGATGCATTCTAAATTATGAAAGAATAAAATTTTAACATTTTATCGTTTGAGAAATAAAATTCGTTGGCGTTTTCTTATAAATAACTGTATATCAAATAAATACATATTTTATTTTTATTTCTAAGACTGTAAATTGCTCTGATATGGAATGCTTTATGGGGTATTATGTCATTATGTATGTGTTAAAAAGATTGTTCAATTCAAAATGATATACTAATTTTGATATGTCAAAAAAGACAACGTTTTGACAATGCTATAAGTATTAATGTCTAACCAATCACCTAAAGTTTATGTACAAGCATATTTTATTTTTACTTGTGTGCTTATTCAGCTTACCACTGATGGCACAAGTAACCGTAACGGGGAACGTTGCGGACGAACAAGGGGTTCCGATTCCGGGGGCAAACGTCCTCATCAAAGGAACTACAAAAGGTACAGCAACCGACTTTGACGGGAATTATACACTCGAAGCCAAAGCCAACGATGTACTGGAGATTTCTTATTTGGGCTACACCACAACCGAACTGAGAGTTACAAATCCACGAGGGGGGGGTAACAGACTGACAATCAATGCGGTACTGAAAGAAGATGCACAAATGCTCGAAGATGTAGTAGTCGTTGGGCACGGTGTCGTGAAAAAAGCCAGTGTTACCGGTGCGATTACAAGCGTAAAAGGCTCTGATTTGCGGATGCCTTCTTCATCACTTACTTCGGCATTTGCGGGGCAGCTCGCAGGGGTAATCGCAACAACAAGCAGCGGTGCACCCGGTTCGGTTTCGGACTTCTACATCCGTGGTATCAGTACTTTTGGGGGGCGGACTACACCGCTCATCATGCTTGATGACGTTGAAATTTCGGCTGCCGACCTTAACAACATTCCTGCCGAAACCATTGAAAGTTTTTCGGTTTTGAAAGATGCTTCGGCAACCGCTATCTACGGGTCACGCGGTGCCAACGGGGTAATGCTCATCAAAACCAAAACAGGACGCAGAAACGAAAGAACCCAAATAGGGGTTACTTTTGAGCAATCGTTTAACGTTCCTGTAAATTTCCCTAACTTCGTGAACGGTGCTACGTGGATGGAACTCTACAACGAAGCACTCACTACCCGCAACCCATTGGCGGCTCCCCGCTATTCACAATTTCAAATTGATGCTACTCGTGCGGGCGTAAATCCTTACGTATATCCTGACGTAAACTGGAAAGAAGTTATTTTTGAAGATTACGCGATTAACCACCGTGCAAATATCAACGTTTCGGGTGGTGGCGATAAGGCTACTTATTATATGAGTATCCAAGCGAATCATGATGAGGGGCTTATCAAATCAAGAAAGCTCTATTCATGGGACAACAACATCAATAACTGGGGATACAATTTCCAAAACAACATTGCGTACAACCTCTTGGAAGGTACGAAGTTGGAGTTGCGCATGAATACCCAAATCCGTCAAAACAAAGGTGGTAACTATTCGCCACGCGACCTCTTTGCGATGATGCACAGCACCAACCCGATTAACTTCCCTGTGTATTTCCCGGAACGTGAAGGCTATGAGCATTTCCTATTTGGTAGCTCCGTGCAGACAGGAAATACATTCCGGACTAACCCGTATGCGACAATGCTCAACTCGTTCAGAGAATATCGTGAAAATACGCTGAACACTTCACTCAAATTGAGCCAAGACCTTGATTTTATTACTGACGGACTAAGCGGAACGGTGCTTGTCAACTTCAAAAACTGGTCATCGAGCAGCTATAACCAAAGCATCCAGCCGTATTTGTACCGCGTGAAAGATAATTCGTATGACCCTGCTACAAATACGTTCGACATCGAACGTTTGGGTACCGGCGGTGCAGATTATATTACACAATCGGACATTACAAAAGGGGGCGACCAAACCCTCGTGGTGCAGGCTACTATTGACTACGAGCGCCAAATAGGCGACCATAACGTTAACGCCATGTTACTTTACAACCAGCGTGAATACAGAGTTAACATACTGCCAAGCCGTAACCAAGGCTATTCAGGTCGTTTGATGTACAACTACGCTAACAAATACTTAGCCGAGTTCAACTTCGGTTACACCGGTACGGAACGTTTGAAAAAAGGAGCTCGTTTCGAGTTTTTCCCTGCGGCTTCATTGGGTTGGGTTATCAGCGATGAGGATTTCTACAAACCACTCTCCAAGTACATCACGTTCATGAAGCTAAGAGGTTCTTACGGGCTTATCGGTAGTGATGAAACAGGGCTTACTGCAGGTGCAGAACACTTCTTGTACATCAACCGTATCGCTTTAACACAAACAGGCTACGGATATACTACGGGGGAAAACTTAGGGTTTACGCTTACCGGACCCGAAATGCTCAACTGGGCTGTGGAAAATGCCCGTTGGGAAAAAGTAAGAAAACTCAACCTTGGGGTCGATATGAAACTTTTCGACCAAATCAACGTTACGGCAGAATACTTCTTTGACCACCGTTATGACATCTTGCTCAAGCGTGAAGCATGGCCGCAATCACTCGGCTACCACAATGCCAAACCATGGGCTAACAAAGGTAAAGTGGATAACTGGGGAGGTGAACTTTCCGTAGACTGGAATACCCGTATTACCGATGACCTTAGAATGACCCTACGCGGTAACTTTACCTACACACAAAACAAATATGTAGACGTTGATGACCCTGTATACAAATATCCATGGCAATCACGTACCAACAAACCAATCAGCCATACTACTGGTTACATCGCCGAAGGACTTTTCACTTCGCAAGAAGAAATTGACAACAGCCCTGTACAGAACTTGGGTAGTGTGCCCAGACCCGGTGATATCAAATACCGTGACATCAACGGAGACGGGATTATCAATGACGATGACCGAACCATGATTTCGCCTTATGGATACCAGCCTCGTATGCAGTACGGTTTTGGTTTCAACGTATTCTACAAAAATTGGGACTTGAACGTGTTCTTCAACGGCTCGGGCAAACGCACCATCATGACAGGATTGCAAAGTCCTTTCGGACAGACGGACAATAACGTGTTCCAACACATTGCCGACAACCGCTGGACAGAAGCCAACCCGAACCCCAATGCTGCGTATCCACGCTTAGGAATCCAAAGTAGCGACACAGATAATAATAGCTATGCAAGCACCTATTGGATGCGTGACGGTAGCTTCCTACGATTCAGAACCTTGGATATCGGATACAAATTCAAACACGGACGCGTATATGTGGTAGGTAACAACCTTGCATTGTTCAGTAAATTCAAGTTGTGGGACCCAGAGCTTGCTTGGAACGCTTATCCGTTGCAACAGGTCTATAATATAGGTGTCCAGTTAACATTCTAAAAATACGAAGAAAGATGAAAATAATTGATACAATAAAAAAATACGGTAGCCTCTCACTAATGGCGGGAGCATTGCTACTAAGTTCATGCCAAGACTACTTGGACGTAGTGCCGCCAGAGCAGGCAGGACTGCCCGATGCTACAAGGAACTATGATGCTACACTGGCATTCTTGTACTCCACCTTTGCAGGGATAAACAATCCTATGGCGAGCTACAGCGGATTAGAGGCTGCTTCCGATGAATTCGTCAACCCTCCGTTATGGAACGAAGCCGCTCATAGGTTGTTATATGACCTGAATAATCCCGTAGCTCCTTCAGGAGGAAACTGGGGAGGAATTTACCGCTATATCGGGCAATGCCATCTCTTTTTAAGCCAATTGCCTAACGCACAAGGCGTAAGCGATGAAGACAAAAAAGAATGGGCTGCCGAAGCTAACTTTATGATTGCTTATTACCATATGCAGGTACTACTCACTTACGGACCTTGTGCTATTACCGATACGTACATCGATATGGATGCCCCAGAGAGTACCTATCCCGGACGTTCGCACTTTGATTACGTAGTAGATTGGATAGTGAACAAATTTGATGAAGTAACACCAGACCTTCCGGCAAGTCGTTCTGGCGAAAAATGGGGAAGACCCACCTCAACCATAGCAAAAGCACTCAAAGCCCGCCTGCTCGTATATGCGGCTTCGCCTTTGTGGAACGGAAGTTTCCCTTATCCGCAATGGAAAAACAAGAACTTTGAAACACCCGGCTACGGCTATGACTTAGTAAGCCTTACCTATGACCGCAACAAATGGGAACGTGCTAAAGTAGCTTGTGAGGAAGCATTGTCTTTCGCTACCAGCCAAGGCGGACACGCACTATACACCGATGAAGAAGCTTATGCAAGAGAAAGTGTGCCGCTGCCTTTCGTACCGGGCGTAAACGCCAATACAACTGAAGGCTTAGCGTTCTTGAAAAAAGTAATGCTCATGCGCTACCTCGTTACAACCCGCGTTACTGAGAACAACCGCGAAATCATCTGGGGACATGCCGGTCAAGGAAGTATAGTTGTCGGATCACTGCCTCACCACATTTTGACGCAAACTAACGGAAACAATTTGGGAGGTTATAACGCAATGTCGCCTGTGTTAAACACATCTATCGAGTATTTCTATACCAAAAACGGAAAACGCCCGGCACACGATGCGACTTTCTATCCTGAAAATATTTGGTTCAATTCGGCAGGCGTATCAGGCAGAAATGACATCATTACGCTCAACGTTGACCGCGAGCCGCGTTTCTACGCCTGGTTTGCTTTTGACGGAGGCGATTACGGGAACCGCATCAAAAACGAACAGCCGTTGACCATTAATTTGAAAGATCCCGATACGCAAGGTTACAATCCCGACAAATACAACCGAGATAATAACGTTACGGGCTATCTGTCGCAGAAATTCATTATGCCACGCCTATCCTATAACTTGAACGGAGGTAATAACAACGAATCCAAGCCGCGTCCGCTCATCCGTTTGGCAGAATTGTACTTGAACCTTGCCGAATGCTACGCTGCATTAGATGATGTACCGAACGCTATTGCTAACTTGAACGTTATCCGTAACCGTGCCGGTGTGCCTGACCTTACCACTGCCGATTTGAGTGCACAATCCATTACCGAGTGGGTACAAAACGAGCGTTTCATTGAGCTTTGGGGCGAAGGACACCGCTACTATGATGTACGCCGGTGGATGCTCGCACCGCAAACAATGGGACAAAACATGCGTACAGGATTAAGTGCCTATGGCAAGAAAGCGCCTACGTTTGCCGAGTTTAACACCGTAGCACCTATCAACCAGCCTTTCGTATGGACGAACCGCATGTACTTGTTACCGTTGTTTAACAACGAGGTATACAAAAACCCTCAGTTCGTACAATCTCCGGGCTATTAATTAATTTGAAAAATTCATGTTTATGAAAAATAAAATACACATACTGACAAGCGTGCTGCTCGCCTCGGCGATAGTATCATGCGAAAAAGGTTATGACCTTATTCCGGCGGAGTATGACACCATTCTCTTACTGCAAGAGTCGGGAGAAAAGAACCTGACACTCTACACAACGGGCGAGGACGGGGAATACACCCTTACGGTCATGAAATCGGGGAACAGCCCCAAAGCCAATGCCGAAGCAACCCTCCGGGTGATGAGTTCTATTGAGTTGGAAGCCTACTCGGCTGTCATTGGTCGCTCGTATACGGTGTTACCTGCCGACACTTACATTTTTGACGAAAAAACCGTAGGATTTACTTCTGACGAACAATACAAGAAAGAAGGCGTTACGCTGAAAACAGATGCCATACAGACACTGTATGACAACAATACGCAAAATCTTACGTATGTACTGCCTATTGAGTTGGTACGCAACAACGCTAAAGATTCGGTGAATGCCGAGAAATCACTCGTGTTAATCCGACCCGATGTGGTAACGCCTATCGTTGCTTATGCAGAAAACGAAACCCGCCTGAATGTTGGTGGAACAGGAGCTACGTATGAGTTTTCGTTGACGTTGCCTTTTGCGAGTCCTTGGGATTTTGAGTGTACTATTGAAAGTGATGCGGCTTCATTACCTTCGGGCTATACGCTAATTCCTGACGCTCAATTTACGCTTGGTAACGGAGGAAAAGTAACATTTGCCAAAGGAAGCACCACAAGCTCTCCAATAACCGTAACCCTTGCTAACGATGGTAGCTTGGTAGGAGCTCTTTACGCCCTGCCGCTAAAAGTAACCTCTTCAACCGTAGCAGGAATGGGCTTCCCCACCGATGCGTTCATACTGTACGGTGCGTATAACAGAATACCTCTTACGGTAGAGATGCTTTCAAGCAATTCCGTGCAAACAGGAGATGGGCAGGGTTTAGCCGGTATAATAGACGGTAATCCGGTTACCTACTTGCACACAGCATATACGTATGCAGTTGCAGAAGCTCACTATTTCCAAATTGCGTTGAATACCCCGATTACGAATTTTGCATTCGCATATCAGAACCGAAACAATGCTAACGGCAAACCACAAGATATTACTATTTGGGTAAGTGCCGATGGAAATTCTTGGGAAACGTTTAATTTCAATTCCGGTCTGCCTACGGCGGCAAGTTCCCGATGGTCATCACCGGCATTGACAGCCACTACGCCGTTCAAGTATTTTATATTTGAAGTGAACAGAACAAATAGTGGTACAGCTCCTACATTTTTCAGTTTGGCAGAGTTTGAACTGTACGGAAAATAAAATGGTTTAGTTTTAATGTTTACAGAAAAAAGCCTTTTCCAAAAAAATGGGAAAGGCTTTTTAATTGATATGTGCTTAGTCTGAGCAACCACGTATATTTAATGATGGAAAAGACACGTGAAAAAACATCATGCACCTTAATATAATATGAGTTCGATATAAAAAACACTGTAAATCAGAACGTTAACTTGCTCACCCCACCTCCTAACACTTCCTCGCTTTCGCTCACATAAAGGAGAGGGGGAGCAAAAGCACAATTCCTATATGAGAGGTTCCTTCCCCTCTGGAAATTGAAGAATTGATAGATTCAACTAGCAAACGCAATTTTTGAGTTTACAAATTTATAAAAAATTTTAAAAGGTTTTTCGTAGTTTAAATTTTTTAGCTACCGTCGTATAGTCGGCAAATTCAGTTCCGTTATCAAAAGTAATGGAGCCCCCCATTTTTTGTAAGGCAAAAACAAGTCAATGAGCGTTTTAGACACCTCAGGAGCTTTTTTGCCTTTGGGAAGATGTGCTATAAAAACCTGCATAGAAACCCTTTCGGTTACCACAAGAGTGTAATTAAGCAAAATTTCCGTTGTAATATTTTTACGGCGAAAGCCAAAATGGCATTCAAGTGCAACTTTGGTGTACGCGTATTGTGCTGTTGTTCATCACGGCAATGCAACAAAAACTGGCTAAAAAATGGGCTTTTTCCAATTTAATCGGTCTTTTACAGAAACATTTGTTTACTTACGTACGGTTTACTGATTTTTTTTGATAAACACGATAGGATTATCGCCCAAACAGATTTTACAAATAATAAAGATGATTATGTACAATTAGAAATAGAAAGGTTTGACTTTTGAAAAACTGAAAAAACAACGGTTTTACGGGGTTAAACCGATGTTTTTGAGGGAGTTTTATTTTTTATCGGGCAACAATGTAATCTATATCCCTCCTGCAGCTTAGAGCAAATCTAAATTGACAACTGCAGTTTTACACAGATTTTACGTTAAAAACATAAGAGTACTACTTCTATCTATTATATTTTTACAAATGTACTTTCCCTATTACACTATCACGTGCAATGGCATCCATAAAGCAAAAAAAAGCGTACTTTTGTATTCATCAAACAACCAAACATCATGCTAAAAAAAATATTCCTTTTCATCTTACCCATGTATATATGTGCCGCTTATGGTCAAGATGAAAAAGTCGATGAATTTCGAAATAATTTTTCTCTCTTACGCAACGAACAATTGCGTGAAGATGATTTTTTTGAATTCATACAGAAATATAATGTGTATGACATTTCTGAAAAAACAGAAGCTGCCAAGCAAGCTCAAAAATTAGCTTCTTTCATAGATGAAGCCTACGCCTCGGACATCCGCATGCTGCTCGATGCCGACAATCCGTACCAGCGTGCTGCGGCATACGCTGTAATTGGCATTCTGCAAGATACCGAAAAGGAAACTTTGCTTCTTGAGCGTATTGCAAGCGAAACGCATGAATTTCCTCTTGTCTGGGCAGGGGTCGTGCTCATGTCATTCGATACCCAGCACACCGACGAACTTTTTGAATACATGGTAGCCAATTACCGTACCCTGCCAAGCATCATTCCGCAAATGTACGCCCGCCTCAACAAAGCCTCGCTCAGACAAACGGCTTTCCGGTACATTACCTCCGATGACATGTTACAAAAAGCGATGGCTGCCCAAATATTTGCTTTCACAGGCTATGACCGACCTACCGAAAAAGCGTTGCGAAAAGCGGTACAAGATCTTGATTTGCCGCTTAAAGGATATGCTATCTATTCGCTTAAAGAATTGCGTATCGGTAACTTGTCCGAACTATTACGCCCTCTGCTAAAGCATGACGAAACCCGACAAATTTCGCTAATGGCGCTCCAAGCAAGTCCGTCAGAAGCCGACAGGCAACTCGCCCAAAAAGAAAGTAAAAAGAAACGATAATTTGAAAAATTGGAAATTTTGAACGGGACACTTTAAAAGCTTAAAAAACTTTACAGTATCTTAATACAACTAAATAGGTTTTTCGGGTAAATGCCTTGTATCTTTGTACCGTTTTTTTAACTAATCTGAAAACTTAATACAACCAAAACATGAAAAACAAACGTTCTATTCTACTCTCATTCAGCGCTTTATCATTGTTATTTTCAGCCTGTGGCGACGGGCTTGCTCCAGTTGCCAAAGATGCCCTCAAACCTACCATCATCACAGAACAAACACCCAATGATACCGATGACCCCGCGATATGGATTCATCCGCAAGATGCTTCGAAAAGCCTCATCATCGGAACGGACAAAAGCAAAGAAAACGGCGGTTTGTATGCTTTTGACATGAATGGTAAAATTGTCAATAAGGTAACTCCCCTCGACCGCCCCAATAATGTTGATGTTGCTTATGGCATTGATATAGAAGGAACTCCTACCGATATTGCGGTTGTAACCGAACGCAACAAAAACCAAATCCGCATCTATTCGCTACCAGAACTGCAGCCCGTGGATGGTGGCGGCATTGCTGTATTCGAAGGCGAAACACAAAATGAACCTATGGGCATCGCACTCTATACCGACCCTGATACACAGTGTATTTACGCTATCGTGGGGCGAAAAGAAGGACCCTCGGGAAGCTATCTGTGGCAGTACGAACTTTATGGCGAAGACGGAACAGTCAAAGCCCGTAAAGTACGCGAATTCGGTTCGTATAGTGGTAAAAAAGAAATAGAAGCCATCGCTGTGGACAACGAACTCGGATATGTGTACTACTCAGACGAAACAGTCGGCGTGAAAAAATATTATGCCAATCCTGATAAAGGAAATGAAGAATTGGCTCTTTTCGGTACAGAAGGCTTCAAACGCGACCACGAAGGAATTGCCATCTACAAAACATCGGATACGCAAGGATATATACTGGTATCAAACCAACAACAAAACTCATTCATGGTATACCCGCGCGAGGGGACGGCGACCAATCCGAATGAATATCCCTTGCTTGTAGAAATTCCCGTTTCGACAGTAGAATGCGATGGCGCTGACGCTACTTCGGTAGCCATCAATGCCCAATTTCCCAAAGGATTTTTCGTAGCGATGAGTAACGGCAACGTGTTCCAAATCTATGATTGGCGATTGCTGGAAGATAAAATCCGTGCGGCACAACAACCGTAAATTTTTATTTGGAAATACATAATTCTTTCTCACTGGTGATGATACGGCTCATTATTAAGTATTGTATACGCCCGATATATTTGTTCGGTGATAAAGAGGCGTATCATCTGGTGCGAAAACGTCAGTTTTGACAATGACAATCTGCCTTGGGCACGCCGGTATATTTCTTCAGAAAATCCGTAAGGACCGCCGATGACCAAAACCAACTGCTTTAGCCCGGCATTCATTTTCTTTTGCAGAAAATCGGCAAGCCCGACAGAGCTGTATTCGCTACCGCGTTCGTCCAGCAAAATCAAGTGGTGCGAAGGGTCGGTTTGCTTTAAAATGAGCTCGCCTTCTTTTGTTTTTTGTTGTTCTTGCGAGAGCGTTTTGGTATTTTTCAGGTCGGGAATGACAGTCCACTCAAAATTAACATAATGCTTGAGGCGTTTTTCGTATTCTCCGATAAGCGTTTGTAGCGGTTTGCTGTCAGTTTTTCCGACAGTGATGATGCGTATATTCATGGGCAAAAATTCCGATTTTTGGCAAATATAAGCATTCTCATTACTATTTTTTTTATCTTTGTCAATCAATTTCAAAATGCCAATATGATATATTCGATGACAGGCTATGGTAAGAGCGCTGCACAACTTGCCGACAAACAGGTAACCATTGAGCTCCGGTCGCTCAACAGCAAAGGAGTGGACATCAACGTGCGTTTGCCTTTGTCTTATCGAGAAAAAGAACTTGAATTTCGCAAGCGGATAGCCGACAAATTGCAGCGGGGAAAAATCGACCTTTCGGTAACTATTGAAAACGCAAGCGGACAAACAGTTTCAAAAGTAAATACCGATGCCGTGCGTTCGTATATCGCACAGCTTCAGCAGATTGTGGACGGAGACCCGGTCGAATTGCTCAAGATGGCGGTACGGATGCCCGACGCGTTGCAAAACGCACCCGATGAGATTCCTGAAGACGAATACAAAGACATCTTCCAACATCTCGAATTGGCGCTGGACGATTTGATGACTTTCAGAGCCGAAGAAGGAGCCGTGCTGGAAAAAGATTTCGTACAACGGATACAAAACATCGATGTGTTGCTTACCCGGGTACAAAATCTTGATGGCGAGCGACTGCAATGGGTACGCGAACGCCTTGAAAAAGCCGTCGCCGAGATACAAAATCTCGATGCGAATCGCTTTGAGCAAGAACTTATTTTTTACCTTGAAAAACTCGATATTACGGAAGAAAAAATACGGCTGAAAAACCATTTGGAGTATTTTTTGGCAACGCTCAATTCACAAGAATCCAACGGACGCAAACTCGGATTTATCGCTCAAGAAATAGGGAGGGAAATCAATACGCTCGGTTCAAAAGCCAATCATTCGGCGATGCAGCAGCTTGTCGTGCAGATGAAAGACGAGCTCGAAAAAATTAAAGAACAAGTGTTAAATATCTTGTAATGAATAAATTAATTATTTTTTCAGCACCTTCGGGAAGTGGAAAGACAACTATTGTAAAACATCTTCTGTCGTTATCCGGGCTCAATCTGGCTTTTTCTATTTCGGCAACGTCGCGTCCGCCTCGGGGTGCAGAACAGCACGGTAAAGAATATTATTTTCTGACAACAGAAGAATTTCAGCAGAAAATTAAAAACAACGAATTCCTCGAATGGGAAGAGGTCTATCCCGGCACGTATTACGGCACGCTCAAATCGGAAATAGAGCGCCTTTGGAAAGAAGGCAAAAATGTAGCATTTGACATTGATGTCGTAGGCGGACTTGCCATTAAAAAACAATATCCGCAACAGAGTTTGTCGATATTCGTCAAACCGCCAAGCATTGATGAGCTTCGCCGCCGTTTGCAAGGCCGGCAGACCGAAACACCCGAAAAAATCAAAATGCGCATTGATAAGGCAGAAGCAGAACTGAAATACGCAGACCGATTTGATATTACGATTGAAAATGAAGACTTACCAAAAGCTCTTTATGAAGCAGAAGTAATTGTAAATCAATACATTAAATCATAATTATAGGGATGAAAAAACGTTTGGTAGGGCTTTTTTTCGGTTCGTTCAACCCGATACACGTGGGGCATGTGATTATCGCCAATCACTTGGTAGAACACAGCGATATGAGCGAAATATGGCTCGTGGTAACACCTCAAAATCCGTTTAAAGATAAAAAAACCTTGTTGGACAACCACCATCGGTTGGAAATGGTAGACCGTGCCTTGAAAGAGTATGAAAAATTACAGCCGTCCGATATCGAATTTCGCTTGCCACAGCCCAATTATACAATCCACACGTTGGCATATCTGCAAGAAAAATATCCTGCCGTTGAGTTTGCACTCATCATGGGCGAAGACAACCTCAAATCGTTCCATCGGTGGAAAAATTACGAACAGATTTTGGACAATCATCATTTGTATGTTTACCCGAGATTATCCGAAGGGCAAATCCCCGATGTGTTTGTTAGCCATCCCAAAATCAGTAAGATAGACGCTCCGATTATTGGGCTTTCGGCAACTTTTGTGCGGGAAGAAATCAAAGCACAGCGTAACGTGGCGCCACTTATTCATCCTGATGTCTGGGATTATATCGACCGCTTGGGATTGTATCTTTAGGCGTTGATTACTACCATATTCTTATAGCAACCCCAGGTTATCCCAATAGTTCATCCAAATTTTCGATAACTTCGTTGATGATGGTATTCTCATCGACAATATTTTCCGAAAGGCGCTTTTTACTTTCTTGCAGACGAATTATTTTCTCTTCGATCGTGTTTTGTGAAACGAATCGGATGACGTTCACTTTGTTTTTTTGCCCGAGCCGGTGTGCTCTGGCAATGGCTTGACGCTCGGAAAACGGATTCCACCAAGGGTCGAGTAGCAATACGTGCGATGCCGCCGTAAGGTTGAGTCCGACCTCGCCTGCCTTGAGCGAAATAAAGAAAAACCGTACGGACGCCTCATTTTGAAATGCCTCTACCTGTCCTTTTCGTTTGGCAGGTTCTACCTCGCCTGTGATTTTTGAATAACGGATGTTGGCCGCATCGCACCAATGTTCGAAAATGGACAAATGTTTGACAAACGAGCTGAATATCAATGCTTTTTGTCCTGATTGAAGAATGGATTCGAGCCGGTTGACGACTTCCTCGTATTTCCCCGAAGGGATATTGCTTTCCGGGTCGAGCAGCAAAGGATGATTACTGATTTGACGCAGCCGCATCAACATATTCAAGGCGTTGAACTGCGTTATTGGCGTGCCTATTTGCAGGAGTTGATTTCGTACTTTTGATTTTTCGCGGTTGTACCATTTCCCTTGTTCGTCGCTCATTTCGCAGTAAGCGGTTTGCTCTGTCATTTCGGGCAGGTCATCAAGCACTTGTTCTTTGGTACGACGCAGCAGAAATGGGTTGATGATGGTTTTTAATTCCTCTAACACAACGGGGTCATTTTTCTTTTCGATACCGTTTTTGAAATACCGGCTGAAATGAGCATACGAACCCAATATCCCCGGATTGATAAATTGCATTTGCGACCATAAGTCATTGAGAGAGTTCTCAATAGGCGTACCGCTGAGCGATATTTTGTGCGTAGCATTTATTTTATTGATGGCCTTGAAGGTCTGCGAATCTTTGTTTTTGATGCGTTGGCTTTCATCGAGGATGATGTATCGGAATTGGTATTTGGCAAGCAAGTTTGCATCACGGGCGATGATGGGATAGCTCGTAAAAACGACATCATAGTTGAGCAGGCGTGAAGTAAGCCGTTTTCGGTCGCTTCCGACATATTGGATACAGCGGAAATGAGGGGCAAACCGCTTGGTCTCGTCATACCAATTGAACACCAATGACGAGGGGAGAATCACGAGAGCTTTAAGTGTCTCGCGCTGCACTTCGGCAGCAAAAAGGCTCATTTGGTGGTTGTTAGCCACTTCGGGTAAAGTGTCATGCACGGCGACCAATACGGCAAGCGTTTGTAAGGTTTTCCCCAATCCCATATCATCGGCAAGGCATGCTCCAAGTCCGTTGTGATGATGGTCGAGCAGCCATTGGGCGCCTTCTATTTGATACGGACGAAGCGAAGCCTTGAGGTTGGGCGAAGGCTGGTAGATGACTTTTTCGGTCGTGATTTTGGGGTGCAATTCGGGCAATTCGTTGAGCAACGCATAATGGCTTTTTGAAAGTTGCGTTTTTTCCTTATTGATTTTCAGATATTTGACAACTGAACCAAATCGGGCGAACCATTCTTGAGGAATTAAAAAAATACTGCCGTCGGGAAGCTCGAACACAGGGTTTTCTTCACGAATATTCTTTACCAAGTCCTTGAATTGAATGGTGTTGTCGCCATGAAGGATGTTGATATGGAGGTCAAACCAATCATGCTCGGTCGTCGTTTCCGATATGGATAATACAGGGGCAGAAAGCAAGGTAGTTTTGCCGTCAATTTTTAAGTTGTCAAACGAAAAACCAAGGCTTTTCAGAACAGTTTCTTTAGCAGAAAGTACGTGAAATGTAGCCCATTCATTATTTTCGCCGGCAGTTGCAAAAAGTCCGTTTTGGTTATGAAATCCATGTTGCGCGAGCTTGTCATTGTATGATTGTTCAGCCTCCGGATGGCGTTTGTATTGGTTGATTTGCAGCGGATGTTCTTCTTCGGTAGTTAATAGCGAATGCGATGACTTGGTCTGATTGCTGTAAAATATATAACCGCCATAATCATACCCCAGATAGAATTTGTGATGGTGGGCAAAGAAGTCATAGGCGTGATACAGACCGACCCCGAGAAGTTGGTTGTGGACATTCATATCAAACCCGATAGCGTTGATTTCCACTTTTTTGAGAATTTCTTTCAGGAAACTGTCAAAGTATGTAGCAATCATTTTTTCGGGAATGAATACTTCATTTTTATTCAAGAAAGGGCTTATTTTTTTAGGGTCAATATCGGTAAGGCGGGCGAGTTGTCTGTCGATGACAATCCATCGGCATTCGTTGTTGAGTAGCGTGATGCGGTGGTCTTTCGGGTAAGAGCGTTGTTCGTTATGCACGAACAGCATGCGGTATTGAATGCCTGTTTCTGTTTTTTCAAATTCCAGCAGCGGCTGTATTCCGATATAGGGCGTTTGGATGCGGTATTTGTCAAAATCTTTTGATTTTTCAAGATTGACGGACATCGGAATTTGATGGACGGCTATTTTTTCGATAAGCAGTCCTGTTTTGCTTTCGAGCGTATTTTGTATGCGGCTTTTAGTGTTTTTGTTGCCAAAAAGTGCTGTAACCGATTTGTGTTTTTTCCCGGCATACGTTTGGTTCAGTACTTCGGGTTGCAAATTTGCCGTGAGCGATAACAATTCGTCTTCTTGAGCTGAAACCGTTAGCTCGGGGATACCCCGAAGCACATCGGCGGTTGCTTTTTTGAATATATACCAACTGCCTGCATTGGCACGAGCCACATAAGCAGACGGTAAATATACCTCGTATTCGGGATGAAAACTAAAGTCAAAGCAAAGCAAATATTGGTACATGAGAATTGGTTAGGTATTGTAAATAAATGTGTTACAGAATTGTAAACGGGTGTTTTATTTTCTTTGCGAAATTACACAAACTAAAAAAATATGAAAGCACATCCGTTTATTTTTCTAAAAAAATAGTTTAAAAAATTGGACAGCAACAACTTACGGAGCCCAGCATCATCAAAAAAAGCAACCCGAAGATTGCTTTTAGAGTCAAAACAGTATTTCCTTATCGGAATGTTACAAAATATAATCCGTATTCATGAAATTGGAGACGCCCGTGCGAAGCAGGTTTTCGATAATCTCGTTGTTGTAAGGATTGTCTTTGGAAGCGACAAACGTACGTATTGAGAACGAACGCAACGCATCGTGAACGCTTAGTGTCGAAACAGCCGAGTCTTTACGGCCGGTAAACGGAAATACGTCCGGTCCGCGTTGGCACAAGCTATTGAGATTGACACGGCATACCAAATTGACCAAATTGTCAATCAATGGCGAGAGCTCGTATACATCTGTACCGAAGAGGCTCACTTGTTGTCCGTATTTGGAATTGGCGATTTCGTCCACGATTTCATCAGTATTGGTGAAAGACTTGATAGGGACTAACGGGCCAAACTGTTCTTCGCTGTACACACGCATATCGGTAGTAATAGGATGAAGCACAGCAGGATAGATGAAATTTTCGGATTGTTGCCCGCCTTTTTCGTTTTGTATTTTACTTCCTTTCGAAAGCGCATCGTCGATAAGTTCGCGGATATAACCCGGCTTGTTCGGTTCGGGCAGTGGCGTGAGGAATACGCCCTCTTCCCAAGGGTTTCCGTATTTGAGTTCATCTACTTTTTTGGAAAAACGAGTTACGAATTCGTCTTTTATTTCTTCGTGTACATAAATGATTTTTAGAGCAGTACATCGTTGTCCGTTAAACGAAAGACTTCCTAAAATACATTCATTGATAGCGAGGTCGAGGTCGGCATCGGGCAAGATGATGGCAGGATTTTTGGCTTCAAGTCCCAGTACGAGTCTCAGGCGGTTTTTGTTGGGATGCTGGTCTTGCAGAGCGATGGCAGATTTGCTATTGCCGATAAGTGCCAGCACATCAACGCGCCCGCTTGCCATAATCGGCGGTGCGACAACACGCCCACGTCCGTAAAGTACGTTTACCACACCTTTCGGGAAACTTTCTTTGAACGCTTCGAGCAGAGGCGAAAGCAATAACACGCCGTGTTTGGCAGGCTTGAAGATGACCGTATTGCCCATGATGAGAGCCGGAATGAGCAATGCGAACGTTTCGTTCAGCGGATAATTGTAAGGGCCGAGGCAAAGCACTACCCCGAGCGGCCCTCTGCGGATATGCGCATACACACCATCTCGTTTTACGAAGCGTGATGAGTCTCGGTCAAGCTCTTTGTATTCTTCGATGGTATCTTGGATATATTCGGTGGTGCGGTCAAATTCCTTGCGTGAATCGCTGAGGCTTTTACCGATTTCCCACATCATCAGTTTTACGACTTCATCGCGTTTGGTTTCCATGATTTTCAGGAATTTTTCCATAGCAGCGATACGGTCTTTGACCTGCATGGTAGGCCACAAACCTTTTCCTTTGTCGTAGGCCTGGCACGATGAGAACAAGGCTTCGTTAGCTTCTTTTTCGCTCATGTCAGGCACACGCCCCAACAGCGTTGGCGCATATTTTTCTGTTGAAGAAATGGTGGAAGTAATGTCCGCCATAGCTCCATCCCATTGCCGAAGTTCACCGTTAATCAGGTAGGTGTTTTGGTCGAAAGGTTCTATGCGAAATGCTTCGGGGATAGTTTTTATTTGTGTCATAGGTATTTAATTATTAGTCGTTTATCTTACGGAAACGGAAGGCTTACACACGTCCTTTCAGGGCGTTGAACACCCAAGCTATCGCAAAAAAACCGATGCCTACGGAAGCAAATCCGAAGCCGGCGATTTCGTTATATTTAAAGATTCCTAAAGCAATAAGCCCCAGCCCTACGACAATCATGATTAGGGTAGCGTAGCCTAAAACAGTATTTTTATTCATTCCCATAATTACATTTATAAAAGTTAGCAAATGCAAAGGTCGGACTTTTTTAGCAAAAAATAAAGTATTTTCCCAAAGGAATGGGGTTGCAAAAATAAAAATAGAAAAATATAGCACATTGGTGAAAAAAAAATAGTATCTTTGAGAACTTATCAATGTATTTATTCACAACCTATTATATATGAAAAAAGAAGAACTTCGCCGTTGCTACAAATCACGCAGAGCTACTTTGCCTGGCGAAAGCCGTGAGCAAATGAGTGTTGATATTGCCAACCGGTTGTTGTCCATGGACATTTGGAAATATTCGTTTTTTCATATTTTTCTCCCTATTGAGCGGTTGAATGAAATCAATACACACCATATTTTGACGATTTTGCAAGGAAAAGATAAAAATATCGTATTGCCAAAAACAGATATGAATACGCAAACATTGACACACATCTTGCTGACAGACAACACAATATTACGCAAAAGCGATTGGGGAATCGTAGAGCCTGAGAACGGGATTGAGATTAATTCCCAGCAGATTGATGTCGTTTTTATGCCGTTGCTTGCGTATGACGGCAAAGGGAATAGAGTAGGTTACGGCAAAGGATATTATGACCGGTTTTTGCTTGAGTGCAAACCTGACATCGTCAAAATAGGAATTTCGTACTTTGGACCTGATGTACAAATCGACAATGTTTCGGCTACGGATATTCCGTTGGATTATTGCGTTACGCCGAGCCGTGTGTACGATTTCCGGTAAAAATTCCTTTAAAAAATCATTAATCTTCTTTCGGAAATGCTTTTTTGTTGAATATAATAAGAATACCAACAGCAACACTGATGGCAGTATCGGCAATATTGAAAACAGGCTCGAAAAAGCGAAATTGCTTACCGCCCCACACAGGAACCCACTGGGGAAGTTTGGTGTCGATAAGCGGAAAATAAAGCATATCCACCACTTTGCCATGAAGCCAAGTACCGTAAGGTTGGTCGGAAAACAACGTAGCCACCTGCCCGTAGCTATGGTCGAACAGCACACCGTAAAATACCGAATCAATGATATTGCCCAACGCGCCTGCAAAAATAAGCGAAATCGCCACGATGAGTACTTTCGGGCGCAACTCGCGTATTGATTTTACCAGCCAATATCCGATACCAAAGACGGCAACAATGCGGAAAAGCGTTAATATAAGTTTGCCGTACTGGCCGGGTATTTTCGCACCCCACGCAGCCCCTTCATTTTCAATGAAATAGATTTTAAACCAACTGAATACCGGCACATCTTGATTGAGCATAAAGTGCGTTTTGATATAAATTTTGCTCGCTTGGTCGATAAATAAAATGGCTACTATGAGTAAGAGTGCGTGTTTTAATTTCATGATTATCGGTCGAATATCGGAATGCATCCTTTTGTAATCGGATACGGATGTATTAAATGGGTTTGTAATTAAGCCCCGCAAAGCTACACAATATTATCGACACGGACAGTATCGAAAGCGGTTTTGATATTTTTTTAGCAATATTGCAATCGTTATTTTCGGGCAAAGCAAGTGCTTTTTTTACGCATGCGTCAGGTATTTTTTGGGTGTAATACCGTATTTTTTCTTGAAAGCTGCGATGAAATGGCTTGGGTTGCTGTAGCCTATATGTGAACTTACTTCATTGACATTGTGTTCGTTGCTTTCAAGCATTTGCCGCGCCATATCCATTTTATAATCAAATAAAAATGCGTATACCGAGTCGCCGTACACTTGCTTGAATCCTTCTTTGAGTTTTTTGATATTCAGACCAATTTCGTGGGACAATTCTTGCAGGCTTGGCGGTTCTGCCATACGCTCGATGACGATTTCTTTGGCACGCCTTATTTTGAGCATGCTGTCTTCATCGGCAAGGAACGGACATTGCTCAATATCAGCCCCTTCCGAACGGTTGAAATACAGCGTCAGCAATTCGTACACTTTGCTTTTGAGGTAAAGCGGCTGCAGATTTTTTTGAAAATTGGCATTTAAAATTTGATGCAATACGACCATCAGCGAAGGCTTTATTTGGTCTTCGCTGTAGTATTTTTTATCTTTATTTTCTACACGGAGAAAGTCAATATGCTCTACTTCGGGCGAGAAAAGCGAATGAAATTTCTGAATAGAAATCAACAATGACACTACGGACGAACGCGGCCCGATAAACTGATGCAGTGGTAATTCTCGCTGCGGATTGTACAGCAAAAGCATCCTTTCAGCTTCCAACGGCAGTTTGTAATTTCCATCGTTGAATAGAAATTGCGATGCCCCTTTGATGCCAAAATGAAACTGGATATAATGCTGATGTACCTCATGTTTAAATTCTACGGTTTCGGAGGTGTCATTTTGATTATTGACCAGCAAAATGTGATTGTCTATAACCGATATTTCGGCAGTTCCTTTAGCGATATTTTTAAAAAACGACACATTCATTTTTTCGATTTTAATTTAGATTTATTCTATATTGTCTCTTTCCCAAAAGCCTATTTATCGGACTATTAGGCGTGTAGAGGCAAATATAGTACAAATATGGCATTCTGCAACTTCTGACGGTAAAAAAAGTACCTCAAGCGTTATTTTTGTTTTACAAAGCGAGTTATTTTTGTATCCGAAAAGATGTAAAAACACTATGAATTACGCTACGCTATCGAAAGGTAACAACTTCTATTGTATCGGCATCAGCTGTAAGAAAGCCGACGCACAGCTCCGAGGTACGTTTAGCCTTACTGCTGAGAATAAAGCGGCATTGCTTGACAGAGCCAAGGCAGAGAATATCAATGAACTTCTTGTTATATCAACCTGCAACCGCACCGAATTGTACGGCTACGCACAGCATCCTTTTCAGCTGATACAACTATTGTGCGAGTTTTCACAAGGGACGGTCGATGCTTTTCAGCGCATAGGCTATGTTACCAAAAATCGGGATGCGGTACAACACCTCTTTGAAGTCGGCACGGGATTGGACAGCCAGATATTGGGCGATTTTGAAATCATCGGGCAGCTCAAGCAGAGTTTTTTCCTTTCTAAAGAAAAAGAATTGGCGGGGGCATTCCTCGAGCGTCTTCTCAACAGCGTAATCAACGCAAGCAAGCGTGTCAAAAACGAAACACAACTATCATCAGGAGCTGCTTCGGTATCATTTGCAGCGGTGAGCTACATATTAAATAATGTTCCGGATGTTTCCGACAAAAATATTTTGCTGTTTGGCACAGGGAAAATAGGCAGAAATACCTGTGAAAACTTAGTCAAACACACCCAAAACGGACATATTACCCTGATAAACCGCACGAAAGAAAAAGCCGAAAAAGTGGCTGGAAAATTCCAAGTACGGGTTAAAGATTATGCCGATTTGGCAGACGAATTGCAACAAACTGACGTATTGGTCGTTGCTACGGGAGCACCTCGTCCTACCATCGATGCTTCCATGCTTTCGAAAAACAAAAAAATGCTCATACTCGATCTTTCTATCCCTAAAAATGTAGATGAAAATGTCGGAGAACTCGACCAAGTTACGCTCATACACATGGATGCCCTCTCGCAAATAAGCAATGAAGCCATCGAACGCCGAAAAAAAGCTATTCCGCAGGCATTTCAAATCATAGAAGAAGTAAAAGCCGAATTTGCACAATGGGTTGATAGTCGCAAATTTGCCCCTACCATACAAGCACTCAAATCAAAATTGGAAAGCCTCAAGCAAGCCGAGCTCGATTTTCAACGTAAGAAAATAAACGGCTTCAACGAACAGCAAGCCGAAATCATCAGCAATCGCATCATACAAAAAATAACGACACAATTCGTCAACCATCTCAAAGACTCAAACACTTCCGACGAAAGCGTCGTATGGATGCAACAAGTATTCCAACTCGAAGTGGCTACTCCATAACCTTCCAACCATGAGCAAAATCATCCGTATAGGTACACGCGATAGCGAACTCGCACTGTGGCAAGCACAAACCGTAAAACAACGCTTGGAAAAATTGGGCTACGCTACCCGGCTCGTGCCTATCAAATCCGAAGGCGACCTTGTGCTTGACGTACCTCTTTATGAAATGGGTATTATAGGTGTATTTACCAAATCACTCGATATTGCCATGCTGCAAGGAACTATTGACATCGCCGTACACAGCATGAAAGACGTCCCTACCGCATTGCCCAAAGGCATCGTACAGCAAGCCGTACTTGAGCGGGCTGACGTTACCGATATAGTAGTCTATAAAGAACACACCGATTTCGAACAAACAGAAGCGATAATTGCTACCGGAAGCCTTCGCCGAAAGGCACAATGGCTACACCGATATCCGCATCATCGCATAGAAAACTTACGCGGCAATGTAAATACCCGCCTGCAAAAATTACACGACAATAATTGGCATGGAGCAATATTTGCCGCTGCAGGACTGGAACGAATTAGCAAAAAACCGCAACACCACATCACGCTCGACTGGATGATTTCCGCACCGGCACAAGGCGCTATGGTAGTCGTCGCTATGGAAAACAACCCTTACACTTGTGGCGCTGTACAACAACTCAACCACCGCCCCACCGAACTCTGCACAACTGTCGAACGTCAGTTTTTACGAACGCTCGAAGGCGGATGTACCGCACCTATTGGCGCATATGCGTATATCCAAGGCGGCAAACTGGTATTCAAAGGCGGACTTTTTTCGCTCGACGGCACAAAAAAAATAGTTATTGAAAAAGAAGCTCCTCTTGAAATGATAGCGAATTTTGGAGAAAGTTGTGCGGTAGAAATTTTGAAAAATGGAGGAAAAGCCATTCTTGAAGAGGTGAAAAAATCTATTTCTTAGCCTGATAATAGAATATTTCTTTACAAATATAGCCGTTAAAATTCCGTGTATTTACAAATAATAAAAAACGTTATAGTTTGATAGAACAACCAAAATAAATCTTTTTTTAGTTAAACATTAGCCAATAAGTTGCTTAGGTTTAAAAAAATAAGTACTTTTCGCACCGAATTAAAGAACTTATGACTATATGCCGCTAATTGACAACATCAGAATTGACAACAACACCCAGCTATTGATATGGAAAGTTACCGAAGCATTGGAAGAACTCATCGCGGGGGTGTCGTTAAATGAAGAGCAGAAGGAGAAGTATGATTCTATTAAATTAGAATCGAACAAAAAGAATTTTTTGGTAACACGCCAAATACTTAAAGGATTGAACTATCAAACCGATGACTTATCATACGATGAAAGTGGAAAACCCGTCCTCAAAAACGGCAAAAGCATTTCCATAAGTCATTCGTTCGATATGGTTGCTGTAATCATTAGTTCGTCAGCAAAAGTAGGAGTCGACATCGAAAAAAAGCGTGATAAGATACTGCGGGTTTCTGAGAAATTTACGCAATGGGATTATCGTAACACGTCACTTTCCAACCACAGCATCATGCAAAAACTCACGATGATATGGTCGGCAAAAGAAGCAGCGTACAAAGCCTACGGCAAACCCGAAATCACAGCCAATCACATTTTTGTAAAAGATTTCTTCCCCAACGATACAAATACGAACGTAAAAGTATCGCACAACAACAAGCATACATTCTACAAAATAAACTTTATGCAATTCAAAGAGTTTGTTTTGGCGTACTGCATGCTGTAACGGATTTTTTTCACACAAAAGAGGGTGTCCGAAAAGTCAGATACCCTCTTTTTTGATTCGCTACGATTATGACGATTATAATAAACTATCTATAGCGTCTGTATAAGTCTTTTTGGGAGCAACACCTACTTGGCGTCCTACCACTTCACCGTTTTGGAATACCAATACGGTAGGGATGTTGCGTACGCCATATTTGCTCGCAAAATCCTGGTTGTTATCTACGTCAACTTTTCCTACAACCACTTTGCCGTTGTATTCTTTGGAGATTTCCTCAATAACAGGGCCAAGCATACGGCATGGTCCGCACCAAGCTGCCCAAAAATCAACCACTACGGGTTTGTCACTATTCAAGACTACCTCTTCAAAAGTAGCATCTGTTATTTCTAAAGCCATAATATTATAATTTGAAAAAATTAGTACTCAGTTATTATTTTACAAATATAGGGCAAAAAACTTGCCATAGTATTTATTTCGATATTTTTTTTTGCTATATACCTATCAACAATAATGATTACGTGTATGAGTTATTGCATAAAAAAACGGCATCAACTGCTTGATACCGTTTTTGATAGTTTGTTTTCAACAAATTATGCTTCGAATGGAACAATCGAAACGTATGATTTGTTGTCTTTTTTCTTTTGGAATTTCACCACGCCGTCAATTTGAGCGTGAAGCGTATGGTCTTTGCCCATATATACGTTTTCACCGGGGTGGTGAGCCGTACCGCGTTGTCTTACGATGATGTTTCCGGCGATAGCTGCCTGACCGCCGTAGATTTTTACGCCCAATCGTTTCGAGTGAGATTCCCGTCCGTTCTTAGAACTACCGACGCCTTTCTTGTGAGCCATAATACTTCGTTTTTTAGAACCGTATTGCTACGGATTAGGTTATTATTTTTCGATTCCGCCGTTGAGTTTGTCTTGCCATTCTTTGAGTTCGTCCCATTTGCCATCGGCGGCGAGCTGGGCTTGTTGAGCCCAAGTTTGCGGGTCGAGGTGAGCCAAAGTAGAGCTTGCTTCCGTCAAGATGGTTTTGATTTCGTCAGCCGATTTTTTAGCCAATTTGGCGAACGTGTCCACGCCTGCTGCTACAAGAGCTTCAGCCGCTTTGGGTCCGATACCTTCTACCTTTTTCAGGTCATCGCCTGCTTTTTTAGTAGTTTTTGCTGCGGGCTTGCTTTCTTTCTTTTCAGTTTTTGCGACTCCCGAAGCTACAATACTTTCAATGACGATTTCTGTCAAGTACTGTCTGTGACCGTTTTTCACGCGGTATCCTTTGCGTCTTTTCTTTTTGAAAACAATCACTTTATCACCTTTGAGGTGTTTGATTACTTTGGCTTCTACCGAAGCACCGTCTATAGCCGGGGCGCCAATGGTAATAGCACCGTTGTTGTCCAAAAGAAGTACATTTGCGAATGCTACGCTTTTTCCTTCTTCGGCATCCAAGCGGTGTACGAATACCTTTTGGTCTTTCGCAACTTTGAACTGCTGCCCTGCTATCTCTACAATTGCATACATAGCTTTGTGTTTAATTATTTGATATGTTACTTTTTAAAGCGGGTGCAAATATACAATTTTATTTTTAATTCACCAAATACATTTCGTAACATACGAGTACTGTTTTAAATTAAGAATAACGCATATTTTAATCCGTAATGCTTCGCTGTATGACGTTTTATGGGGAATTTCTACTTTTCCTTTGTGTTAAATATACTGTAATTCGCCGTAACTGCTTGTTTTTCATATGGTTTGCGAATGTTATTTTTTCCTTTATTTGTTAGGATAGTCCGAATAAAAATCGTACTTTGAGCAACGAAGCGAATAGTTTTTTCTGAATAAAAAATTTAACACATTCTTAATATGTCATTTCTCGTTGATACAGATTTATTACTGCATTCTTATGCCGCTGTTATCACAGAACGGTATCGGTATGTTATGCAGAAGATGCAGTCCGTTAAGGGGAATGGCCTGCGTCTTAGCGACAATGCCAATGCACATCTGTACTACGGGTTGCATTTTTCGGGCAAGGAATGGATTTTCCGCGAATGGGCACCCAATGCTACCGCCCTTTACCTGCTTTGCGATACGAACGACTGGCGGAAAAACATAAAATATGCTTTCAAAAAGTTAAAAAACGGCAATTGGGAACTGAAACTTTCCAAAAGCGAACTCGCACACAAAGACACCTACAAACTACTCGTAGAATGGGACGGCGGCAGTGGCGAACGCATTCCGGCATTGGCACGGCGTGTGGTGCAAGACCCTTACACTAAGGATTTTACCGCCCAAGTATGGCTTCCTTCCGAAGAATACAAATGGAAAAACAGCCGTCCGCAGACCGCCGATGCCCCTTTAATATACGAAACCCACATCGGGATGGCTTCCGAATACCGGAAAGTGGCTTCGTTTACCGAATTTCGGCTGTTCGTTTTGCCACGGATTGTCGCATTGGGCTACAACACCATTCAGTTGATGGCGATACAGGAACATCCGTATTACGGTTCGTTCGGCTATCAGGTATCCAATTTTTTCGCCGTCAGTTCGCGGTTCGGTACGCCCGAAGACCTCAAAACCCTCATCGACGAAGCCCACGGACTCGGCATCAAAGTCATTTTGGACATCGTTCACTCGCATTCCGTCAGTAACGAAGCCGAAGGATTGGGCAAGTTTGACGGCACCGAATACCAATATTTCCATTCGGGCGAACGGGGGCATCATCCGCAGTGGGATTCCCGTTGCTTTGATTACGGCAAACCCGAAGTTCTCAACTTTCTGCTTTCCAATTGCAAATATTGGTTGGAAGAATTCCAGTTTGACGGCTTCCGCTTCGACGGCGTTACCAGTATGCTCTATCACGACCACGGACTTGGCAAAGCCTTTACCGATTATTCGCAGTATTATGACGGCAACCAAGATTGGGACGCCATCGCTTATCTCACGTTGGCGAACGTCCTCATTCACGAAATCTATCCGCAGGCAGTTACCATTGCCGAAGAAATGAGCGGGATGCCGGGGCTGGCGTTTCCCGTGGCAGGCGGAGGTATCGGCTTCGATTACAAAATGCACATGGGCGTTCCCGACTATTGGATAAAACTTCTTGAAGATTACAAAGACGAAGACTGGCACGTGGGTGATATTTATTACGAACTGACCAACAAACGCGAGGAAGAAAAAACCATCAGTTACGCCGAAAGCCACGACCAAGCCCTCGTGGGCGACAAAACGATTTTCTTCCGATTGGCAGGGAAAGAAATTTATTCGGCGATGAGTGTTTTTGACCAGAATATCGTTATCGACAGGGCTATGGCATTGCACAAAATGATACGCCTGCTGACTATCGCCACGGCAGGCAACGGCTACCTTGCTTTTATGGGCAACGAATGGGGACACCCCGAGTGGATTGACTTCCCCCGCGAGGGAAACCAATGGAGCTATGACCACGCCCGCCGGTTATGGAGTTTGGTTGATGACGATTCGCTACGGTTTAAATTTTTAAATGCGTTTGACAAAGATATGATTCGCCTTATCGGAAGAAACCGTATTTTAGAAACGACACCTTATATAATAGTACGCGATATCGAACGGCAAATTCTCGCTTTCGGGCGACACGGCTATTTGTGGGTTTTCAATTTCAATCCTTCGCAATCGTTTGACGGATATGAATTTGACACCCTTCCGGGGAAATACCAAACCGTACTTGACACCGATGCGTTGCCTTACGGCGGATTACAACGCACCGACCCGAATACCGAACATTTTACACAATTTAAATATGATAAAAACAGCATCAGTCTGTACCTGCCTGCACGGACGGCATTGGTACTCAAGAAAATAGATTAAAACCTCACCCCCAGCCCCTCTCCAAAGGGGAGGGGAGCAAAAGCCCAATGCAATTTGAGCGGTTATTTTGACAAACCTTTAATTTTCAAAGGAAGCAAAAGCCCAACGCAATTTGAGTGGCGATTTTACTAAACCTCCGACTTTAAAGAAGAGGGCAGATAATATTGAACTTTTTCTCCCCTCGCCTTTGGAAATCGAAGATTCATCGAAACCAAAATTTAAAATAATAAAAAATGAGATATAGGGGCTGGGGTGAGGGGAAAATAAACATAAAAACCTAATTAACACAAAATAACATGAGCTATCTAACTTTTAAGAAAAATGAATTGGTCAATCTGGAGTATTCTCTCGATAGAGAATTTCTCGGGACTAACCGCGGCGGAGGATACAGTTCATCTACATTGGTATTCTGCAATACACGGAAATATCACGGATTGTTGGTATTGCCTCTCGAAAATTTCAAAGGGAGAAACCACGTACTTTTGTCCTCGCTTGACGAAACCCTCATCCAGCACGGACGCGAATTCAACTTTGGCGTGCATAAATATCCCGGCACGTATGAGCCACGCGGACACAAATATATTATTGATGTTTCGTATGAAAAAACCTTTGCCGTAACGTATCAAGTAGGGGGTGTCGTTTTGAAAAAAGAAATCCTGATGATGCACAAATCGCCACAAGTGTTGGTGCGGTATACATTGTTGGAAGCACATTCGCCCACCACCCTGCGGCTCAATCCGTTATTGGCGTTTCGTGATGCACACATTCTCTGTAAAGCCAACGATATCGCCAACCAAAATTATGGAGAAACCGATAACGGCATTACTGCCAAACTCTATACCGACTTCCCCGAATTGCACTTACAATTGAACAAAAAAGCCGATTTTATACACGAGCCGTATTGGAATTTGGATATTTCGTATAAAAAAGAAAAAGAACGCGGCTACGACTATAAAGAAGATTTGCTTTCGCTCGGATATTTTGAATTTCCGATAAAAAAAGGCGAAAGTGTGGTATTTTCTGCAGGTACGGAAGCCGATAGCAGCCGGGGGCTAAAGCAAAAATTTACACGGGTACTCGAACGAAGAAGCGAGCGAAATACCTTTGAAGATTGTCTGCGGCACTCGGCTTCACAATATTTGATAGATAAAGTTGATGAAACCCGTATCAAGGCAGGCTATCACTGGCATATCAGCTACAGTCGCGATACGTTTGTCGCACTGCCGGGGATTGCTTTAGCGAATAATCAGATGGATGCATTTGGAGCGGTATTTTCTTCCGTAAAAAAATATTTTTCCAACGGTCTTTTTGAGAAAACCATCAGCACGCACAGCACGCCGCAGTATGATGCCGATACGTCGCTTTGGTTTTTCTGGACGCTTCAGCAGTACGAAAAATATTCTCAAAAAACAAAAAAACAACTTTGGAAAGAGTTTGGCGATACGCTCAAAACCATTTTGGAAACCTACCGGCAAGGCACGCACAAAGTTATCCGAATGGACGAAAGCGGACTTATTTGGGCGGAAGACATCAGCCGTCCGCTCACGTGGGTCGATGCACAGACCGATAGAGGTGCGTTAATTTCGCGAGGCGGTTTTGCCGTGGAAGTCAATGCGCTGTGGTTCAATGCGGTATGCTATGCTATTGCCCTTGCTACCGAAGCAAACGATAAAAAATTCCTTGCCGAATGGGAAACGCTTCCCGAGCAAATCGGAACGAATTTCAAAGAAAAATTCTGGCTCGAAAAAGGCGGTTATCTCGCTGATTCCGCCACCTATTCGCAACAAAATACGGAAATCCGTCCCAACCAAATCATCACTTGCGGGCTTGATTATTCGCCTCTAACGGAAAAAGAACGCCGTAAAGTGATGGGTATCGTAACCCAAAACCTTTTTACGGCAAGAGGATTGCGAACGCTTTCGCCCAAGAACCCGAACTATAAAGGCAGTTGTATAGGCACTATCGACGAACGCGATTTGGCAACCTTCAACGGCTCGGTACATCCTTGGTTTTTAGGCTTTTATACCGAAGCCAATCTGAAATTGTACGGAAAAACCTACATCGCCGATGCGGAAGAAATCATTGCCGGATTTGAAGAAGAAATGACCTCGCACGGCGTGAGTACCCTCTCGGAAGTCTATGACGGCAATCCGCCATTTGCGGGCAGAGGCTGTATCTCCAACGCACGCAATGTGGCAGAAATGATACGGAGCTTACATATAATTAAGGAATATAAAGAAAAACTATAACGAAAAAACTAAAATTAAAAGTATGAGCGTAAAGGTATTAATGTTCGGTTGGGAATTTCCGCCCCACATCAGCGGCGGATTGGGGACGGCGTGCTACGGATTGGTAAAAGGGCTTGCCAAGCACGGTGTGGACGTCCTTTTCGTGATGCCGAAAGCAGGGGGCGATGAAGACCACAGCATTGCCGATATCGTCAATGCGAGCGATGTGGAAATGATGCAAAACCACGAGGAAATAGAAGAGTTTTGGAAACACATCAATTTTTTGGAAATCGGTTCGAACCTCGTGCCGTATCTCGACCCCGAAACGTTTGCCCGCGAACGGGAAGCGTATCTGAAAGAAAGCGAACACAAAGAACGGATTTCTTTCAAAAATAAATTTCAATTTTCGGGAAAATACGGTGCAAACCTGATGGAGGAAGTCTATCGCTATGCAATGGTGGCAGGCACGGTGGCGGCAACCAAAAACTTCGATGTTATCCACGCCCACGACTGGCTCACGTACAGTGCGGGCATCGTGGCGAAACAGATTTCGGGCAAACCGCTTATCGTTCACGTTCACGCTACGGAGTACGACCGGGGCGGCGAATACAACCGCAATACGCTGGTGTACGACATCGAAAAACGGGGAATGGAAGCCGCCGATGTGGTGGTTACGGTAAGCAATTGGACACGGAATATCGTCATCGAAAAATACGGCATCCACCCCGATAAAGTGAGAACCGTCCACAATGCGGTGGATTTCAAAGCCGATACCGATGCCCCCGAAGAACGTGGCGTGAAGGAGAAAATCGTTACGTTTTTAGGACGGATTACGCTCCAAAAAGGTCCCGAATATTTTGTGGAAGCGGCGGCGAAAGTGCTGAAACGCTTCCCCAACGCACGCTTTGTGATGGCGGGCAGCGGCGAGAAGATGAATCCGTCGGTCAAGCGGGTGGCGCAGCTCGGTATCAGTACGAAATTCCACTTTACGGGCTTCCTCAAAGGACACGATGTACAACGGATGTTCCGCCACAGCGATGTGTATGTAATGCCTTCGGTATCAGAGCCTTTCGGGATTTCGCCTTTGGAAGCGATGCGGTCGGGCGTACCGACGATTATCTCCAAACAATCGGGCGTGGCGGAAGTCTTGAAACACGCCATCAAGGTCGATTATTGGGATATTGACGCACTGGCGAATGCGATTTACGGCATTCTATCGTATCCCGAACTCGCCGATTATATGAGCCGTGAAGGCTTCGATGAGGTAAATCTTCTGAAATGGGAAGAAGCCGCCCAAAAAATTAAAACTATCTACGAATCAACCGTTATTAAATTTATATAGCCATGAAAAAGTCAGTCTGCCTTTATTTTCAAATACACCACCCCGAACGCCTGAGAAAATACCATTTTTTTGACATCGGGAAGAAACATAATTATTTTGACAATTACGCCAACCGCTCGGAATTGGAGGATTTGTCGGAAAGTTGTTACCTGCCTGCCAACGCCCTTCTGAAAGAACTTATCGAGAAATACGGCGGAAAATTCAAAGTGGCATTTTCGATTTCGGGTTCGGCTATTGACCAGCTGGAAATGCACACGCCGGAGGTTATCCGCAGTTTTCAGGAATTGGCAAAATCGGATTCGGTGGAGTTTCTTGCCGAAACATATTCGCATTCGCTGGCTTCGCTCTCGGAAGATACGGACGAGTTTGAACAGGAAGTGAAAAAACATTCGGTGATGATTAAGCGACTATTCGGCAAAAAGCCGGTTACGTTCCGCAATACGTCATTGATTTATTCGGACAGCATCGGCGAACGGGTTGCCAATCTCGGGTTTAAAACAATATTGACCGAAGGGGCAAAACAGGTTCTGGGCTGGAAAAGTCCGAATTTTGTTTACAAAAATACCATTAACGACAAACTTAATATCTTGCTGAAAAACAGCAAATTAAGCGATGATATTTCGATGCGATTTTCGGAGCAGCATTGGGACGAATATCCGCTGACCGCCGAAAAATACGCCAATTGGATTAAGCACAGCTTGAGCGAAAGCAACGTGGTTAATCTGTTTATGAATTACGACTGCATCGGGTATTACAACCGTGCAGAAAGTGGAATTTTTGATTTTTTAAGATATTTGCCGCAATATTTGTTGGACGAAGGGATTGAGTTCCTACTTCCGAAAGAAGTCGCTAAAAAGCACAAGCCCGCCGATGTGCTTCCCGTGCCGTTCCCGATTTCGTGGACGGACGAGGAGCGGGACATTACCTCGTGGCAAGGGAATGAACTGCAACAGGAAGCATTCCGCCAACTGTTTAAAATACAGCCTCTTGTAAAAAGTAAAAAGAAGGATACATTATTACAAGACGATTACAGCCGCCTGCAAGCGAGCGAGCATTTTTTCTATATGCGAACCAAATTATTCTCCGATTCGGATTATCATAAATACGTGTCGCCTTACGATTCGCCTTACGAAGCGTTTATCAATTATATGAATATTTTGAGCGATTTCACCGTGCGGTTGGAGGGGAAATAGGATTTTGGTCGTCAAATGAATATCTACTTATAAATCACGTATTTTTACACAATATCATAATTGATTTGTAAGTAGATATTCAAATTTTGGTCTGTTGCCATGAAATAATTTCAAGAATAGCACTAAGCTATTTTTGTAATGGAGAAAAACAAAGCGTATATTGAAAAAAATCCCACGGAGTACGCAGGATTTAAGATTTTCTTCGGCTTTTAGCCTTATTGTAAATTACTTTCAATGTTGCAAATGTACAAAAAATAATTTACAACTAAAACACCATAATTAAAAAATATGGAAAGAAAAGCTAAACCTTTTATAGGTCAGATGGTAACTTCCAAAATCATCATCAATCAGGTTAGAGCTTCTGACTTTTGCTTTTCTGACGAAAAGATAAAAAATAAATTGTCACATGGTGTTTTATAAACCTGAATCTTGTATTTTTGTGAAAGTTAAAATTATAAGTAAGCATAAATAACCGATAATGAGAATTTTAGGAATTGACCTCGGTACGAACTCTTTAGGAATTGCAGTTCGTGATACTGAAAAAGAAGGAAATCAAATAGAGAATTATAATGTTGTTATCTTTGATAAAGGAGTTGCAACTGAGGAAGGAAAAGAATTCCCCAAAGTGCAAAAAAGAACAGAAAGTAGGGGGAAAAGAAGAAATTATCAAGCCGAAAAGTATCGAAAATATGAGTTGCTAAAATTCTTGATAGAAAAGAAAATGTGCCCTCTTACAAACGAAGAACTTTCCAAATGGAGGGATTATAGGAAAGGAGAAAAGAGGATTTATCCGCAGTCGGAGCGGTTTGTTAACTGGCTTCGTTTTGATTTTAATGGAGACGGAAAACCGGATTTTCATTTGTTGGGCAAAGATAAACAAGAGAGCCATTATGCTTTTAGGGCTTTTGCTGTGGACGAAAATTATAAATTTGTTTTTGATGCTAATCCCGAAATTTTAGGCAGAGTATTTTACCAACTGGTGCAGAGGCGAGGTTTTCGGGGGCGCGATGAGGAGGAAGCCAAAACTATCTTGAAAGGAAGTGAAAAAACGGGAACCAAAGGGCGTGATGAAATAAGTGATTATATAGAAAATCACCCTACATTGGGAGCTGCCTTATATCATTTTCAAAAAGAAAAAGGAGGAAGAATACGCCAGAGATACAATCTAAGAAAAGATTTTGAAAACGAATTGAAAGAGATTTGTCGTGTTCATAATATTTCGCAAGAAGATTATTCCAAATTATGGAAATCTTTGATTTGGCAAAGACCTCTTCGTACGCAAAAAGGGTTAATTGGAAAGTGTATTTATGAGAGAAATAAAAAGAGAGCTCCGATAAGCCATCCGCTTTATGAGGAATACAGAACGTGGGTTTTCATTAACAATCTGAATATTACACCGCCGTTTCAAGAAGAGTTGATGCCGTATTTGAAAAAAAATATATATCCTCTGTTTTTTAAGACCGCTACTGAATTTGAGCTTAGTGTTATCGATAAACAATTGAAAAAAGATGGTGCCAAAAGAAACTCAAAACACCATACTAAAACAAAGGTGGTTTCTGCAAAAATATTAAACTTATTCAAAACAATTTATGGTGATCAATGGCGTGCGATTTTGGAATTTGATGATATTTCTAATCGAGATAAAAACACGCCTAAACGTACTGATAGAAAATACACTTCCGAAGATTTGTGGCATATCCTACACACCTTTGATGGACGAGAGAATTTAAAAGATTTTGCCTTGAATAATTTACACTTGAATGAGGAGCATTCCGAAAGATTTTCTAAATTCAAAACATTGCAAGGCTACGCTACTCTCAGCCTTTCCGCCATCAAAAAAATACTGCCTTTTCTTAAAAAAGGCTATTTGTATAGCCATGCTGTTTATTTGGCAAATATTCCTAAAGTTATCGGCAGCCCTTCTCTTTCTCATCAGCAAACAGATGATTTGTCGCAAGAAATAGAAAAAATATTGGCTGAAGATAAAGAAAATATCTTGAAAATAAAGGTTGTTAATGATTTATTGTCAATACAGATAAATGATGAAGAACAACGTTACCAACTTGATGATAATCAAGAGTTAAGCGATGTGGAGATTAAAGATATCCGCAGTAAGATTGTAGAAACCTACGGCGAAGAAACCTTTACTAATTTTTCACAAGAAAAACAACAAGAAATAGAGCAGTTTGTTACGACGCATTATGCCGAATTTCTTCGTAAGCCTTTCCCAGCAAGAAGGAATTGTTATTTAAAAAGAGAGCCTATCCACGAGTCTATTTTTGAATTTTTAAAGAAAAATCACCAACTTTCCGAAGACATGAAAAAACATCTTTGGCATCCGTCGGAACACGAGCAATACGAACAAGCCAAGGATTATTACGAGTATTATTATCAAAATAAAAACTATTATGTTCTTCCTGAAAACCAGTCTCATTTTGAAAAAGTAAACCAAGATGCAGAATTTGATGGCCGGATTGTAAAACTATTGGGAAGCCCTGAACCGTTGGGTAAAGGACTTAAAAATCCTATGGCTTTGAGATCTCTCCATAAACTGAAAAACGTTATCAATTACTATATAAAAACCAATAAAATAGACGAAGATACGAGAGTCGTCGTAGAAATCGCCAGAGAATTGAATGATGCCAACAAAAGAAAAGCTATTGAAACATGGCAAAAAAATAGAGAAAAAGAAAATGAAGGCTTCAAAAAAATTGTTGATGAAATAAATAAAGAATGTGGTACAAGCTTTAATTCTGAGGATAGAAAAATACTCAATAAAATCCGTCTTTGGGAAGAACAAGGCAGAAAGTGTATTTATACAGGTAAATCCATAGGATTGTGCGATTTGTTGGATGGTAATAAATATGATTTTGAACACACCATCCCTGCAAGCATCAGTTTTGATAATGAGCTGAAAAACCTTACCATTGCAGATGCCACGTATAACCGAAAATATAAAGGAAAACGTTTCCCGACGCAGTTACAAAACTATGATAATGAGTTTGCGTTTGAAGGCGTTATTATGCAACCTATCATTAAAAATATAGAGCAGATTTTTGGTAAAAGAAAAGTTGAAATTATAGAAGTTAAAGGTAAAAAGAAGGAAATAGTTACTTGGTCGAAAATAGAGGCTTTGGAAAAACAATATGATGATTATAAGAAAAAAGCATCGTATGCAACTACCAAAGCTATAAAAGATAATTGTATAGTACAATATCATATTTTGAAAATGGATTTGGACTATCTGCGAGCAAAACTCAAGAGTTTTACGATAACAGAATACAAATCGGGGTGGAAAAACAGCCAGCTGAGAGATACACAAATTATTACGAAATACGCATTACCATATCTGAAATCCTACTTCAAAAGAGTTTCAGTAGAAAAAGCCGAAGTCGTGAATAATTTTAAAGAAATTTATAACGTAAAAGTAACTGCCGATAAAAAAAATCGTAGCAATCATGCCCATCATGCTATGGATGCGGCTATTCTTACATTAATTCCTGATACTTTTCATCGGGAAAGAATATTGAAAAAGTTCAATGAACAGAAAGATTTGAACTTTAACTTTACGTATCATGAGCAACCTCAAGATTGGAGGGATTTTTTGCCAAAATATGTCCTTGATATTGGAGATAATATATTTATAAATAACCTGACCGATGACAGAAGGACAACACAAACCTTTAAAACCGTTCGTAAACGTGGCAAAATAGTGTATGATATAAATGAAAACGGTCATAAAATAAAAAGGGTAAGTAAAGGAGACACCATACGAGGTGAACTTCACGACGAAACTTTTTATGGAGCTATAAAACAACCTATTAGAGATGATGAAGGGAAAATTCTATTTGATGAAAATGGAAAAATGCTACTGCAAGATAAAATACACATTGTAGTCCGTAAACCATTATTGTATAAAAAAGACGCCAAATCACCTGGATTCAAATCGCTGGAAGAAATCGAAAAAGTTATTGTGGACAAAGCTCTTTTCGGAATGATAAAAGCACAGGTGGAAAAATCCGATTTCAAAACAGCTTTGGAAAAAGGAGTTTATTTGATTGATAAAAAAGGACAAAAAGTAGGCGAAAAGATACGAAAGATACGTTGTTTTAGCTCTCGAAATAAATATGAAAATATTCTAAAAGTCCATACGCACAATTTTACATCCGATAAAGACTATAAAAAGATGACATTGGTTACCAATGCAGAAAACGCTTATTTGTCATGTTTCACAACGTTGTTTAATGCAACTGAACGAATGACACGGCAAAAATAGAATAGTTTTTTGAAATTCCAAAGGTTTTTGAATAAAAATTTCTGGTTTTAATTCATACCATTTTTTAACAGCATCAAAAGGCGTTTTTACACCAAATTCTTTGCGTAGACTTCCGTGCCGTCTTTGAAGATTGTAATAAACAAAAAATTTCGTCAATTCACATTTCATATGTTCTACATCTGTAAAATCTATTTTTGCAACTGTATTTGATTTGATGATGCCGTTAAGCCTTTCAACCATTCCGTTAGTTTGTGGTTTCCTAGGCAATGTTAAACGATGCTCTATCTCATTAGCCTCGCATTTAATGTCTAACTTTGATTTTTTAGCACAGGCTTGACCTTTTTTTGACTTTAGGAGCTTATTTGTAAACTCAAGACCATTATCGGTTAAGATATGCGTAATTTTGAACGGAAAAAAAGACATGCACTTATCAAAAAAATCATCGGTAGAATCCGCAGATTTATTATCATAAACTTGATAGTACATAGTTCGTGTAGCTCTGTCTATTGCAACAAATAAATAATATTTAACTCCTTGAATTTTAGGGAGATAAGTAACGTCCAAATGAATAAAACCAGGCTCATATTCTTTAAACTTCTTTAGTTTTTCCCTTTGTTCTTTCGGTTTAGTACTCAAATTGTTACGTTTCAAACAACGATAAACGGTACTTCGCGTAACATTTTCAGCTGAAAACATTTCCGTAATTTCATCAAGCGAAAACCAAGAAGAACGGCGGACAGAAATTATTAAATTTTCTTGCAATTGCGTAAGACTATAAGATAAATTTTTAGGACGTGAAGAAACATCATTTTGAAATGTGCGTTTTTTCCATTTGTGAACGGTCTGGACTGAAACGCCATATCTTTGTGATAGTTTTAGAAAACTTTCTTGAGAGCTCTGTATTTTTGTTCTTACATGGAAGTTTGTTTTTGCGTTAGCGTGATATGTTTGCATAGTGTTATTTGTTGGTTAAATTTTTGCTAACAAATAACGTACCAAAGGGAAAAAAAAGAAATAAGAAAATAAGTAATTCAGTTTTTCAGTACGCAGAAAAAAAAAGAAATAAGAAAATAGAGTTTTTAAGGTTGGGACAATAGAAAACAAAAAAAAGCCTTACCAATTACGATAAGACTTTTTTAAATAAAAATTAAATAAAACTTAAAATTATATATAAAACTCCTCTATGATTTCACGAGTAGAACAGTCGTAAACTCGCACTCGGTCAAAAACTTTTCCTTTTTGAATACACCAATCAATAGCATAATGTACATTGTCGACACTTTGCAAGTGGAACACTCTATTATTATCTAAGTACAATGTTATCGAATAGGGCGAATTATTATGTTTATAATACTGATTTTGAAATGTTTGCACAGTACCGCCGTTTCTTCTGTCAAATATGGCGTAAGCATCAAATTTTATATTTTTAGCCGTTACCCAACGAATGGCACTATCTGTATTATGCACATAATGCAAGTATAAGACTCGATTGCCTTGATAGAAAAAAGACATACTAAAATCATTTTTTTTGCCTTTCATACCATTTAGCTCTCAATATAATGAATGTTAATATAAATGAAGATATTAACAAAAATATATAAAACAGTCCAATAAAAAGCGGATAAAAAAAAATAAAAAAAAGGAAGTAAAGCCAATATTTCCGCTTGGCTTTACCAAACCAAGACAATAATTTTTCTGTCATTATAATATTTCGTTAAAGATAGGGTTAATAGCGCATAATTTACGGATTTCGGAAGCTTTTAACTCATTTACAAGCCAACCATTCAAGTCCATTTCTACGCCTAATATATTTTTTTCCCCGAAGATTGCCGAATATTTTCGATTACCAAATTGATAATGCACAAGGGCGTAATCTTCTTTTGTCAAGTTTGCGAGCTCGGAATAAATAACCTCCTCGTCCGTTCCCCAAAACGTGTTCATCGCAACAAACAATTTTTCGGCGATACTGCGGGCTTTCGTAGATGAGATTTTAGCACCTTTAATATTTCCGATAGGTGTAACGTTACTGACTACATTGGCATTTTGCTCACCGGGACTGCCTGCATTTTTGTACTTTTTCCAAAGTAGCCATAAAATAAAGATGACGAGAGCTACCCAAATTTCATATTTATATTTCTGATAAAAACCGCCTATTTTTGAAGTATATTTTTTCATTATTCGTCTTTTTTGTAATTTTTAACTGCATCCGCAAGCACTGGAAGCAAAAACAACAGCGCTATTATTCTGACAACTATCCACATTTTTTTTTAGCCTAAATCTTCCCAAGTTGTGATATGTCCACGAATATCGTAATGCACGAAATTCTTGTACAAGCCAACGCCCCCCTTTGCAATTTTGCCCTCGTTCATGAGGCGTTTAATGGTGTCAAAGACTTTTTTAGGAAGTACGTTTTTAACTCTTATATCAGCGGCTTTTGCTTCCAAGTGAAGCGACTTTATTGCACCGCCGACATTGAAATTATGCATAAAAGTACGATAGCCAGAGTTTATTACTATGGGGTTATTACCTAATTCCGCGCGGATGATTTCCAATTGTTCCGCCAATTTCTGGACATTAGGCTTTAAATCTTCGGGAACTGAAACGCCGTCTTTGCTGTCAAATTCAGCCCATTTAAAATGTTTGGTTATATTCCCTGCCGTTAACATGCGGACGGCTTTTTTTAGGGGATAATAAAAATACGCCATTACTAATATAATTAGAATTAATACTATTGTTACTGTTTTCGCATTCATTTTTTTTTCTTTCTCGCAAATTTCAAGCAAAAAAAAAAGCCCGATTTAATAATCGAACTTTTTCAACAGTTTTTAAAGGATTTTTAAAAGCAAAAACATCTTTTATTAATGTAAACTACAAGTAGCTTGATATGAAATCATTCTAAGCATATCAAAAGAATAATCTACACAAGTATTCCATTCATTAAAACTCTCATAATAAATTAATTAGGAAATGAAACCAAATGCTCACGTGTAACAGTAAAATTGCCTGTTTGTTCAGTAGGATAAATTAAGTAACCACTATTTTGTTTAACATACCAAATTATAAATGTACCCTCATCATATTTTCTAATAACATACTCTTTACCTTGAAGAACAAAAACCTCTTTATCATCATTAAAATTGATAGTAACAGTATAAGGGCTTGAAGAATTGTTAGAAAATCTAACCTCATGTTTAGTTTTTACATTTAAATCATCTTTGGAACAAGAAAATAAAAAGACTGACAGAAAAAGAAACATTAATTTTTTCATTACGATTTAATTTATTTGGTTAAAACGCAAAGTTAAAAATTATTTTCTATTAACAAAACAATCCCCTGTTAAAAACAAAAATAAAAGAAAAAAAGGAACTGAAATTATCAAATAGTACAACGAAAGCAAAAATAAATCTGAAATCATTCTTTTGTTAAAAGCCGAAACCGAAGTATTATATAAATTACTTCTATTTATATCAATCATATAATCTATATATTCCTGGCGTTGCTTCTTAGCTTTAGAATCGGACGTAAGTAAGCCAACAGTAAAACTTGCCCAAGACATTACAAAATTAAAAACCATATCATTAACGTTTAATTGAATATTCTAAATTAGCTCTAAAACTTGACAAAGCACCGTTATAAATTTTATCCAAAGTATCTTTTGTGTAATACAATGAAATTTTAGAATATGCATAAAGGAATACAATAATCAAGTAACACAATACAAACAATATATAATAACGCTTTTTCATTTTTCCAAAATACTTTTAGACGACAAGCCCTCAATAATTCTATAAAGAGAATCGTAGAGATAAACAGATGAAGCCGAACGCATTAATAAATATTGCTCATAATATTTTTTTATCTGTAAAGACAAAATAAACGCTAATGGTATCAAGTAATATTTTTGCATATCAAAGTAATTTAACGCCTTTGTCTTTAGAAAATAAAATAAAGGCTAAAATCAAAAATCCAATTATTAAAAAATCCAAATAATCCATTTAGTTGTAAAATTTATTGTTGTCAGTAACGATTAATTTAAGTAATGAAGTAAATTCATCTAATTTAGTTTTATCTTTAAAATACACTACAGCTCTCAAATTATGACTTATATAATCTAAAGAAAAACCAAACTGCCCGACATTTCTATCAACAAAATTAGCGTCATATATAACAACATAATTACCAACAATTCTATATCTTACATGCTTTAAGTCAGCAACTAAAGACATATTTTTTTCTAAATAGGTTTTAAACTGGAGAGAAGAACCGCCACCGAAAAGAAATTCCGCTAAATTAAAAAATGATACGCCATCATTCATATGTTTAGTAGAATCTTTGAAAATGCCATTAACAAAAAACTCATATTTCACAGTTAAAGACGAAAATAAAGAATTAACACGTTTGTTAAAGTCATTTTTCTGGAAATCAGCAATTTTAAAAGGGAGCAAAGAACCAAAAACATTATTAATTCTGTCACGATAAATGGAAAAATCAAAATCCAACTTCTTAAGTTCCTTAAAATCGAGTTCAGCTAACAAAGCTTGCGTTTCAACGATTTGGACGTATTCAGAAGTTTTTAAATGACCGTCATAAACTCTAATCAAGACATCAAAATAATCTTTAGAATAAACTTGCTCGGGCTTTTCTTTTGACTTAAAGAACCAAAGAAAAAGAACAAGTAAAATTACAATCACTAAAATTATTATCTTATTACGCCGTTTCTTTCTCTCTTTTAACTCTCTATCATTCATAGTTTTAATCTTTTTTAGTTTGAAAAAATATCACAAGCCCCAAGATGACAACCGCCACAATGCGGAATATTTTATCGTATAATTTCTCTCTGTTTACTTTGTTTTTCATAGTTATTTTTTTAATTAAGAGGGTTTAGCCGTGTTATAATCAACAAGAGACACTAATTTATTATTAAATTCAATACCTTTATTTTTATCTTTAAAAACAAAAGACCTAGCATAAGATAAAACAAAAGGATTTTGTGAAGTATCAACATAAAAAATATTAGAAACAGGGTAATTATTCACATAACCACCAAAGCAAAGAATATTTTTAGGAGAAAAAATAAAAACATCATCTAAATAAACAACATCCGAATAAGAAAAAGATACATTTTCAAAATACCTACGTTCTAAAAATACATCCCTATTAGCAAGCATTTTATGAGCATAACAAAAAACATTCTTTCCATGAATATACGAATTAAATAAATCAGAAACAGAACCAAAATCTATATCACGAACTTTATAAACAGGAAAAACAGGCTTTAAACTTCCATAAGATTTAACTATGAAATCATATTCAGGAAGAAGAGTCTTACCTTCATACCAAGTATTATATATAATAACATCAACATCACTATTATTAAATTCATGAGAAAAAGTAGGTATATCAAAAGGAAAACTAAACAGAACATTCTCTATTTCTGTTTCCTCTGTTTCCGTTTCCTCTGTTTCCGATTCTACAAAATAAACTGTAGAATCACAAGCACGACCGTAATTTTTCAAATAATCATCTGCCGTCATATCAAAATTTTCGGGTTTTTCACCGAAATACTTCGCATAAGAGAGCAAAAAAACCAATAAAAACAAAAATACCATAACCACCATATTACACAATTTTATAGTCTAACAATTCCTTTACTTTTTGATAAAACGCCAAGCCTTTGGCTTTATCACGGAAAACGACAGAACGATTTATACCAATAGCGTGGGGATTTCTGTAAGTTTGAACAAAGAAAAAAGAAACCAAATAATAACCGTCAATTTCCGCACCTTTTACAGTTTGATTTGTTGATGAAACCAAGGCAGTTGAAAAAGCGATATTAGAAACATTAACGTAAATCGCACCATTAGAGTAGTTTGAAGAAACATTTTGTTCATACTTTCTGCCTAATGACGACTGTGTTTTTTCGGGATTATCATATCTCAAACCGTAATACAAAGCATTTTTTCCCGAAATGTATTCATTAGCCAACGCTTTCATGTCTTCAACGAGAAAACCGTCACGGAGCTTTGCCAACGGTTCGGTAAGGACGTAACCGCCAAAGGCTCTTTTTATAAATTCATATTCTGGCTCGGTAACATGAATTTTGTCATTATACCAAACATCGTAAATTATAAAATCAGCGTTTGTGCTTTTAAAATCTTCCGAAAAAGACGGCACGACAGAAGCGCCTGACAAAGGCGAATTATCGGGCATTGTTTCGGGCTTACTTTCTGTTTTATTTTCGTTTTTTTTCTTTCCGAAAAAAGTAAAATAAAACAAAAGCAACAATAATATAATTATCGTAACTCTGTAAAACATTCGGGGTTTGTCAAAATTGCCCTTTTTTATTTCGTTTATTTCTTCCATTTTAAAATTAAATTTAAAAAATCCGTACCGCAAAAAACGATACGGATTTCCACTAACCAACAAATTAAAAAAAACTAATCAACCTTACGACCAACAGTACCGTCGCCGTTCAAATCACGCTTAACAAGCGTCTCCAAAATCGGCATAATTACCGTTACAATGTCTTGCAGGACTTTAAAAATCGTGTATACTTTCGTTACATTCATATCGCTATATTATTTAATTGATTACTAATTAACGTCTGCCGTTATTATTTTGACGTGACCAAAAACCAGCATAACCACCGTTATTGGCTTTTGTCGAAATAACAATCCCAGTTTTAGGCAATAAGACTTTACCCGTGTTAATGTTGAATTGAGCGATTTCCAAAAATTTAGAACCTGTATCACGGTAAAAAACCTCGAACAACAACGAAATAAAATTATTTCCGTTTTTTTCGCCTGTATAGCGTTTTGACCTTGAATTTTCAAACGCCGAAATGGTTACCAAGCCTGTGCGTCGTCTATAAAACCAAGCCGTAACGCCGTAATACATAACGCCGTCTTTTGTGTTTCCTTGCACTACTTTAGCCCCAGAACGTTTTTTTGAAGCAGAGGCTTGACCTCCATATCGATTTTGCTGGGGAAAAGAACCGCCTTGATTTTGAGGGTAGTAACCACCTTGATTTTGCGGAAAATAACCGCCTGAATTATTATTTCTCATAATTATCTAC
>JAUNTM010000117.1 GCA_030538675.1 Capnocytophaga sp.
TTGGGGGGTGAGGGAATTAAAGTCTTGATTTACAGTGTTTTCTTATGTCGAACTTACGTTAAATAACATGAGTTCGGCGTAATAAGCACTTGAATAGCAAGATAATGTACTAAAAAATAGTTAGTGATTTTTCGTAAATAATTTGATATTTTTTTAATGTTTTCGCCTACTTTATTTTTTTCTCAAAGGCTTTGCGAGCCGATCCTCGAAAATAAACTTCTCCACAATAAACATATTCTTCTTTTTCAAGAATTTTGAGCATCGCAATATTGTCAAAATTAGTATCAATACGGATGCTCGGATACTTTTTTTCCAAAATATAGTTTTCGATATATTCCAAAAGAATTTTGCCAATTCCTTTTCCTTTGGCTTGCCGGGCGACTGCCATACGGTGGACTACGGCATACTCCCCATCTGTAATCCATTGTCCTTCAATAGCTTCGTAAGCTGGCTCGATAGCAAATATAACCGCCGAATACGCATAAATAATCCCTTGGTATGTCATTACAAATCCGTAGTGGTTTTGTATATCATTGCGGATGCTGTCTTCATTAGGATAGCCGTCTTGCCATTGGGAACTCCCTTCTAACCGCCGGGATTCTTTAGCGTCCGAAATAATCTCCCAAATTGGCTCAAAATCAGACATTTCCGCTTTTCGGAATTCAAATTTCATGGTTGGGCAGCTATTTTATTTAAAATTTCATTTCAGGAATATCCCCTTCGATAACAAGTGTTCCTTCGGTAGCTTGGCGTATTTGTCCGATGGTAACACCGGGAGCATGTTCAAGGAGTTTGAAGCCTTCGGGCGTTATTTCCAATACGGCAAGTTCTGTAACTATTTTTTTTACGCAACCAACGCCTGTAAGTGGTAATGTACACTTTTTCAACAGCTTAGATTCACCATATTTATTCACGTGCATCATCGCCACAATAATATTTTCGGCAGAAGCGACCAAATCCATAGCCCCTCCCATTCCTTTAACCATTCGCCCGGGTATTTTCCAATTGGCGATATCTCCATTCTCGGCAACTTCCATAGCTCCCAAGATTGTCAAATCAACTTTTTTACTGCGAATCATTCCGAAGCTGAATGCCGAGTCAAAAAAACTCGCTCCCGGTAAGGTCGTTATGGTCTGCTTGCCTGCATTAATAATATCCGCATCTTCCTCCCCCTCGACGGGAAAAGGCCCCATGCCAAGTACGCCATTCTCACTCTGGAATTCTACCGAAATATCATCACGGACATAATTGGCAACCAAAGTAGGAATTCCTATACCAAGATTCACATAATAACCATCTTTTACTTCCCTGGCGATGCGTTGTGCGATTTGTTCTTTAGTCAATGCCATTTGAATTATTTTTTAGGTTGCGTTGTTCGTTGTTCAATACGTTTTTCAAAATGATTACCTTTGAAAATCCGGTCAATCATAATCCCCGGAATATGAATTTCATTAGGGTCAAGACTTCCTGCAGGAAGCAACTCTTCCACTTCGGCTATGGTTATTTTGGCTGCTCCCGCCATCGGTGCGTTGAAATTCCGGGCCGTTCCTTTAAAAATAAGATTTCCTGCCGTGTCGCCTTTCCACGCTTTGACGATAGCATAATCCGCTTGGTACGCATGTTCGAGAACGTACATTTTCCCGTTAAACTCACGCACTTCCTTTCCTTCGGCAACCTCAGTACCATAGCCTGCAGGTGTATAAAATGCAGGAATGCCATACTGGGCGGCTCTACATTTTTCGGCCAGCGTACCCTGCGGGGTAAGTTCTACTTCAAGTTCGCCTGAAAGCATTTGCCGTTCGAACTCAGCATTTTCACCTACATACGAAGCTATCATTTTTTTGATTTGCCGTCCTTTTAGCATCAATCCAAGTCCAAAATCATCCACCCCCGCATTATTAGATATACACGTAAGATTGTTGAGCTTCATGCGCACCAATTGTGCAATGCTATTCTCCGGGATACCGCAAAGCCCAAAACCTCCCAACATCAAAGTCATGCCGTTCTCAATATCAGCCAAAGCATCTTCGACAGTATCTATTGTTTTGTTTATCATATCATCATTTTAAATAAAAAATCTGCCTAAAGGTATGAAAAACTTCATTAAAAAACAAATTAAACAGATAAAATGATTGGATATAAACAAATTTCTTTCGGATTATCAAGGTGCGCCATTCTCTAATTCCCTATCTTTGTCGTGAATTTTTAGAAAAAATAATGCTTACAGAAGAACAAATTTCTTTTATCAGCTCTCATGCCAATGAGGATATAAAATCGGTAGCCTTACAGTACCGGCGCGATGATATGCCTTTGCTATTACGACAAATTGCAGGCTTGCAAACTGCCAAACGTAAACTGCCAAAATGGTATGAATTTCCGCAAATCATGTATCCGATACAGCTTTCGCTCGAGCAAGCATCTTCCGAAATCACAGCTCAATACAAAACCTCCCTGCTGCCTACTAATCGCACCTTATTGGTTGACCTAACGGGGGGCTTGGGGGTTGATTTTTCGTTTCTCGCTCCCCATTTTGAACGAGCTATTTATGTCGAACAAAATGAAGAATTGTGCCGCTTGGCGACAAATAACATGCCGATATTAGGACTGTCCAACGCTACTATTGTGCAAGCTTCTGCCGAACAATTTTTGAAAACAATGCCTGCCGCCGATTTGGTGTATATCGACCCTGCAAGACGTAACCACAGCGGACAAAAAGTGTTCAAAATAGAAGACTGCTCGCCTAATTTGGAAAAAATACTTCCCGAATTACAAACTAAAACCCAACAAATAGTAGTCAAATATTCGCCTATGCTCGACGTATCACTCGCACTACAAAACCTCAAGCAAGTCAGCGAAATACACATCGTGTCCGTGGATAACGACTGCAAAGAACTCCTTTTCGTCCTGACAAACCGAAAGCAACCACCCACGATACATACCGTTAATTTCCGAAACAATAACGCAAACCAATACTTCAGTTTTGAATGGACGGATGAGCCAAAGGCTCAAGCTGCTCATGCTACCACGATGCTACGCTATCTGTACGAACCCAACGCTTCGATACTCAAGTCAGGCGGCTTTGTTACTGTCGGACAGCGATTTGGAATATACAAACTTCATCCTAATACGCATTTGTACACCTCCGATTCGTTGGATAAAAACTTCCCGGGGCGTATCTTTGAAATAAAAGAATGCCGCACCCACAACAAATCCAACCTCAAAGAACTTACACGCTTATACCCAAAAGCGAATATTAGCATACGTAATTTTCCAATGACCGTAGCCGAAATACGCAAAAAAACAAAAATAAAAGAAGGGGGCGAACTTTATATATTTGCAACAACCATAGCAAACAATACTAAAATATGGCTTATTGGGCAAAAAATAAATTAATCCGTAACGAAATATTTCTTTTTCCTTTTTAAAAACAAAAAAAAGCTGCCCGAAAAAATCGAACAGCTTCATTTTCTTATCATGAAAAAAGATTATTTTTTCTTTCCGCCCTTTTCGGCTTTGGCAGCTTCTTGAGCAGCTTTCATTGCAGCACGCGATATTCTCACTTGGCATACAACAGTATTCTCAGGATGCATGATTTTATAATTTTCTTGCTCCAACTTAGTGATGTACAATTTGTTACCCATTTCCATCCCTGAAATATCAACTTTCACAAAGTCAGGAAGATTTGCAGGCAACGCTTTTACTTTCAGCTTACGATTTACGATACGCAATACCCCACCTGCCATTACACCTGGTGAAGTTCCGGTTACTTTGATAGGCACTTCGAGAGTAACTTCTTTGTTTTCATCCAATTCATAAAAATCAATGTGAATGATTTTGTCAGAAACGGGGTCAAACTGAATATCTTGTACGATAGCGTTATGAGCTTTTCCTCCATCGAGTTCAATCGCTGCGGTGTACACATTGGGGGTGTAAATGATGCTTTTGAACGCCGCTTCATCTGCTGCAAAATGTATGGCATTATCCCCTCCGTATAAAACGCAAGGTACCTTTCCAGCATTACGTAAGGCTTTGCTTGCTGCTTTGCCCACGCTTTCTCTTTGAGATCCTTTGATTGTAATTGATTTCATTTAAAAAATATATATTAAAAAATTAGTTACATAAGAAATTTAGAACTGATAGACGTATTTTCATGAACACGATGCATCACTTCTGCGAATAATTCGGCACAACTAAGCACCTTGATTTTACTACTTTCTTGCCGTAACGGAATCGAATCCGTAACGATAAGTTCTTCAAGCAGAGAATTTTCGATACGCTCATAAGCATTCCCACTCAATAATGCGTGAGTTGCCACGGCCCGCACGCTTATAGCCCCTTTCTCTTTCATCAACTCAGCAGCTTTAACTAATGTTCCTGCCGTGTCGACCATATCATCAACGAGAACCACATTTTTACCACTGACCTCTCCGATGAGCTCCATCGTTTCAATCACATTTGCTTTTTTGCGTTGCTTATAACAAACTACAACATCACTATTCAAATATTTTGAATACGCATATGCACGCTTGGAGCCCCCCATATCAGGCGATGCAATCGTAAGGTCTTTCAGCCTCATATTCTCCAAATACGGCAAGAAAATCGTAGACGCAAACAAATGGTCTACAGGACGCTCAAAAAAACCTTGAATTTGATCAGCATGCAAATCCATTGTGATAATACGAGTTGCACCGGCAGTTTCGAGCAAACTTGCTACCAATTTGGCAGCGATAGGCACGCGCGGTTTGTCTTTTCTGTCTTGCCGAGCCCACCCGAAGTAAGGCAAAACTGCGGTAATATGCCGTGCCGAAGCACGCTTGGCAGCGTCAAGCATGAGCAACATTTCCATAAGATTTTCGCTGCTTGGGTTGGTAGAGCCTATGATAAATACACGGGCACCCCGCACCGACTCTTCAAATGAAGGCTGAAATTCGCCATCGCTAAAGTGAGAAAATTTCACTTTCCCCAATTTAGTACCATAATATTTAGCTATTTTTTTCGCCAAATCTTTGCTTTGTGTACAAGCAAAAATCTTTGATTCAGGTACGATATATGCCATAATAAGTTGATTTTTATATATCTAAAGCTATTGGTTAAGTTGATTGACGGTGCAAATTTACACATAAAAAGTAAATATTACATTTTTTTCTTGATTTTTTTTGGAGGTTTAAAAAAAATGTGTACTTTTGCACCCGTTAATCACTCAGTGATTTGCCCGAGTGGCGGAATTGGTAGACGCGCACGACTCAAACTCGTGTTCTTCGGAGTGTGGGTTCGATTCCCACCTCGGGTACAACAAAAAGCTATCTGAAAAGTCGGATAGCTTTTTTTGTATTTCCTGTCCCGCCCTGAAATAGCGATCGATACAGATTATGAGGCAACTAAGGTTTTGATTTTTATTTTTTCTTGCCGGTGCATTTGGTTTGGAATAGAATTATGATTAGATAAATAAGGACTTTATTCATTATAAATTTGGCATTGCTAAAATTTTAATGAATCAGAGTTTAGTTTTCCAAAGAGAAAAAAAATATCCGTTGTTTTTTGAGTTTTACTAAGGAAATGTCTTTCCGGGAAGCAAAAAACTCCTAAAACCTTACGTCTTGATAGTCTTTATTTTTATCAAATTCGGCTTTGGCAAAAGGACATAAAGGCAAGATTTTGAGTTGGTTCGCTCTTGCAAATACCACCGCCTCAAGCACCATTTTTTTACCGTAGCCTTTGCCTCCGAAATTTTTATCAACCCCTGTATGGTCAATGATAATTTTATCTTCTCCAGCTTGGGTATAAGTCATTTCACCTGCAAATTGGCTATCTTCATAGATGACAAATCTTCCTTTTTTCCCGTTTTCTTCTCTTTCAATCTTTATTTTTGCGGTTCCGTCTTTGATGCTTAATGCTCCGGACGGACACTTCCCGACTTGCTTGACCAGATCTTGCGATGTGGCATTTTCTATGGCAATCCAAGGTTTTTCTTTAGGACGGTAAACCTCGGGCAGCGTTTTTACGCAAATGCCTGCATGGACGCATTTTTCGGGTTGCCATAAAATGGTAATTTCACCGTTAGTATATTCTTTTGTTGGCATAATATGTATGTGTTTTTATCAGTTTTTCCGTTTATTGATGGTAATTCAAGATGCACAAAGATACTTATTTTATCCGAATAATCGGTATTTTTATAGACTGTTAAGGAATAGGCTTTAAGTATTCCGTCCTGAATAACCGATACATATTGTAAGGCAGCTATAGATAATTAAAACAAAAACGTTTTTGTTTTTATAGGTCTTAAATTTTTCTTGCTTGTGCATTTGTTTTGGAGTAAGATAATAATTGGACAAATGCGGTCTTAATTCTTTATAAAATTCAATGGATTCTTCCACTATTTTTTATCTATCTTTGTTTCAACATCATATTTAGCAATGTTAAATTCTTGCCTTAAAATCCCATTCATCCTTTCTGCCACAGCATTTTCATACGGATCAGCTCAACGAGTCCTGTAAAATGACTTGCCTCTTCTTCTTGCATAACGATCCTTTTTTGTATCGCTATTGCAAGGCGCGACACTTTTTTTGTACCTTTGTAAGGTAGAACAAAAGTAATATACTCACACTATCAAGAGAAATTTTAGCAAAACCAATCACTAATTTCTATTCCATATTTTTTCGTAATTTAGCCCCGTTAGTTGTAATTCTGAAAAACTAAATACAGAAA
>JAUNTM010000012.1:0-11345 GCA_030538675.1 Capnocytophaga sp.
ACCACAAATTTAAAAATAATAAATCAATTTTCGTAATTAACTCCAAAAAAATTACCCGAACATTACTGCCCGGGCAATTCTTATCATTAATCTCAAAAATACTTACTCTTTTTATTTCTTTTTCAACAGATTTTTGTCCAATGTATCATATATCATTGGTGTTGCAATGAATATTGAGGAATATGTACCTACCAACACCCCTACTATCATGGCAAACATAAAACCGCGAAGCGTCTCGCCACCAAAAATAAAGATAGTAACCAATACTACCAATGTAGTGATTGATGTATTCAACGTACGGCTCAATGTACTGTTCAACGCAAGATTGATACGTTCTTTTGACCATGCCGTATCGTGCATCATCTCACGGATACGGTCGTAAATAATTACCGTATCGTTGAGCGAGTAACCGATAACCGTCAGCACCGCCGCGATAAAGGCTTGGTCAATTTCCATATTAAACGGCATCAGATTATAGGTGAGTGAGAAAATCCCCAATACCAACAGTACGTCATGGGCTGATGATACCAAAGCTCCCATAGAAAACTGCCATTTGCGGAAGCGTAACAATATATAAAGCGCAATCACAATAAGCGACCCTATAATTGCCCAAAAAGCACTGCTTTTGATATCTTCAGCTATGGTAGGCCCTACTTTGAGCGATTGTACAATACCTATACTTGTTTCATTTTTTGCTCCTGTAAATTCTTCATACGTAAACCCTGACGGATAATATTTGGCAAGACCTTCATACAAAAGTTCTTGGATTTCATTATCCACGGCGGTACTCTCTTCCTCTACTTTATACTTGGTAGAAACTTTTATTTGATTTGCCCCACCGAAAGTTTTTACTTCTGAATTTCCTATGAATGGCTCCAAATCCTTTACAATATTCTCAGGAGTTACCTCTTGTGCGAAACGTATCTGATATGTACGTCCGCCTACAAAGTCAATACCTTGGTTAAGCCCTAACGTAAAGAGTGATATGATGCTTACCAATGATAGGATTCCCGACAGGGCATACCCTATCTTACGTTTGCTCAAAAAGTCGATATTTACATTTTTGAAAAGATTTTCGGTCAGTTTTGTTGAGAACGGCAATTTGTGCTTTTTCTTTACACTGTAATCTATCAAAAGACGTGTGATGAATATCGCTGTGAAAAGCGATGTGGCAATACCTATTAATAAGGTAGTGGCAAATCCTTGGATAGGTCCGCTTCCGAATATCAAAAGGATGATAGCCGTAAGTCCCGTTGTGATATTCGCATCGAGAATTGACGAAAGAGCGTTACTGAAACCGTCTTTGACCGCTTGGGCTGTGGTTTTGCCTTTGGCGAGTTCTTCTTTGGCTCGCTCAAAAATGATAACATTCGCGTCAATCGCCATACCTATCGTAAGTACGATACCCGCAATCCCCGGAAGGGTAAGCACCGCTCCGATATTGGCTAAAACTCCAAATATCAATATAATATTGACTATCAATGCTATATCGGCATAAATACCCGCACGTCCATAATAAACCACCATCCATAAGAAAATGAATAAGGAGGCTATCAAGAAAGAGTTCATACCGCTACTGATGGCTTCTTGCCCTAATGAAGGCCCTACAACTTCCGATTGTACAATGTCGGCTCCGGCAGGCAATTTACCTGCTCTAAGCACATTTGCTAAGTCAATCGCTTCATTAACCGTAAAAGTACCGCTGATTTCCGAGCGTCCGCCCGAAATCGCTCCCGAAGTTACGCCGGGGGCAGAGTACACGATTTCGTCAAGTACGATAGCAATATTTCCTTGCTCTTTATAGGCTTTGTCGGTAAGATTTTCCCATATTTTCGCTCCCTTGCCGTCCATTTGCATAGATACCGAAGGCTGGTTGCGCACGTCATAGCTTTGCATCGCATCAACAATCACGCCTCCCGTAAGTGGGGCAATATTATCACGATTGCCTCGTAGTGCATACAGTTCTATCAAATCGCTGTTCCTTGTTGGTTTTCCCCAAACAAAACGAGCAAATTGCAGGTTTGCGGGCAATAATCGCTTCGCTTCATTAGAGCGAAGATAGCTATTAACCGTTGCTGTATCTTTTATTGAAAATGAAAAAATCACCGGCGAACCTTCATACGAAGAGCCTTTGATTAAATCGAAAATCGGATTTATTACCGAAGCGGCTTCTATCGAGTCGGTTTTTACATCTGCCAAAAGCGAATCAATCGCACTCCCCGTTTGTACGGTTTCTATGATTTCTATTGGTTTTACACTCGCTTTGAGTTGTTCGTTCAAGGCTTGCAAATACGGATAAACTTCAATGTTTTTGTAGGTTTCCCAAAATTCAAGTTGTGCCGTACTCTGCAAAAGAGCCTTCACGCGGTTGATGTCTTTCGCTCCCGGAAGCTCGATAAGGATACGCCCGGAAGTTCCCAAACGCTGGATATTCGGTTGGGTTACACCGAATTTGTCGATACGCTTACGCAATACTTCAAATGCCGATACGATAGATTCGTCAACCTTACGGCGGATGATGGGGCGCACTTCATTGTCCGTCATTTGGAAGTTGATTTCGTCGCTGAGTGTTTTGTTGGCAAACACATCGGGGGATGCCAATTTGCCACCGTTTTTCTCATACGCTTCGAAAAACAAATCAATGTACGTACGGTCGGTTTTCCGCAAATTTTCATCGGCTTCCGCCAACGATTTATTAAAAATGGGGTCTTTGGAATTGTTCGCCAATCCTTTTAAAATGTCTTTGACTGAAATCTGGAGTATCACGTTGATACCGCCTTTCAAGTCCAACCCCCTGTTTAATTCTTTTTCTTTAGCCTCTGCATAGGTAAACTTCGCAATTCCGATATTCATCACGTCCTTGCTCATCATCGAGTCGAGATATTTCGTCTCAATCTGCTCTCTTTTAGTTACATATTCACTTTCTGTAGCTGCTACTTTAGCTTCGGCAAATGCCTTCGCTTTGTTCTCCACCCTGTTGGCTATGAAAGTAAACGCAAGCTGATAAATACTCACGGCTACCAACAAAAACGCAAACAGTTTAATAAGTCCCTTGTTTTGCATTGTTTTAAATTAATTACTATTCAATCTTCAATCGGCAAATATATATAATTTAGTGGATATAACACGCAAATCACAATTGTTAATTTTTTAAAAGAATTCATTCAAAAGAACCTATCCGCTGTTATCAGGAAATAATTTTTCATTCACAAAGTAAAAAATATTTCATAAATACTTGATTGTAAGATATTTGTAAATAATAAAATTTATTCTTAAAACTTTTACAACCAAAACTGCTTGCCATTGAATAATAATATTGTATATTCGCTTGATTTTTTATTTCAATTTTATTAAAAACAGAATCCTATCCCATGAAAAAATTATCTATCGTATTATTATTAGCTATCAGTATGGTAGCATGCCAAAAAAAGTCGGACAAGACCGTCGTAACAGGCAAAATTGAAAACTATAACGGAATGCCGCTAATGATTACGGGTAGCGGTTTTGAGAAAGACCTTACCGTCAATCCCGACGGCTCTTTCACCGACACGCTTGCCTTAGAATCAAACTATTACACCCTGCAAGGGAAAGGTAGAAGTATGGTGTATGTACCACTTTATTTGACTAAAGGAGATGTAATCCATCTTGATATTGACTTTGCCGGAATGCCTTTATCGGTTAAAGTTTCAGGAAAAGACTCGCTTGCTTCGGCGTATTTGCAAGAGAAATCAAAACTCCGTATGGAAGTAGAGCAAGGATTTCAAGAGGCTTTTATGCAGCAACCTGCCGAGTTCAAAACAGTATTGGACAATGCGAAAGCCAAATACAATGAACTGCTCGATAAAACTAAGGGCTTGAGCAGCGAATTTGTAAATCTTGAAAAAAAGGGAACGGATTATTATATGTCGCAACTCAAAATGATTTACCCGATAATTCATGAACGTTTTGCAAAAGAAGCCGTAGAACTTCCCGAAGATTTCAAAAACGAATTGGACAAAATCAACTATGACCTTTCTTCGGAATTTGATAAAATCCCCGCTTACAAAGAATTGGTAATGAACCATTTCAGCATGGAATTGAACCAATTAGAAGACGATGCTTTGAAACCGTTCGTAGAAAAAGTAAGAGCTTTGAAATCGGACAACATCAAAGGTGAAGTGTTCAAAATCGCAGGCAATTCACTCAGTGCTGCCAATAGTAGAGAAGACAACGCATTATTATATAATAGTATAATAGAATTTGTGAAAGATTCAGCGTTCTTAGGGCAAATCGAAAAACGTAACGCAAAACTCCAACAGCTTTACCCCGGTAACCCCTCTCCTACTTTTGATTTCGAAAATTTTAAAGGCGGTAGCGTTTCCCTCGAAAGCCTCAAAGGAAAACTCGTATATATAGATGTGTGGGCGACTTGGTGCGGACCTTGCATCCAAGAAATTCCTGCATTGCAAGCGCTCGAAAAAGAATATCACGGTAAAGACATCGCTTTTGTAAGCATCTCTATCGACCAAAATAAAGAGGCTTGGGATAATTTCATGAAACAACAAGAAACCATCAGTGGTATTCAGCTTTATGCCGACCTTTCCACCGAAGATAATTTTGCCGACAAATACGATATTATGTATATTCCCCGCTTTATTTTAATTGACAAAGAAGGAAATATCATCAATGCCAACGCCCCCCGTCCGTCAGAAGAAGGTATCAAAGGACTGTTAAACGCGAATTTATAAGAAAATTAAGTTTTAAAAGATAAAATGAAAAGGATAAAGCTGATTTTTTAGCTTTATCCTTTTTATATTAATCCACACGAAGAAATGTTGTTTTTTATTTCTGGTTTTATAGAAAAACACTCGTAGAAACGTTACACGCAACGTCTTTATAAAATCAAACATCATGTGAGACGTTGCATGAAATACCTCTACGAAAAAAAACATTTATCGTAATGTTTTGTATGGAAAAACAAGAGGGAAAAGAATAAAGTCCGAATTAAAAAATGCTTTTCACTTTAACCTTTTTCCTTATCAAACTTTATCCTTTTTCCACTTTCCTTACAGCAAACTCGAAACAATATCAATGTTTTCGGGTAGCCGTCCTACGTTTTGCAATTTGAGGGCGGCTAATTTGAGGGCAGTTTCCAAGCATTTTTCATACGGTTGCTGACGGATGTACGCAAACAAAAATCCCGACCAGAACGCATCGCCGGCACCTGTGGCATCGCTGATTTTATCGATTTTCACAGCAGGAAGTTCCGTCAGCGTGCCGCCTTTTTGCGACAACGCCACGCCGTCCGCACCTTTGGTCAGGCAGACGGTTTCCGCTCCGGCATCGTGGAAAAACGCAAACATCTCCCCTACCGAAATCGTTCCGAAAATCCGTTCCATATCGTCCTCACTGATTTTTATCAACGGATTGTACGACGCATATTTCTTTATAGTTTCCAACGCCAGCGGACGGTCAGCCCAAATGAGTGGCGAATAATTAAGGTCGATGCTTGGTTTGACACCGAGCGATGCCGCTTCATCGGCTTTGGCGAGAATCGTTTCGCGGGCTTGTTTTTTGCTCAACGCAAAACAAGTGGTGTGGTAGATTTTCGTTTCTTTAAGAATGCTTGTCGGAATTTGGTCTTCGCTAATGCGGAAATCGGCTTGGCGATACGCAATAAATTCAGGCGTTCCCGTTGTCCGCGACACGAAAATAACCGATGTAGGCGTATCGTCCAAACTACGGCAAAGACTTGTATCAACCTTATTCTCAGACAGTTTATCCAACATATACGTCCCGAAACCGTCGTTGCCCATCGTTGCGACGAGTTTTACGTTCAGTCCCAAACGAGCCGTATTCATCGCCACGTTGGTTGGCGAACCGCCCAGATAGCGGTGGTAATCTCTTGTTTGCAAAATCGTACCTTCTTGATTTCCAATAAAATCAATCAAGATTTCGCCTACACATAGTATGTCTGTTTTCATTTTTTGTTTTTTTTATTTTTCCGATGAAATTTTCTCCGTATTGGTTTCAATTTCAAATGAATAATTCTCTAAACCGGCTTTCAATACCGCAAAATCGCTACCGTTCGTCCATTTTATATGTAGCTTATTCTCAGATGTTTCCAAAAATTCGACCGTTCCGGCAAAAGCCGATGATGTATTGCGTAAGCGTATCAATTCCAATTGTTTACGAACGATTTCTTGTTGCAATCCTTGGGCAATATCATCTTCGGATAAATTCGTGCGGTTGATTTCTTTATGTCCGTCCTGTCCGGCACGTTCCACCGCCTGATAATCATTTTTTCCGGCAAACAAATCCAAATACCAAACCTGCGGAATACCGGGCATAAAAAGCTGTATCGCTCTGGCTAACAACAACTTACGCTTATCTTCGCCCAACGCACTGAAATACGTGGCGTTCACTTGATAGTACGCAATCTTTTTGCCGTCCGTTCCGTAGAGATTTTTCACCCGTCCGCCGCGTGCCATTACGAGTTCCATAAGGTCGTCGATTTCGGCATCGGTCAGCAAACCTTCTCTGTACGAGCCGTTTACGGTTTTCCCCTTGAGGTCGAGAAGCGGAATACCGTCGTGGCACCCGAGCATATTGACCACTTTGAATTTCTTGTCGATAATCTCATTTGCCCAGTTGAGCAATGCCTTGTTGTTATGCTTTTCGAGCGTGTGAATGAGCAATCCGGGCAGGAAAAAATCATACATCAGGTAGCCTTTTTCCGCAACCTCATCGTGCAGATGCGCTCCGTACTCGGCGTGGATTTCGGGCAGTAATTGCAATCCGTTTTTTGTAGCAATTCCGTTAATTTTTCCCAAATAATCCCACGTGCCGGGAGTGTTGAAAAAATTGCTTTCGCCCACCGCTTTGTGCAGGTACGCAAAGGCATCGAGTCGTAGTACTTTACAACCGTAATTTTTCATTTTTTCCAGCACTTCCTCATAAAAATCCCACACCAATGCCGATTGGGCGTTTACGTCCATCTGCCCGAGGTAATGCCGTTTTGTTTGCAGTAACTTTTGGATTTTTTCCTTATCGGAAAGACTCACTCCGAGGGCTTCGTAATCAATCGGTTGATTTTTTTCTAAAGAAGCATTGAGCGTTTCGCAAAGTATTTTTTTGTCTTCCGAAGAAATATCCGAAAGCTCTTCGGGCGTTATTTTTTCATAACTTATTTTTTGGTAAAACGTATTCCAATACGGGCGTTCGCTTCCGTCGGGAAACAGCACATTGAGTATGGGCAATCCTGATTTCCGCAGAAATAATTTGTCCAAAAACTGCTTTTCGGGAATGATAATTCCTTCGGAATTAGGCGTGCCGTTGCCTTGCCAAAACTCGTTCCAATTGATGAAAAAATCTTTATATTTTGAGGTATCTCCGTTGGCAATCAAGTCTTTAAACTGTGGCGAAGCAACCGAGAGATGGTTCAGCACGATGTCCAGCTTCAGCCCGATTTCCAATGCTTCCAACGCCTGCAAATCGTCATCAGAAACCAAATTTTTGTTTGTTCCGTAGTCGATAACGGAAAATCCTCTGTCCAAATCGCTGTTAAAAAACGATGGCAGCAAGTAGAAAAGCGAAAAGGCTTTTTCTAATTCGGGGCGTTGTAATAATTCTACCGCACCGCTCAATGTTCCGCCCAAACTGTCGGGGTAAGCGTTGAGAATGACGCCGCTGATGTTTTCTTTTTTATTCATAAAATGTGGCTTTTATTCGTTTTTGGAATATAATCAATTTTTATATCGGTTAAGTATAAGTATAGAGCGTGATTAAAAACAGTTTACTTTCAAATTTAGAACTTTATCCTACATACAATATCGGTAGTAATTTTTATAAATACCCGAACAAAACTTTAAAGCCGTATAAAATCAAGCTAGGCAAAAAAGCAATTAGAATTGACTTTAAAATTTCCATTTTTTCGTTCAAAACTAATTGCAATGTTAAAATTACATAAATTAGAAACCAACATATATAACTTAATATTTTAAAATCATTAAATGTGAGGTTAAAAACAAAATTCATTTTATTTAAATCTTCTATAGATTCGATATTATTATCTACTATAGCTAAGTTAAAAAAATAGAATATCATAAATATTAATAATGGTATAAAACTATAACCGAGTAATTCATTAACATTCACTTTTTCCTCATAGTTGTATTTCATATTGATATCAACAATGAAAAGCATTATTTTCGTAGTCAATGCAAAAAAAATATATGCTATTATGGGAATACAAAAAGCAACAAAATTGTTAGCAGAATAAAGAAATTCAAGAAAGTTGTTTGAATTTGATATTTGCCTTTGAAAATCATTAGCTAATATAGAAACATTGAGGTAAAAAAAAGACGTTGTCATTACTATAATTAACCAAAAATATTTTTCAATTTTATTGAATTGTACTAACATAAGCTTCAAGTATTGATGAAATAAAAATTACTAAATAACAAATTATACAGATAAAGTAATCAAACTTTGAAATTTTCATATTCTTTTTTTTGAATAGATATTGAAAAATATACAAACTTGTTTTATACCCTAAATAACAAGATAATACAATTGCAATAACTTCAATCAAGTGTGGCGTTAAATGATTAAATATAAACTTATTTTCAAAATTAATTAATAATTTTTTCATTAAATAACCTAAGATAAATCCGTTATAAGCTGTATTTACAAAAGTCAATAACCCAAATGAAAATCCTCCTAAAATATTGAATGTTATCACGTAAATGTTATTTTTCAATATCCGTAACCATAAATCATAATTTTGCATCTGTTGAAGTTCTTCTATAAATTGTATTGTTTTAATATTATTTGAATCAACCAAGCCAATATTCAAATAGAAAGACACAACGAATCCCGTAATGTATGTTATCAAGGATAAAACTATTATTTTTTTGTTCATAAATTCTATTTTTAAAAATCGGAGAGAAAAATCACTCTCCGATTTACAGTTTATAGTCCCGCAACTGCTCCAGCTACGGCACCTGCAACAGGAGTAGCTACACTACCTACAGCAAACCCCCATACAGCCGCATCTGCCACACCTATTGCACCAACAGCTAATGTTGCTTCATTAGAAGCCCCATTTTCTGCCAGTACATAAGTGATACCAAGCCAAACTTCACCAGCTTTAGCTTGAACATCGGTGTTAGATACAAAACCGAATGTTCCACAGATAGCAACAAGAGCAACAAGACTTTTCAATTTATTTTTCATAGAATTGAAAATTAGATTAAACAATTTGCCTGAACATTTTAAAACTGACAGGTTTTCAGTCGAACTTTTTAAATTCTGTTGTTAAATATGTATAATATGCTATGCCTAATATTGCGATTGCTCCAGTAACAATACCTACAAATACCGCTAAAAGAAAATTTTTATATACTTGAAGTACTGTGTAAGCTGGAATTACAACACCAATAAATCCAATAAAAAAACTAAAATTCCAAGATTTCACATTCAGTGGAGTTAATTCTGCTCCACAATTAGAGCATTTTGTTATATGGTCTTTTTTAAAATTCAAAGTCTCCTTAAATGGTACTTTTGTTTTACATTTTGGGCATAAAAATTTCTTATTCATACTATTTTTTATTCGTTTTGTGTAGCTCTCACCCCTGTCCCTATATCTCATTTTTTTTATTTTAGATTTTGGTTTCGATGAATCTTCGATTTCCAAAGGAGAGGAGGGCCACTCAGATTATATTGGGCTTTTCCTCCCCTCTCTTTTGGAGAGGCGTCGGGGGGGAGGTTACATCATTTTTCTTCTTTCACAAAAAATGTCAATATTGTTGCAATTATAAAAAACGTCCCTGCGAAAAATATCGCATTGACGGCATTGTCGCCCAAAAGATGTTTGACGATAGGGCCGAAGGTTACGGTTTGGATAAACATCGGGATAACAATCATCATATTGACGATGCCCATATACACGCCGCGGCGGTCGTCGGGGATTACTTTGGATACCATCGCGTACGGAATGCCCATCATAGCCGCCCAACCAATCCCGAAAAGCACCATCGGGACTAACAATCCGTATCCGTGGTTGATGAACGGCATTGAAAATAAGGCGGTTGCAGTCAGTAACAAGCTGGAAGTATATACGTTACGCGAACCGTAGCGGCTGGCAAACGGCACTAACGCCAGTGCGACTATCATCGTTACGAAATTATACGTTCCGTTCATCAGTCCGGTTTGTGCTAAGGCTTGTTCGGACAAATGCTGTATGTTTTGGGCGAATGACAAATCGGCTTCGGCAAGTTTTCCGCCTGCTTTCTGGGTTTCCATCAGCAGATTGAAACGGTCGGAATCATCTTTGCTGATACCGAAAAGCGTTGCCCTGAGCATCGGCGTTATGAATTGCCAGTAAACGAACAGGGCGTACCATTGGAAAAAATATACTGCCGCCAACCGCCAGAGCATTTTTGGCATATCCGCAATAGCGTGAAAAATTTCGGCAAAGGGCTGCACAAAACGGCTTATAAACGACATTTTTTGTCTTTCGGTACGTAATGCGACAAGTTCGGCATCCGTCGGCGGAATTTCTTTGGTGGTGGCAACCGACCACAATATCGTTGCTACGGAAGCAATCGCCCCGAGGAAAAACGAATAATAAACCCAGCGGGGAATGGTGGTTACGGCATCAGTCATTTCGGCGGGCGAACTGAACCAGTCTTGGAACAAAAATAGTGAAAAATTGGCAACCGTAATTCCTGCCCCGACAAATAGGCTTTGCATTTGATAACCTGTTGTAAGTTGATTATCAGGAAGTTTATCACCTACAAAGGCTCGGTAGGGTTCCATTGCGGTATTGTTGGCGGCATCGAGCAACCACAATAACCCGACGGCAAACCACAAGCCCGGACTGTACGGAAACATAAACAGGCACAAGCTCGCCAATACCGCCCCGATGAGGAAAAACGGTTTCCGGCGTCCGCCCATTGCGGGAATCCACGTTTTGTCGGAAATCGCTCCGATGATGGGCTGGATAAGCAATCCCGTTACGGGCCCTGCCAAATTGAGCAGCGGCAGCTCATCGTGATGTGCTCCTAAGAACGAAAATATGGGATTGACGGCGGTTTGTTGCAATCCGAAACTGAACTGTATGCCGAAAAATCCGACATTCATATTCCAAATCTGCCAAAAATTTAAATTCGGTTTTTTCATTTTTTAGGGGTTAGGAAATTTGAAAATGAGGCAATTTGAAAATTTGAAAATGCCCGAATTAACATCTGAGTAAGCAATCATTTTCAAATCTTCAAATTTCTAAATTCTTTTCTTATAAATCACTTTATTTTTTTTACAATTTTACTTTCTATTAATGATTTCATTTGGGTAATGGCTACTTT
>JAUNTM010000012.1:11445-42875 GCA_030538675.1 Capnocytophaga sp.
TTTGGCAGTCATCCCGAAAAGGGCGACATTCAGCAAATCGGCTTCGGTGGCATATACAAAATTCAATCCATTTCGTAGGCGATAACGTAAAGGTGTTACTTCCTGCTTCATATAAAAAGGAGTCGAATTCGACCCCTTTAAAATCAGGGTTGTTTAACTGTTCCCAAAGACCTAAAAATTCAATGGTTGCACGAGAACGCATCCAATTTTTTACAACATCTTTAGGTTCGGTAGCATTTTTATACCTCGCTATATCGGTCAGGGAAATATAATCTTGTTTATCGTCTGTATATAAAAACGATTTCTATTCCTTGAACATTTATTTTTTTGTTTTTTGACATTATAATAGTGTGTTTGGCAATTTGAAAATTTGAAGATTTGAAAATGACTTACTCTTATCGTTAAAATTTCACCACCCCACCCTTCGGGTACCCCTCCAAAGGATGGGAATTGTTGACCGCAAGCAGTAGAAATATTGTACTATAATGACTGTACAAACAAAGCGTATCTCTCACTCGATGGTAACAAAAGTACATTTTCAAATCTTCAAATTAACATCCGAGTAAGTCATTTTCAAATCTTCAAATTACCTCATTTCCAAATTAAAAATCAAAACTTATAGCTCAACGTTGCGGAAACCGAGCGTCCGGGGAGGGTTCTGGCACGGACGAAATTCGTAGCATTGCTGATGATGCTCGCTTCTTCGGCTTCGGTTATGCCGATGCTGTCAAAAATGTTATTCACAGCGGCATTGAGGTTCAAGTTGCCTATCAATCGGATGTTCACGTAACCGTTCACTAAGGCAAAACCGGGCATTATAAGTTCGTTGCTGTCTTGCGAATACGCTTTGGTTTGCCCGATGACACTCACTCCCACCGAATGCACTTTCTCTTTTCCGAAGGCGAATGACGGCATCACATTATAAATAAAATCGGGCTGGCGGCGGGGTTTGTTGCCTTCATTTGTTCCTGAAGTGATTTCGGCATCGGTGTAGGTTACGGCTCCGCGAACGTCAAACGCTCCGAAACGATAGAATGCCTCCAATTCCACACCCATTGAGCGGTAATCGTTCTCGATTATCGAGTTGGATGTGGCTTCGTAGCCGCCTTCTTCGGTGGTTTTGGCGTAAAATGCTGTGGCATAAACCGCTCCGTTGGGCAACAGTTGTTTGTAACCGAGTTCGGCTTGGTCGATGAAGTCGCGGGCGTTGAGCTGTTTTCCGTCTTGGTAATTCAAGGCAGGATTGAGCAAAATACGGTCGGCTTTGGCAGAAGCCCCACGACTGTAACGTGCGAAAACGGACTGACGGTCGGTAAATTTGTAATTTGCCCCGAGCGTGTACGACAAATAGCTGTAATCGTAATCTACTTTTGTGTAATTATTTCTATCGACAACCGCCACATTGCTTTCTACGGTCGAAATAACGCCGTCTCCGTTCATATCATAAGGAACGGTGGTTTGTCCTGCAAATGAACCTGTTACCTTTCCGTAATCGTACCGGACGCCTCCTTCAAAATTAAGATTTTCGGTGGCATTGACCGAGAGGTTCAAATACGGTGCGTACACATCGTATTTCGTGTTATAACGCCGGTTGATGCCTCCCCAAGTTGGCACTCCATACGCTGACAATCCGTTGTAAGTCAATGGGTTATTTGTTGCATCAAAAGCGTTGATAAGGCGGGCGTTTTTACCGCTGACTTCTTGCAGATAGGTGTTGGGTTGCCACGAAATATCGAGATTTTGATTGGCTTTAAAGAAACCAAGCGTTGTTTCTACCGTTCCGAACGATTTCGACAAACGGAAATCATTCATCAGATTATTGAGGTTGTTGAGTTCGGCATCGAACATTACGAGCTGCATCACAAGGGCATCGTTAGGCACTGCCGAGCCGTCGTTGGCATACGCAAACCCGACGTTTGTTGCATAATTTTGGTCTAATTCCGTTTTCAAATCAGCCGCCGTACCAACGCTTGCCGGGAAGGGCGCTAAAAATCGTCCGCTGTTAAAGGCATAACGCCCGTTGTTACGGATTTTCCAATCGTTGCCCAAATCGAACGAAAGTTCCAACCCTACGGATTGCGAATTGACGTGCATTCCGTCGCTTACTTTTGCGTTGCGAAGATTTCCGTTGTAATCGAGTGCCGTGTTATTGGTCAGGTAAGGCGTTTGCAATGCACCGTGCGTCGCATCAAAACCGGGAGCATTCCGCCACTGCGGATTGCTGTTCGTTCCGGTAACTTCCAAAGGCATAGGCATATACGAAACGGTTCGGTCGTTGAGGGCTTTCAAATAAAGCCGGATATATCCGTTATCGAAATTTCTCGTAATATTCCCTTTGAATTGTCCGCCGTTATTGCTTTTAGAATTTTCGGTGGTGCGGATGCCCTCGCCATAGCGGTAAAATCCGCCAACGTGGAACGTCCATTTGTCATTGATAGGCGACCCGTATTCGATATCGGTACGGAAATTTTCGTAATCCACGCCGAATTGCGAACTGATGCTTCCGCCTTCCTGCCGTCCTGTTTTATCGATGATATTAATGATACCGCCAGGCGAATTGGACGACAATACCGATGCCGAACCGCCACGAATCGCCTCGATGCGGGCAACATTACTGTCGAAGCGGGTGTACATATCCGCCGTAGCAAACGAAATATCGCCGTAGAGCAAAAGCGGCAGTCCGTCTTCTTGCAGCTGCACGTATTTGGAACCTCCCGAGGAAATCGGTACGCCACGCACGGCGATGTTGGAGTTACCTTCGCCACCCGATGATTCGGAACGGATACCCGGAATGGTACGGAAAATTTCGGCGGTGCTCCGCGGGGCTGACTCGCCCACCTTCACGGGGTCAAGCGACGTTACCGACACGCTCGATTCAATACGTGAACGGGCATTGACCACCCCGGTTACGATGACCGTTTCAAGTGAAAGGGCATCTTCCGCCATAGTGATATTCTCCGTAAGGATGCCTCCCGAAAGGGTGATTTTCTTGCGGAAGTCTTTGAATCCCACGTAAGTGGCGACCAGCGTATAATCACCGTTTCCGATGTTGTTGATTTCGTAATTTCCGTCGAAATCCGTTACGGCACCTTTTTGCGTTCCTTCAAGAAAAACGTTTACCCCGGGTAGCGGTTCGTTCAAATCGTCCTTGACAATTCCTTTAATGACAGATTGCGAAAATGCACTCCACGAAAGCGTAAGGAGCGCCAATGCGTACCAATGTTTGTTTATATATCTTCTCATAGTTGAATTAATTATAAATTAAATTATGGGGCAATGATACAAAAAAGAAATTATATGTTTCACATCGAAACAATATTAATCGTTTTCGAAACACCTGAAATCGTTTTCGGGCGTATCGTTTTTTTTCTTATTTTTGTCAAAAGAACCTATTTATGACTGCTATTACTTTGAAATATTTGGCGGAAAAACTCAATCTGAGTACCGCCACCGTATCAAAAGCCCTCCGGAATTATAGGGATGTACATCCCGAAACTCTCAAAAGGGTGCAAGAGCTTGCCAAAGAACTCAATTTTCGCCCCAGCAGCCTTGCTGCGAATCTCCGTTTGAGGGAAAGTAAAACTATCGGGCTGATTATTCCTGAAGTGGTGCATCATTTCTTTTCATCGGTGGTCAACGGGATTGTGGAAGCTGCCGAAAAGGAACGTTATTCGGTCATCATCATGCAGTCGGGAGAATCGTACGAAACCGAAAAAAAACAAATCGAAATTCTTCTAAGCAAACAAGTTGATGGTATATTGATAACCCTTTCCAATGAAACTACGGACTTTTCTCATCTGTACCAAGCGCTTGATGCAGATGTCGCTTTGGTACTTTTTGATAAGGTAAATGAAGATATTAATTGCTCAAAAGTAACTATTGATGATGTGGAAGCTGCCTATAAAGCCACCGAACACCTCATCAAATCGGGGTGTAAAAATATTATCCATATCCGAGGTCCGCAACATCCGCTCAATGCCAACGAACGCTGTGCCGGTTATCGTAAAGCGTTAGAAGATAATGGGTTACCCTTCCGTGAAGACTATATATACACTTGTAAAAGAGTGAGTTATGAAGAAGGTTACGAGTTTGCCGGACGTATTCTCACCGAGCACCCCGAAGCGGACGGACTTTTTGCCGTTACGGATTTGGTGGCTGTCGGGGCTTTGTCAAGGTTTCGTGATGAAAACGTTGCTGTTCCCGAACGGATTTCGGTTATGGGATTTAGCAATTGGTTTATGTCATCGGCGGTTACGCCAACACTCAGCACGATTGACCAGCCGGGCTACGACATCGGGAAAAGGGCTTTCGAGCAGCTTTACAAAGAAATGCAACTCATACGAAAACACCAGCCGTATACCTATGAAAGTATCTTATTGCCCACACGTGTCATCGCCCGAAAATCGACCAAAGCGATTTAAACTTCTTCCCTAAAAACACCGTGATTGTCTGTTTGCTGTTCTGTTTGAGGAGTTTCTTCGGCTGGCGGTGTCGGGTCGTCTTCTTTAAAAATGTTGGAATACGCAAATACACCAATTGCCTTGACGGGAGCGTAAAGTACTGATTGATTGATAGTTTCATCGGAAATCCAATTGACAGTCTGGCGGGTTTTATCCATTACCATGAGTAATGCTCCTGCTACGATTGCCATTTTCAGCAATCCGAAAACACCACCGAGCAAACGGTTGAAAATGCCGAGTGCTACCATTTTGGCTATCTGCGTGAGTAGTTTCCCTACCAGCATTACCGCTAACATTATCACAATCAGCGTCAAAACGAATGATACCATTTTAATGGTCTGCGGATTCCAAGTGAATTGTCGGGATAAAAAATCTGACGTGTAAAACGAAAAATGTATCGCTCCGTAAATACCCAATACAATGGCAACCAACGATGCCGCTTCAATAATCAGTCCTTTCCAAATACCGCGTACCAGTCCGTAGCCCAATACAATGCCTAAAATAATATCCAATGTATTCATTTATTCTTTTTTAAAAAACGTTGCAAATGTATTGATTTTCTAATGAATAGAAAATAATTTGAAATGATTTACTAATCAAAGATGTTTACAAAAAAAGCTGCCTTTTCGGGCAGCTTCTCTATAGCTATAAAGTTAATTTCTTCGAGGTTTGCGATTGTTGTTATCGCCTCTTGGCTCGCGAGGTTCTCTTTGTTCTCTTTCGGGGCGTGGAAGTAACGCTTTACGTGATACTTTTTGTTTGCGGGTTTTCGGGTCGATACCCAAATATTTCACTTCGATAATATCGCCTTCGTTCACAATATCTGTTACTTTATCGGTACGCTCCCAAGCCAATTCCGAAATATGCAGTAATGAATCTTTACCCGGAACAAACTCAACCACAGCACCGAATTCTAAGATTCGGGTAATTTTCACTTGATAGGTTTCGCCTTCTACAGGTTCGAATGTACAAGCATTAACGGCATCAACGGCGCGTTGCATCCCGTCAGCATCGACCCCCAAGATTTCCACAATACCGAGGTCGTCCACTTCTTCGATAACGATAGTCGTGCCTGTTTCTTGCTGTATCGCCTGAATATTTTTTCCTCCTGAACCGATAATAGCCCCGATATATTCTTTGGGAACTTCCAATTTGATAATTTTCGGTGCGTGAGCTTTGACAGTTTCGTTGGGTTTCGCAATGGTTTCGGTCAATTTTCCCAAAATATGCAAACGTCCTTCGCGGGCTTGGTCAAGTGCTTTTTCGAGGATTTCATACGTCAATCCTTTGATTTTGATGTCCATCTGGCAAGCAGTAATACCTTCGGCAGTTCCGGTAACTTTGAAATCCATATCGCCGAGATGGTCTTCATCGCCCAAAATATCGGAAAGAACGGCGTATTTGTCGCCATCGGTAATCAAGCCCATCGCAATTCCCGACACAGGCTTAATCATCTGAACACCAGCATCCATTAATGCCAACGTACCCGCACAAACGGTCGCCATTGACGATGAGCCGTTGGATTCCAAAATCTCTGAAACGACGCGTACGGTATACGGACAATCCTCAGGAACCATTTTTTTTAAGGCTCGCTGTGCCAAATTTCCGTGCCCGACTTCACGGCGGGAAGTTCCCCTGAGCGGACGGGCTTCGCCTGTGGAAAACGGCGGGAAATTGTAATGTAAGTAGAACCGCTCTTCGCCTTGTTCTGTTGGTAAATCAATCACGTTTGCTTCACGCGATGTTCCGAGCGTAACGGTGGTAAGCGATTGGGTTTCACCACGTGTAAAAATAGACGAACCATGTGCTGACGGTAGGTAATCAACTTCACACCATATCGGGCGGATTTGGGTTGTATTACGTCCGTCAAGGCGGATATTCTCATCTAAAATCAAATTGCGGACGGCTTCTTTTTGAGCCTTCGCAAAATATTTCGAAATGAAAGGCTTGTATTCTTCTTGTTCTTCTTCGATAAAAAGTGCCAAACATTCTTCTTTCACGGCTGCAAATTTCTCGCCCCGCTCGTGCTTTGCTGTATCTTCTTTCGCAATAGCGTAACATTTCGGATATGCCAAGTCGTGTACTTTAGCAGCAACTTCTTCGTTTTCAGGCTCTCTTTCGTATTCTCTTTGGGTAGTAGCACCTACTTTTTCAGCCAAACGCAACTGTGCATCTACTTGTATTTTGATGGCTTCGTGGGCGAATTTGATAGCTTCTGCCATGTCTTTTTCCGACACTTCGTCCATTTCGCCTTCCACCATTGCTACAAATTCTTTGGATGCCCCGACCATAATATCCATATCGGATTGGGACAATTGCTCTTTGCTCGGATTGATGATGAACTGTCCGCCGATGCGTCCTACGCGTACTTCGGAAATCGGGCCTGCAAACGGAATGTCGGAAAGGGCAATACACGCCGAAGCTGCCAAACCTGCAAGAGCGTCGGGCATCACATTGTCATCGTGCGACATCAGCTGAATCATCACCTGAGTCTCAGCATGATAGTCTTTGGGGAACAACGGACGCAACACACGGTCGACCAAACGCATAGTCAGGATTTCTTGGTCGCTGGGGCGGGCTTCACGTTTGAAAAATCCGCCGGGGAAGCGCCCTGCTGCTGCAAATTTCTCACGGTAATCAACTGTCAACGGTAGAAAATCAATATCCGGATTCACTTCGCGTGCCGACACTACCGTCGCTAACAACATGGTATTACCCATTCGTACCACTACCGAACCGTCGGCTTGCTTCGCCAACTTGCCTGTCTCGATACTGATGGTACGCCCATCGCCCAATTCAATAATTTCTTTTTTTACTTCTGGAATCATGTTTTGTTTTTTAAATTTAATTAAACATTAGGCGTTGTGTTGTTGCTTAAGTCCCAATGAAAAACTAATGCTTTTGTTCAGCGTGTGAATGTACGATTATTTTTTGAAATATATTTCGTTTTGATATAATATTGGGTAAAATGAATTTTTCAAAACTATTCTTTGCCCACAAGAAAAGTGTTACCGCTTGTTGAAAATGAATTTCAATTTGCGTCCGGTATAATTTTCAAATGCTTTATCGGAGCTTATGAGCGTAAGCCCTTCGCAAATGGCTTGAGAAATAATAAAGCGGTCAATCAAATCTGTTTTTCCCTCAACGATGGTAAGTTCTGAATATGTTTTAAAATGCTCATTTTTAGTGTGTAGAACTTCTAAATTAAGATTTTCAGATATATAATCAAAGAGTTCTTTTGTTGTTTTATGCGTTATCTTACGGAGTTTGTTGTTTTCAAATAAGTATTTCAGTTCAACTAAAGACATGGCACTAATATAAAGGATATTTTCATAACCTTTTGTTATTTCTTTAGTTTGGCTTGTCATATTTTTTAAATCTTCCGAAATCATAAATATAACAATATTTGTATCAAGCAAATATCGCATAATCTTACTTTAGAACGGCTCTCATATCAAGGATTTTAACGAATCCGCCTTCTGCTTTTAGTTTTCTCATATAATACCCTGTTTTGGATATTCTCTCTCCAGTTTCTGGGTCATAATATTTTTTTTCTACAGCCGGCTTTGTTGCTGCCTTTTTTTCTGTTTTTTGTTTTTTTGTGTCCATACGTTTTTGTTTATAAATAATTTATACCGCAAAGATACAAAAAAAGAGGCTTTCGCCTCTCTTTATTACTTACGGATACCCAATTCTTTGATGATAGCACGGTATCTTTCGATATCCTTGTTTTTCAAATAATCGAGTAAACTTCTGCGTTTACCTACCAATTTGACCAATGAACGCTCGGTGTTGAAATCTTTACGATTGCGTTTCAAGTGCTCAGTCAAGTGATTGATTCTGAAAGTGAACAATGCGATTTGTCCTTCAGCTGAACCTGTGTTGGCAGCGTTTCCGCCGTGTTTTGCGAATAAATCCGCTTTTACTTCTTTTGTTAGATACATTCCAATATTAATTAAATGATTATTATGTACTTGTTTTTAAACGAGGTGCAAAGATACTACTTTTTTTGAAAGTAATATGATTGTGATGAAATTTTATTTTTCTCGGGCACTTTTATTTCGGTCAAGCTACTACTTTTTTCATGTATTTTCAACAAAAAACAACTCGCTCAAATGATTGCCTTCCGTAATTTTTTCAACAATATTCATTTTACAAAACAAACAATTAGTTGTATATAAAACATTTTGTTGTAATTTTATTTTTATAAAAAGAAATACTTCCATACAATAAAAGAATATGTACCTTTGCGGACAGATTATCAACATATCGTTTAACTACAATTTGTTACAAAAAACATGGAAACCTCAGATTTACTCTCGGTTGTCGGGCAATATGGCAGCCCTGTGTATGTGTATGACGCTCACAAAATCATCTCGCAGTACGAGCGACTGACATCCGCTTTCGGCTCTATCAATCATTTGCGTATCAATTATGCCGTCAAAGCATTGTCTAATATTTCGATATTAAAACTTTTCAAGCAATTGGGTAGCGGATTGGATACCGTTTCTATCCAAGAGGTACAATTGGGACTCAAAGCGGGTTTTGCCCCTGAGCAAATCATATTCACGCCCAACGGTGTGTCGATGGAAGAAATCGAAGAAGCTTCGGCACTCGGTGTGCAAATCAACATTGACAATCTTTCGATATTGGAACAATTCGGCAGCAAACACCCTAATATTCCTGTTTGTATCCGCATCAATCCGCATGTGATGGCAGGTGGGAATTCCAATATTTCGGTAGGACATATTGATAGCAAGTTCGGTATCAGCATTCACCAAATCCCTCATATTCTGCGTATTGTAGAAAATACAAAAATGCACATCAACGGCATCCACATGCATACGGGAAGCGATATCTTGGACATCGACGTGTTTTTGTACGCTGCCGAAATTCTTTTTGAAGCCGCCATGCATTTCAAAAATCTTGATTTTGTAGATTTCGGAAGTGGCTTCAAAGTGCCGTATAAAGAAGGGGATATACAAACTGATATCGAAGAATTGGGCGAACGCTTGGGCAAACGCTTTGCTGCATTTTGTAAAACGTATGGCAAAAAACTGACGCTGGCATTCGAGCCGGGCAAATTTCTCGTAAGTGAAGCAGGTTATTTTCTGGCGAAAGTCAACGTCGTAAAACAAACCACTTCGACTGTGTTTGCCGGTGTCGATACAGGATTTAACCACCTCATCCGCCCGATGCTTTATGGAGCGACACACCGCATCGAAAACCTGTCGAATAGCGAGGGTAAAAAACGATTTTATTCGGTGGTAGGCTACATCTGCGAAACAGATACTTTCGCTTCAAACCGCCAAATAGCGGAAATATCGGAAGGTGATATTCTTTGCTTCCGCAATGCAGGGGCGTATTGTTATACGATGGCGAGTAACTACAATTCGCGTTTTCGTCCCGCCGAAATACTGTGGTATAACGGACAAAGTTACCTTATCCGCCAAGCCGAAACGATGGATGACCTTATCCGCAACCAAGTGGAAGTAGATTTGGCAATGTAATTACCGTCTTTTTCAAATAAAAAACCCGTTTCACAACGGGTTTTTTTGGCTTAAAACTAACTAATTCAAATGAGTAGGGCTGATAGCAACTGATATTAAAAACACTAAAAAAGAACGTTTCCCTACTCTATTGAATTGCAAACGAAATATAAAAACACTATTACTACTTTCATTATATTCTGATTGCAACGACAAACGTAACTTTACCATACGCCTGCCTTATTTACTAACGACAAGGCAAATGTAAATCTATTTTTTGAAATAACAAATTTTATTTGGACTTATTTTAAATAAAATTTTAAACAAGTTGATTATCAAGTAATTAAATTTTATTTTTTAGACGTAAAATCAAAAGAATAAATCTATTTTCAAACCGAAAATATCTTTAGGGCTTCGTTGTAGCTGCTCTCAAAAGCCAGCAGATTGAGGTGGGTAATGGCTTTTTCTTTTTGAAAATATGAAATGAGTTTTTCGGTAGGCATATTTCCGACCAACTCGTCTTTTGCCATCGGACAACCGCCGTAACCTCTGATAGCCCCATCGAACCTGCGGCAACCCGCTTGGTACGCACTATCTACCTTGGCGTGCCATTCCAAAGGCGATGTATGGAAATGAGCCCCAAATTCGACCAACGGATAATTGGGAATCAAATGTGAAAACAACCGCTCCACTACCTTAGCGTCTGCTGTACCGACCGTATCGGAAAGCGATATGATGTGAATATCTTTTTCAGTCATCATCGACACCCATTCTTCTACAACCGCTTCATTCCAAGGGTCGCCGTACGGATTGCCAAATCCCATTGAAATATAAAGAACGAGTTCTTTTCCGTTTTTAACACATTGATTTTGAATGTAATCCAACACATGTATACTTTCTGCGATGGTTTTGTGTGTATTGCGCATCTGGAAATTTTCAGAAATCGAAAACGGATACCCCAAATACCGAATTTCAGGGAATCCTACGGCGGTATCTGCCCCCCGCTCATTGGCCACAATGGCAAGCAATTTACTTTGCGTACTACTCAAATCCAACCCCCGAAGCACTTCAGCGGTATCGGACATTTGCGGAATGGCTTTGGGCGATACGAAGCTTCCAAAATCAATCGTGTCAAAGCCAACGCTGAGCAGCGACTGTATATAACTGATTTTCTGATGTGTAGGCACAAAATTCTTCAATCCCTGCATGGCATCACGCGGGCATTCTATAATTTTGATTTCCTGAGTGTTCATCATTATCGTGCTAATTTTTGGATAAATTCGTTTGTAACAACCGACATCGACGGGATGATAATATCGGCTTGCGAAAGGTCTTGCGAACCCGAATTAGGATTTTGAAATCCGATACAATTCATGCCTGCACTTTTGGCGGCGGCTACGCCATGCTTGCTATCTTCCATCACCCAAAAACGTTCGGGCGGCACATCGTAAAACGTGGCTACTTTTAAGAAAATATCCGGAAACGGCTTGCTCCGTTGTAGTTCTGCTCCACTGATTATATAATCGAAATATGACTGTATATCAATCTGTTGCGTAAAATAATCAATCAGACGGCGGGGCGACGACGAGGCTACCGACAGCGAATAATTATTCGCTTTTAGTTTTTGGATGACCTCTTTCACGCCTGCTACTTCGGGAACTTGTGCGGACGGCAGTTTTTCGAAGAAAAACTCTCTGTGGTACGCAGTCAATTCTTCGGGAGATTCGTTTCTTTGGGTATCTTCTTTTATTTTTGCCCACATGGGGATTGCCGCCATTCCCGTAAGCGACTCGAAATATTCTTGGCTAAGGTCAATTCCGAGCGATTGGCATACTTGCCGCAGTATTTTTTTGTGCATCGGTTCGCTATCGACCAGCACGCCGTCCATATCAAAAATAAAATAATTCATACCTGTAATTATATTGGTTTACGATGGATAAAGCTACATTTCCCGCACGATAACTCTATCATTATCAAGCTTTAAACGCAGCCATTCTTGCAATTTTTTCTTTTGTTTTTCGGCTTCGGGTTTGTTTACGGCCTGCTTCCAAGCGACTCGGAATATCGGTACGGTATCCATCTTTTTAAAATCGGAAATCAATTCTTTGGCATATGCTACCGAAGCTATTTGTTCATAATTGACCGCAATTTCTTTACTGATTTGTTCGAAAAGCAAGGCTTCTTTGCTGTATTGGTTCAGTTTGTCAATTTCTTTTTCGAGTGTCAATATCCGTATTTTGCTCGATTGTAAATCTTCTTTATTGGCATTGTACAGTTCTTCGATATAGGCACCGCTTCCTTTTCCTTTGGTGTTTTCGATAATTTTGAGTTCTACATTGCCCAGCATATTGTATTTTTGTTTTTGTATTTCCCATGTTTGCAATACATTTTCGGGGATGGGTTCGTCACCGATGAACACCAGTTCTATAAATGAATTTTCGCCTTCGTTATAGTTGAATTTGGAAAGTTCGCTCAAAAAACGACTTCCCCGATTGGGAAAGGAAAACGTGGCGACATTTTCTGAAATAAACCTACGGGCACTGTTGTCAAACTGCGATTGCTTGAGTACTTGCCAAAATGTATATCCGGCAGGAATCATCACCAAAACGGCAAGTGTATACGCAATATTGGATATCCGCCTGCGCTTGCTCGACGTAGCATAATGCACCATCGGCATCCCTACTACCCTGAGTACCAGAAAGGTAGCTAAAGCAATAAATATCGTATTGATGATAAACAAATACATCGCACCGAATGCGAAATTAAGATTGCCTATCGCCAAACCAAATCCTACCGTACAAAGTGGCGGCATCAGAGCCGTAGCGATTGCCACCCCGAAGATAACGCTTGCTATTGTTCCCTTTTTGGTTCGGGCGATTACCAGAGCCAACCCTCCAAAAAAAGCTATCAGCACATCGCGAATATCGGGCTTGGTACGGGCTAGCAATTCGGATGAGGTATCGCGAAGCGGAAATAACCAAAAAAACAAAAATGCCGCAAAAATACTCAGCACTACCATGACCGAAAAGTTCTTTAACGCCCTCCGTAGCAAATCCACATCATTGATAGCCAATGCCAAAGCGATGCCCAAGATAGGCCCCATCAGCGGCGAAATCAACATCGCTCCGATGACCACCGCCGTAGAATTGGCATTGAGCCCCACCGAAGCGACAAATATAGAACAGACCAACACCCAAGCCGTATGCCCCCGGAAGGAAATATCGGCTTTGATGCTTTCCAGAGTTGCCTCGCGGTCGGTCTCTTGGCGAATATCCAAAAAATTGGAAACCTCCGCTTTGATAGATGCCCAAAGTGTCGCTTGCCGTTGCTCGGTTTCTTTTTCGTTATTTTCATCCATAAAAATAAATTTCCGTCCAAAAGTAATAAAAAAAACGGCATTCCCAACATCCTCCCGAAAATTTGACATTCCAAACCGGTAATGGCTGCCTTAGTTATTTCATTTTCTTTTTGGAAAAATCTTTCAAAAACTGGACAAACATATCGCTTGTCAAATATTTTTTACACTTTTATTTGATTTTTCAGAAAATAGTTTTACTTTTGACCTCATAATGCAGAGAATTTACTCAAATATTATTTCTTCAATAGGCACGATGACGCTATCGGGCATTCCTTTTATGGGTATTACCCCGTTGGGGGGGTAGCTATTTACATATCATTCTTTTAAGATATCTGTATTTTTTCGGATAAATGCTGTTGTGGGACGGCTTCTACTTTTATTTTTAACAAAAACAAAACATATAACTATATGAATATCATCAAATTTGGTGGCTCAAGTGTAGGGTCGGTTGGCAATCTTTTATTAGTAAAACAACTATTACAACAGCAATCAGAACCATTTGTGGTAGTGGTTTCTGCCTTTTGGGATGTTACCAACCAATTGCAATCGCTCGGGCAAAATGCGCTGGACAATCGGCACTTGCCTATCATCGAGCAACTCAAAAATCGGCATTTCGAGATGGCAAAAGGACTTCTACACATCAACAAACAAACGGCCGCCCTCGTGCATATACAGCAAACCATGCTTTTTTTGGAAAATATGTGCAACAGCATCTGCTCGTTGGGCGAACTTTCCGGCAGAACGCAAGCCAAACTATTAGCCCAAGGCGAGTTGCTTTCCTCATTAATCATCTACGAATATCTCAAACAAGAAGGTATCAACATCAGCTATCTTGCTTCTAATCAATATATTTGCACCTCGAAAGGCGATTCTCTCAACGCGCAAGTCGATTATAAAAAAACGGCTGTCCAATGCCAAAGCATAAACCCCAGCAACAATTACATCGCTCCGGGCTTTATCGCTTCGGATAGTGATGGCGAACTTGTCGTATTGGGGCGCGGCGGCTCAGATTATACCGCTTCTATATACGGCTATTGCCTGAATGCCAATCAAGTAGAATTATGGTCGGATGTTAACGGAATGCAAAATGCCAATCCGCATTTGGTCAAAAAAACAAGTGTAATCCACGAGATGAGTTACGAAGAAGCATTCGAGATGTCGTATTTCGGCGCAAAAGTTATTTATCCGCCTGCGATACGCCCTGCGATGGAAAAAAACATCCCCGTGCTACTCAAAAACACCTTATTCCCCAACGACAAAGGTACGCGTATCCACCACATTTGCGAAGGACGCACCGATAAAGTTCTCGGCGTATCAACTCTTTCGGACATCAACATGATTACCGTATCGGGCATCGGGCTTGCGGGTACGAAGGGCAGTGCCAGACGTGTATTTCAAGCGCTCGAAAACGCAGGTGTCAATGTCATTCTCATCACGCAGAGCTGCTCCGAACAAAGCATTTGTTTTGCCGTAAAATCAACCGATGCCAACCCTTCCAAACAAGCACTCGAAGAGGAATTTGAAAAGGAAATAGAACGCAAACACATCAACCCTATCGACCTGACAGGACAGCATGTGATTCTTGCACTTATCGGCGACAATATGAAACACCAAACGGGACTTAGCGGTAAGGTATTCAGTGCTTTAGGTCGTAACGGAATCAATGTGCAAGCGATTGCACAAGGGGCTTCCGAACGCAATATTTCGGTGGTTATTGACGCAAAAGACGAACGCAAAGCCATCAACGTCGTGCACGAACGCTTTTTTCAAGAAGTTACCAAAAAGATACATCTGTTCGTCATCGGAACGGGCAATGTAGGGCGGCAGTTTCTCGACATCGTGTACAGGCAACAAGAGTTCTGCAAATCCCAACACAAAGCCGAGTTGCGCGTCGTCGCCGTTGCGGACAGCCAGCGTTTTCTCTTTGATGCGGACGGGCTTCCCGAGGAAGTTACAGCAATGCTCAAAGACAACGGAAAGCCGTACGGAACACCGCAAGCCTTAGCAGAATTCATCATCCAAGCCAATTTGCGTAACAGCATCGTAGTTGACAATACGGCCTCGGAAGAAATCGCAACGCTATATGCTGATTTTTTTAAAAATTCGATTTCGGTGGCAACTTGCAACAAGATAGCAGGAAGCTCATCCTTGACAAATTATACGTACTTGATGCAATTGCAAAAAGATAAAAATTGTGATTATCAATATGAAACGTCCGTAGGGGCTGCACTTCCTATCATCAAAACGATACAAAATCTACGTCTCAGTGGCGATCACATATCGCGGATTGACGCCGTTGTTTCAGGGAGTTTGAATTTCATCTTCAATCATTATGACGGCAGTGAAGAATTTGTAGAAGTCGTACGCCAGGCACAAACCGAAGGCTATACCGAACCCGACCCGCGGATTGATCTCAGCGGATTGGACGTCATCCGCAAGTTGTTGATTTTATCGCGTGAAGCCGGATACAAACACGAGATAGAAGCCGTGAAATTCAACAGTTTCTTACCCGATATGGCGCTCAAAGTAGCGTCCGTTGATGCTTTTTATGGCGTGCTTAGAGAGCATGAAACTTTTTTCAAAAACATGTACGAAAATGCCAAAAATAAAAATGCCAAACTCAAAGTAGTCGCACAATTAGCAGATAATCAACTCAATGTATCGCTTCAAGCAATCACTTCTGAGAGTCCGTTTTTTCATTTGGACGGAAAAGATAACATCGTTGCCCTTTATACCGGTATGTACAACCCCGAACCGTTGGTCATCAAAGGTGCAGGAGCCGGGGCAAAAGTAACGGCAAGCGGCGTGTTCTCAGACGTAATGTATATCGTGAACAAAAGAAGATAATGGTATTTTGATACGTTTTTTATTCCATTTTTTTTAGAAAAAAATTTTAAATTAAAAAAATAATAGTATCTTAGCCGAATGAACGAAAAACATGTGTTTTTATTATGAAAAAGAGTTTATTAGCAACCGCATTTATGCTATCAGGAAGTATTATTATGGCACAAGAAGTCGCATTTGAAGAGTATGATTTAGCCAATGGACTGCACGTGATTTTGCACCAGGACAATTCGGCACCGGTAATCACCACGGGGGTCATGTACCACGTTGGGGCAAAGGACGAAGACCCGTCCCGCACGGGATTTGCCCACTTTTTTGAGCATCTTTTATTTGAAGGAACAAAAAATATCGAACGTGGGAAATGGTTCGACATCGTATCGGCGAACGGCGGCTCGAACAACGCGTTTACCACGCAGGACAAAACCTATTATTATGAAGTATTCCCCTCCAACAGCCTCGAGTTGGGATTGTGGATGGAAGCCGAACGGATGTTGCACCCGGTCATCAACCAAATTGGAGTAGATACTCAAAATGAGGTAGTTAAAGAAGAAAAACGCCAGCGTATCGACAATGCCCCTTACGGGAAAATGATTTACCGGACCGCCATCAATCCGTATTTGTTCAAAAAGCATCCTTACGGGCAATCCGTCATCGGGAGTATGGAACACCTCGACGCCGCAAAATTGGAAGAATTTATTGATTTCAGCCATAAATTCTACAATCCGAACAACGCCGTTTTGGTCGTAACAGGCGATTTCCAAACAGATCAAGCCAAAAAATGGATTAATGATTATTTTGGAAGCATCCCGAACCACCAGCCCAAGCACAAGCGTACAAAAATCGTTGAAGAACCGATAAAAAATACCATAAAAGTTACCGAATACGACAGCAATATCCAGCTTCCGCTGAAACTTTATGCCTACCGGACGCCGGCGATGAAGGAAAAAGACGCCTATGCGTTGAACCTGATTTCGTCTATCCTTACGGGCGGAAAAAGCTCGCGTATGTACAAGAAAATGGTCGATACCAACAAATCGGCATTGCAAGTGTTGGCATTTGTTGATTCGCAAGAAGATTACGGCGTGTACCTGATGGGAGCCTTGCCGATGAGCGGAACCTCGCTCGAACAGGTAGGAAAAGAAATGGACGAGGAAATCGAAAAATTGCAAAAAGACCTTATTTCGCAACGCGAGTTTGACAAATTGCAGAATGAAATCGAAACGAATTTCGTGAATTCCAATTCCAACATGGAAGGCATAGCACTCTCATTGGCAAATTATTACACGTTTTACGGCGATACCGACCTCATCAACAAAGAAGTGGAAATTTACCGCTCGATTACCCGGGAAGACATTCGTAACGCAGCAAAGAAATATCTGAACAAAAAACAACGTTTGGATTTGGATTATCTGCCCGAAAGTGCCCGTAAATAAGAATGATAACACCTTGTCGGATAAAAATGTATGATAACTATCTTAATTCAAACCATTTTGAAAGGAAATGATTTAAAATTAGAAAATTTCAGAACTCATTTTAATTTCGATAAGATAGAAAACGATTATGCTTTAATTAATGAAAAAGGTAGCGACACTAACTATTTAAATGATTTGAATAGTTTTGTGGATAGACTTTCTGAAAATTATCAGTCATTAAAAAAAGCGAATGTTGAAAATATTGAATTAGCTTTCATATTTTCTTATACAGAACAAGGGAATATTGAAATTCCATTAGAAACACTTAAAAAAATTGTAGAAATGAACTGTACTATAGCAATTAGTTTTTATGAAACCAAATAAGAAAAATCACTTCTTTACTAAAAATAGAAATCTATGAAAACCAATATAAAATCAGTAGCAACAATACTATTCGCATCTATGACAATGATGACCACCGCCCAAATAGACCGCTCCAAAATGCCGGTTTCGGGGGCAACACCTACCATTAATTTAGGAACGCCCACAACCTTCAAAATGCCAAACGGATTAACGGTTTTGATTGTTGAAAACCACAAATTACCGCGCGTAAGTCTCAGCCTCTCCATGGATGTGCCTCCGTATGTAGAAGGTAGCAAAGCGGGAATTGCCGACCTTACGTCGGCTTTGATGGGCAACGGCTCGGTCAATATCCCAAAAGATGAATTTAACGAGGAGGTTGATTTCCTTTCGGGGAATATATCACTCTCATCAAGAGGTGGTTACGCTTCGTCCTTATCAAAATATTTCCCTCGGATTGTAGAACTGATGGCCGATGCCGCTATCAATCCGAATTTTACCCAAGAAGAATTGGATAAAGAAAAAGCAAAACTCATAGAAGCTATTAAATCAGGCGAAAATAATGCCGATAATATCGCTCAAAGAGTTCGTAATTCACTCATTTACAGCAAAGAACACCCTTACGGGGAATATGCCACCGAGCAGACCATCAATAGCATCACGCTCGAAGACGTGAAATCGTTCTACAAAGAAAATTTCTCCCCTGCCGATGCGTATCTCGTCATTTCGGGCGACATCAAAGCTGATGTTGCTAAAGAGATGATTAACAAATATTTTTATCCGTGGATGAAGTCAAAAGCACTCCAAAAAACGGTGTCCGACCCCATTGATGTGCAATACACACAAGTGAATTTTGTGGATATGCCCAACGCCGTGCAGTCGGAAATACGGGTGGCAAATTTGGTAAACCTCAAAATGTCGGACAAGGATTATTTTCCTGTTTTGATTGCGAATTACATTCTCGGCGGCGGTTTCGGGAGCTATATTAACATGAATCTTCGGGAGAAAAACGGCTACACTTACGTAGCCCGTTCGTCCGTGGGCAATGACAAATGGGGAAAAACGATTTTCGGCGTATCCACCAAAGTACGCAATGCCGTTACCGACAGTGCCGTAGTGGAAATTCTTAAAGAAATTAAGCGTATCCGTGAGGAAGACGTAACCGATGAAAGTATTGCACAGGCAAAATCGCAATATCTTGGCAACTTTATTATGGCAACCGAAAATCCGCAGACAACAGCCAGATATGCCATCAATATCAAAACACAAAATCTGCCCGACGATTTTTATAAAAATTATATTGCCAACATCAACGCCGTTACCAAAGAAGATGTGAAACGGGTGGCGAATAAGTATTTCAATGCCGATAACTTACGAATTGTCATCGCGGGAAAAGGGGCTGAAGTCGCTGATAACCTTGAAGCACTTACGTATAACGGTAAGAAACTTCCTGTTTTTTATTTCGACAAAGAGGCGAACCGTATCGAAAAGCCTAATTTTTCAAAGCCAATTCCGCAAGGTGTTAATAGTCAGTCAATTATCAATAATTATATCAACGCAATTGCCCCTGAAAGTGTTTTGAAAAATGTAAAAACGACGCTCGTGAAAGCCAACGGAACCGTACAAGGAATGACGCTCGACCTCGCTATCAAACGTAGTGGAAACGACAAATTTTCGCAAACTATCGGGATGATGGGCAACGTGATGTCAAAGCAAGTATATAATAATGGGGTGGCATCGGTGGAAGCCCAAGGACAAAAAATCCCTGTTTCGGACAAAGACATCGCTGCGATGAAAGCCGAAGCAGGTATCATCCCTGAAAAAAACATGGACATCTCTGAACTCAAGCTCATCGGTATCGAAACCGTAAACGGAGAAGATGCGTATGTGCTGCAAGTTTCCGACAACAAAAAAGCGTACTTTAGCACCGCAACAGGATTGAAAATCAGAGAGGTAACTTCACAAGAAATGGGCGGACAAACGATGGAAGCTATTTTTGACTATAGCGATTACCGCGATGTAAAAGGCATGAAATTCCCTTACAAACTCGCACAACAAGCAGGCGGAATGAACATCGAATTTAATGTTACGGAAGCTAAAATCAACGAAGACGTAACGGACGCCGATTTCCAATAAACGTCCGTATAGATACCGCACAAAAACCGATAATCCTATATGCATTATCGGTTTTTTATTTTTTTTTAACGTACCTTCTCCCGTCAACATTTTTTAGTACCTTTGCCGAAAATAATACCGCATGAAACGCAAAACTTTTTTCAATCTTTTATTAATTGCTTTCGTACTTTCTTTTTTCGTTACTCCATTAGGATACGAAAGTAAAATAGTACTACAACGCTTATTTGCAGACCAACTCACAATACTCCCTGATAATGAGCAATATAGTATCGATTATGATTGGAAACTCAAAGACCGAGATAACACGCAATTCAATTTTTCACAATCCGAAGGGAAGCCCGTGATTGTTTATTTTTGGTCGTCATGGCGTATTACCAGCATTGCCGATTTGGCGGGGATACAGTCGCTTTACGATGCGTACAAAGATACCGTAGATTTCTACATCATCACCAACGAATTGCCCGAGCCTGTCGAGGAATTGATGCGTAAAAGAGGCTACGATTTCAAGGTAACGTATTTGATTATTGGCGAAAAAATGCCGTTTGATGCGGAGAAAATCCCTTCAGGATACATTATCGACAAGCAAGGAAAAGTACGTGCCACAAGCGAACGCACAGCCCGTTGGGATAGTGAAAAAGTACGGCAACTCTTGGACGACATCAGCCGTTAACCTCCTTTTTTTAATCTTCAAAATCTTCTTCGGGTAAAGCACGGCGAAGTATCGGTACGGGCAACTCTTTTTTGGATTTGACCCCTAAGGCTTTTAGTTTTTCGACACTGCGCACCAAATTACCCCTGCCGTCTACTAATTTGTTCATCGCATTGCCGTATTCTGTTTTGGCTTCGTCCATTTTTTTGCCTATTTTTATCAAATCGGCAATAAACCCTTCAAATTTATCGTATAACGCTCCCGCTTGCCGTGATATTTCGAATGCGTTTTCTTGTTGTTTTTGGTTCGTCCACATACTGTCGATAGTGCGTAATGTGGCGAGCAAGGTAGTTGGTGTTACGATGATTACATTCTGCGAAAAAGCCTTGTTATACAACGAGTTATCATTCTGGACGGCTACTGCAAACGCAGGCTCGACAGGCACAAACATCAGTACAAAATCGGGGCTTTGCATCCCGTATAGGTCTTCATATTTTTTGTCGGACAGCTGGTCGGCATGCCGCTTTATCGAATTGATGTGCTGTTTCAGATAGAGCGGTTTGTCGTCATCATCAGCATTCACGTAGCGTTCGTAATCGGTAAGCGACACCTTGGAATCGACTATCATTTTTTTGCCATCGGGCAGATGAATGACCACATCGGGAATTACCCTTGTACCGTCTTCACGGGCGAATGATTCTTGCACGGTATATTCACGTCCTTTTTCCAAATTTGACTTTTCGAGGACTTTTTCGAGTACCAATTCGCCCCAATTTCCTTGTATTTTGCTATCACCTTTGAGCGCTTTGGTAAGGTTTTCGGCTTCTTTGGTGATTTTTACGTTTTGATTTTGCAAATCCGTAAGTTGCTGTTTTAAAGCGGAATGAATACTGATATTTTCTTTTTGGGAAAACTCTACTTTTTGTTCGAAATCCTTGATTTTTTCCTGCAACGGATGCAAAATGTTTTTGAGATTTTCGCTGTTTTGGGCTGTGAATTTTGATGATTTTTCTTCTAAAATCTTATTGGCTAAGTTCTCAAATTCTTTAGTGAATTTCTCTTGCAACCGTTCGGTTTCGCGGGTTTGTTCATTGAGCTTTAACAAAAGTCCGTCCCGCTCCGATTCCGATTTTGCCACTTGCAATACCAAGCCTTCTTTCTCCCTGCGGAGACTCTCTTTCGCTTGCGTTTCGCTTGCCAATCGCCGCTCTACGTCAGCTGCTATTTGCTGTTGCAATTCCTCTTTTTCTTTTGCCGAAACAATGACGGCATTCGTCTTAACTCTCTGAAAATGAAACCCTAACAAATAACCCAAACCTAAAAACACAACGGCAATAATAATCGGTATGATGCTTTCCATAAAAAATATTTTGAACGCAAATATACGATTTTTTAGTATCTGTTTCATACGCCCATGTACTGAAGTCAACCTGCCGTAACTGAATTTTCAGTGCAAAACCCTCATAGCCGGGCGGTTGCCTCATTTATTTTTGAATTTCGTCATTTGCCAATCGTCTTGCGGCTAAGAAAGAGGCTTTTGTGATGTCGGTCAGTTTTGCCCAATTCAATCGGTCGGCATGGTCGGTCGGCTGATGATAATCCGCATGCCCGTCGGTATGGTACCAAATAATAGGAATGCCATACTTTGCAAACGAGCTGTTATCACTTCCACCGATAGGATTGTCCCATGGGCGATAATCGGGTTGTAATGCCAAAGCGTATGTTTTGATGTCATCTTTGAGCCACAAACCAAAATCAGGATACGATGCGGTGTAAAAATAGACCAAATATTCGGGCTCTTCGGCACGGTTGTTTCTGCCAATCATATCATAATTAAGATACGTAGTTATTTGTGGAAGAAAATCACAATGCGATACAAAATATTCCGACCCTAACAACCCTCGCTCTTCGCCGTCCCAAAATGCAAAAATGATATTCCGCCTGGGTTTTTGGGATTCAAGCGAAAAGGCTTTGGCAAGCTGTAAGACCGCAGACACTCCTGAAGCATTGTCATCGGCACCATTGTAGATAGTGTCGCCATGTAGATACGGGTCTGTTCCCAAATGGTCGTAATGAGCCCCTATAACGACCCATTCATTAGGATTTTCCCCATAAATAACCCCTAATACATTCGCCATCGAAAGTCGATAATGCGTTCGCTTAGAGATGATTGCGGCAAGTGAGTCATTGACCGTGTAGCGTTTGTTTTCTTTGGATTGATTGTCTACCCGATACGCCTCAAAATGTTGTAAATATCCATCATCCAACAACGGCAACACTCCATATTGACGCAACTGGGCTACGATATAATTACGTGCTATACGGCTTCCCCGCATACCCGATTCTCGCCCTTCGAGCAAATCATCGGACAGGAAATACACATGGGCTTCGGCAACCTCACGAGTGATAGACGACAAGGCTTGGTCTGATTTCTTTTGTGATTGGACAGTTATAACACAAAGAAGGAAAACACAAAAAAGAAAATGTTGTTGGGCTAATGGCTTCAAAATTGTAAACATCGTTATTGGAACTAAATCATTCGACTGTTATTAAATACACTTCAAGTAACGAAGATACGCAATTATTAAAAAGAATGCAATAGAACTTCAATCCATTTTTAAAATGTAATTCTTTTTTCACTTGACAAATTAAAATCTTTCGTATCTTTGGATTTTGTACGCTTATCTTGAAAAAGCGTTACCGTGTATTTATTTTTATTAAAAAATTGAAAATGAAATTATTAGAAGGAAAAACAACGATCATTACAGGAGCAAGCCGAGGTATCGGCCGAGGTATCGCAGAAGTATTTGCGAAGCAAGGTGCCAATGTAGCATTCACATACAGCGCATCGGTAGAAGCCGCCAACGAATTGGAAAAAGAACTGACGGCTCTCGGTGTAAAAGCTAAAGGTTACAAAAGCAATGCTGCCGATTTCGCTGAAGCCCAAGTACTTGCCGACGAAGTTCTTGCCGAATTTGGAAGTATTGATGTATTGGTCAATAATGCGGGAATTACCAAAGACAACTTGCTGATGCGTATTAGCGAAGAGGATTTTGATACGGTTATCGAGGTAAATCTCAAATCGGTTTTTAACATGACCAAGGCCGTACAGCGTACGATGCTCAAACAACGCAAAGGAAGCATCATCAATATGAGTAGTGTGGTAGGCGTAAAAGGCAATGCCGGGCAGTCCAACTACGCAGCTTCCAAAGCGGGAATCATTGGCTTTACCAAATCTATCGCGCTCGAATTGGGCTCTCGCAATATCCGTTGCAACGCTATTGCTCCCGGCTTTATAGAAACGGAAATGACCGCCAAACTCGACGAAAAAGTTATCCAAGGATGGCGTGAAGGCATTCCGCTCAAGCGTGGTGGAACACCTGAAGATGTCGCCAATGCGTGTGTCTTTCTGGCTTCGGATATGAGTGCATACGTTACAGGGCAAGTCCTCAATGTAGACGGCGGAATGCTTACGTAAAAGTAAACCGACGGCAAACTCATCAAAAAAAGCGGATAAATACTACGATTTCTTATCCGCTTTTTCAACAATAATTACTTTTGCTGGGTGTACATTCTTTTGATGATACCGTCCGAAAGTCCGATTTTCGGAACGTAAATATGTTTGGATTTGCACCACTTCATCGCATTGATATATATTTTGACAGCATGAACGATAACATCAGCCCGGTCGGCATTGTAGCCCAAATCGCGAATGCGTTCCTCAAAAGTATAGGATGACAGATATTTGGATTGGTCGGATAAGTATTTGTATGTCAGCGGTTGGTCTTTCTTTCGTCCGGAATCTTTAAAAATACGGTTGATATTGCCTCCTGACCCGATAGCGTCAATTTTGTCATATTTTTTGGTATTGTCTTTGACCCAATTTTCAGCTTCTTTCCACATTTTGGTACTGACCATATCATCGAGCAAGCGTACCGTTCCTATTGGAAACGAACGCGAAGCGGCTACTTCGCCCTTGGCAAATATGGTAAATTCGGTACTACCACCGCCTACATCGATGTAAAGATACGTTTTGTCTTCTTTAATCATGCTGTGCAAATCGGTCGAGGCGATGATAGCGGCTTCTTCGGCACCTTCGATAATACGGATTTCCACGCCTGTATCTTGCTTTATCTTGTCGGCAACTTCTTGTCCGTTTACGGCTTCACGCATTGCCGAAGTGGCACATGCCATGTATCTCTCGACTTTATTGACCTTCATGATAAGCTCGAACGCCTTCATCGCATCGGAAAGCCGTGAAGCATTTTCATCGGAAATCTGCCCGTCAAGAAACACATCTGCACCCAAACGTATCGGCATCCGCACCAAACTGTTTTTGCTAAATATGGGGGGCTTTCCATTCATTTCCAAAATGTTAGCAATCAGTAATCGCACTCCGTTTGAGCCTATATCAATGGCTCCTAATTTGCGTATTTTCATATTTTTTAAAGACTTAAAACTTTTCTTTTTTTAAAACTTTAGCGTCCAACTTCCTTTTTCAAATAATATTCGTACGTAGCTATTTGCGAACGCAATTTGGCTTTGTGGTTTTTGCGATACGCATTGTCTTGTTTTTCAGATATGATGCGCGCTTTAACATTGTCTGCCCAACCAATATCAAAGGTTTCCATCAGTTCTTTTTGGATATCGGGGTCATAAACAGGGCAACTCACTTCTACCCGGTAGTCGATATTGCGGGTCATCCAATCGGCTGACGAAATGTAATACTTCGGCTTGCCTCCGTTGCCGAAAATATACAGTCGCGGATGTTCCAAGAATTTATCCACAATACTGATGACTTCAATATTTTCGCTCATTCCGGGTACGCCGGGTATCAAACAGCAAATTCCTCGGATAATCATCTGGATTTTGACCCCTGCCCTACTCGCTTCATAGAGTTTGTCCACCATTTTGTAGCTCGTAAGGCTGTTCATTTTCAGCTTGATAAAAGCCGGTCTGCCTGCTTTGGCTTGTTCGATTTCGGCGTCAATGAGTTTCGAAAAAGCCTTACGGGTGTAATGGGGCGACACGATAAGATGCTTGTATCGCTGTATTTTGTAAGTCGTATCAAAGAAGTTAAACACTTTATTGACTTCCTTCAATATCTCCTGATTGGCTGTAAAAAGTGTATAATCGGTATAAATACGTGCGGTGGATTCGTTGAAATTCCCCGTACTGACAAAACCGTACCGCTTTATATCCTTGCCCTCTTCGCGTTCTACCACGCATATTTTGCTGTGTACTTTGAGTCCCGGCACGCCGAAAATAAGTTTAACTCCTTCGGCTTTGAGCTGTTCGGCGTATTTAATATTGGATTCTTCGTCAAAACGAGCTTGCAATTCGATTTGCACGGTTACTTTTTTACCGTTTTTGACCGCATTGATAAGCGAACTAGCTATCTGTGAATTTTTCGCCAGACGATAAATCGTTATTTTCACCGATTTGACTTTGGGGTCAAGAGCCGCTTCCCGCAAAAACCACACGATATTGGAAAATGTGTGGTACGGTGCGAATTGCAAATAGTCTTTTTGGGCAATTTTCTTCAGCAGACTTCCTTCCATATTCAGCCCTTTAACGGGCAACGGTATGATGGGGGCGTACGTGAGGTCTTTGCGTCCCATGCTCGGAAATCCCATATAATCACGGCGGTTGTGGTACCTTCCGCCCGGGATGACGCTGTCGGTGGCTTCGATGTGCATTTTCTCAAACAAGAACTGCAAGGTATCTTTGCCTATTTCTTTGTCGTAAACGATGCGCACGGGCTCGCCACGCCGGCGGTCTTTCACGCTTGACGATATTTTTTCAACAAAACTTTTGCTCAAGTCATCGTCCATATCCAACTCGGCATCGCGGGTTATCTTGACCATGTGTGCCGAAATGGATTCGTAATTGAAAATATTGAAAATCTTATGCAGGCAAAAACGGATGACATCATCAATCATGATGATATAATGCTTGTCGTCAATCTGCGGCAACTCTACAAAACGGTCGAGCGTAGCGGGTAGTTCGATGAGTGCGTACTGTATTTTTTCTTTGTAAATTATCGACGAAAAAAAACGCTGTATGCCCGATGGTTTTTGTTCGTCTTTGAGCGTCATCTTTACGGCGAGGTAAGCAATGTCATCTTTGAGCTCGGGGAACGCTTCCAAATCATTGAGGATAATGGTGAACAGCACGGGGCTTACTTTTGCCAAAAAATAATCTTTGACAAACTGCTCATGGGCTGCCAGCAATTGTTTTTCATTGACAATGAATATTTTTTCTTTTTCAAGTTCGCGAGTAATCGAATTGATGATGTTCAAGCTCTGCTCTTGCAGTTGGATAACTTCTTTGGTGATTTCTTCCAGCAATTCTTTGGCATGAACGCCCAATTCGGTGTGGTTTTCTTCTTCGTCCATCGCGATACGCTTTACGGTTGCGTAACGTACCTTGAAAAATTCGTCCAAATTATTGGAAAAAATACCCGCAAAACGCAAGCGTTCCAGCAAAGGCACGGACTTATCGGCGGCTTCTTGAAGTACTCGTGCGTTGAATTTCAACCAACTAATCTCTCTATTGATGTATTTATTTTTGCTTCTTACTGCCATTATCGTAACTCTTTAGGGAAAATTTTCCGTAAAAGTACACCTTTTCTTAAATCTTTCCAACAATCAATATCAAATTGAAAAAATAAATACCCGCACGTTGGCACATTGTCCACGTAAGTACTTGAAAATCGGTTTGTAAAATACGTAACGGCTTCATTATGCCCGAAAATCATAATGTTTTGGTAACAATCATCCACGTCTTCCAGCGTGCGGATGAGATATTCGCCCGAAAAATCATACAAATCGTTTTCGATAAAAAACGGAACGGCTTGCATCTTCAATTCATTGACAAAAATAGCCGATGTCTCACGGGTACGCACCGACGGACTTACAAAAATAGCTTCGGGAACTTGCCAATCCGGCTCAAGTGCCTTGCATACCAAATGAGCATCATTGATACCGCGTGTTGCCAAGGGACGCTTGCGGTCATCCAACGGCAAATCCCATGACGATTTGGCATGGCGAACTAAGTGTAGCTGCTTCATTATTTTTATTTTTTTGAAACGATAAAGATAGTATTTTATTTTAAAAAACAGCATGAATATCTTTATTTATTTGTTAAAAAAAACATCTTTCTGTCCCAAAAACATTTTTAGTACTTACTATCAATATTTACTTTTATCATCTTTTTATATATTTGCGGAATAATTTAACCTTTTGATGATTATGAAAAACTATAGTGCCAACAATAAATACAAAGAAGCTACGTTTGCCGCAGGATGTTTTTGGTGCGTAGAAGCCGTTTTTGACCAGCTCAAAGGCGTCGTTTCGGTCAAATCGGGCTATGCAGGCGGACACACGGTAAACCCAAGCTATAAAGATGTATGTACCGGCGAAACAGGACATGCCGAAGTGCTCCGAATTATATACGACCCCGCTATCATCTCTTACGAGCAATTACTTACCGTGCTGTGGCATACGCACAACCCTACTACCTTGAACCGGCAAGGCGTTGACCACGGCACGCAATATCGTTCCTCCATATTCTACCATAATGATTATCAACGCAAATTGGCCAACAAATCCAAAAAAGAATCCCAGCAAACGGATTTGTGGAAAGGTGTCTATGTTACCGAAATCGTGCCGCTGAGCAATTTTTATCCTGCCGAGGAGTATCATGATAACTATTTCGCACTCTATCCCGATAAAATATATTGCAGCGAAAACATCGCCCCGAAAATGAAAAAATTCCGCAAACAATTTGCCGATTGGCTGAAATAATCATTTTACAAGTACCTGTTAAACCGTCCGGTTTATCATCACGGACATTACCCAAAAAGTTTGGATGCTAAGCTCTGCCCTGTATAACTTTCGGCGGTTTGAGCTACTTGTTCGGGGGTTCCTTCAGCGATGAGATTGCCCCCGAGGTCGCCGCCATCACGCCCAAGGTCAATCACATAATCAGCACATTTTATCATATCGAGATTGTGTTCGATGACCATAATGGAATGGCCTTTTTCGATCAATGCCTCAAACGATTTCAACAGTTTTTGAATATCGTGGAAATGCAATCCCGTAGTGGGTTCGTCAAATATAAAGAGGACTTTTTCTTTGCTTTCCGATTTGATGAGAAACGAGGCTAATTTGATGCGTTGTGCTTCGCCTCCCGAAAGCGTCGACGAGGATTGTCCGAGCGTAACATAGCCCAAACCAACGGCTTGCAACGGTTTGAGCTTCGATACAATTTTGGATTGCTTGTGTTTTTCAAAAAAAACAACCGCATCATCAATCGTTGTGTTGAGAATGTCATCAATATTTTTTCCTTCAAAAGTAACATCCAACACTTCTTTCTTAAAACGCTTTCCGCCGCAGGCTTCGCAAGTAAGATGCACATCGGCCATGAACTGCATTTCCACCGTTGTTTCGCCCTCGCCTTTACACATTTCGCAGCGTCCGCCATCAACATTGAACGAAAAATGTTTGGGTTGGAAATTGCGCAATTTGGCTATTTTTTGATTGGCAAACAGATTTCTAATATCGTCATACGCCTTGATGTATGTAACAGGATTGGAGCGCGACGACTTCCCGATAGGATTTTGGTCGACAAATTCTACCGATTGTATGTGCTTGTATTTCCCTTCAATCCGCGTGAATTGCCCTGCTTTATCGGCATTGATTTGCAATTCTTTGAGCATCGCAGGGTACAATATTTTTTTGATAAGCGTGGATTTCCCGCTACCCGACACGCCTGTGATAACCGTGAGCATATCCAGCGGAAGCGTTACATCAATATTCTTCAGATTGTGTTCCCGACACCCTATGAGCGATATATAATGTGGCGAGGTACGCCGTTTTTCGGGGACTTCTATCACGCGTTTTCCGTTGAGATAATCGGCGGTTAACGAATCGGCTTTAAGGATTTGTTCATACGTCCCTTGGGCTGTTACATAGCCGCCGCTTGTTCCTGCTTCAGGACCAATATCTATGATGTAGTCGGCGGTTTTCATGATATCTTCGTCATGCTCCACCACGATGACCGTGTTGCCCAAGTCGCGAAGTGATTGTAATACCCTGATGAGTTTTTCGGTATCTTTCGGATGCAAACCGATGCTCGGCTCATCCAAGATGTACATTGAGCCTACGAGGCTGCTCCCGAGTGAGGTTGCCAAATTGATGCGCTGGCTTTCACCCCCTGACAAAGTATTGGATTTTCTATTGATAGTCAAGTAACTAAGCCCCACATCTGACAAAAAATGCAAGCGATTCCCGATTTCGGTCAGCAAGCGTTTGGCAACGTTATGTTCGTATTCGGTCAAACTGATGTTTTTAAAAAAATCTTGCAATTTGCCAATTGGAATTTCCACCAATTCCGAGATGCTTTTACCGTTTATCTGCACGTAATTTGCCTCTTTCCGAAGGCGTTTCCCTTCACAAACGGCACAGCGCGTTTTTCCGCGATAGCGAGCCAACATCACACGGTTTTGGATTTTGTAGTTTTTTTCTTCCAATTCTTTGAAAAAACTATCCAACCCCTCGAAATATTGATTGCCTTTCCACACCAATTTTTTCTGTGCTGCGGTGAGCTCAAACCAAGGCTTGTGCACGGGAAAATCAAACTTGTACGCATTATTGACCAATTGGTCGCGAAACCACGACATCGTTTCGCCACGCCACGGATAAATACAATTTTCGTACACCGATAGTCCTGTATTGGGAACTATCAGATCTTCATCCAACCCGATGACATCGCCATATCCATCGCAATGCGGACACGCACCATACGGATTGTTAAAGCTGAACAAATGTACGTTAGGCTCCAAAAACTCGATGCCGTCCAATTCAAATTTGTTACTATACAAATGCTCAGCACCATTTTCTACCTCATGAATGACACAACTGCCTTTTCCTTCAAAAAACGCCGTATCAACCGCATCGGATATCCGGTGGGCAAAATCTTCGCCAGAGCGGACAATAATACGGTCGACCACAAGCATGAAGCCGCTGCCATCCAACGCTTCCGCTTCATCAATACGCCATACTTTCCCATTTTGAAAAATACGGGCAAATCCTTGTTGTGCCAGTATTTGCAACGTTTGGGCTACACTCCGCCCTTCGGGAATGTGTACCGGCGAGAGCAATAATAATTTTGTATTCTCAGGATAATTGACAACCGCATCAACCACATCGGAAACAGAGTGCTTCTTGACTTCACGTCCTGAAACAGGTGAAAAAGTACGACCGATGCGAGCGTACAACAATTTCATATAATCATACACTTCCGTAGAGGTTCCTACTGTCGAGCGAGGATTGGACGTATTGACTTTCTGCTCGATGGCGATTGCCGGGGCAATCCCTTCAATAGTATCTACTTTAGGCTTGTCCAACCTGCCCAAAAACTGACGTGCGTATGACGAAAGGCTTTCTACATAACGGCGTTGTCCTTCGGCATAAAGCGTATCAAACGCCAAACTTGATTTACCCGAACCCGAAAGCCCCGTTATGACCACAAGCTTATTGCGGGGAATGCCTACCGTAATATTTTTAAGATTGTGCAAATGAGCACCTTTAATAAGAATTTCGCTCTTTGACGATGTTTTTTTTGCCATTTTCCTGATGAAGAATAAAGGGCAAAGGTAAGGATTTTTATTGAAATAGGGAATAGGGGTTAGGGGTTAGGGGATAGCCAATAGGAAAT
>JAUNTM010000118.1 GCA_030538675.1 Capnocytophaga sp.
ACGTGAGTTCGATATAAGAAAATATTGTAAATCAACGCTTTAATTCCCTCACCCCCAACCCCTCTATCTCATTCTGATTATTTCAAACTTTGGTTTCGATGAATCTTCGATTTCCAAGGGAGAGGGGAGCCACTCGGATAGCATTGAGCTTTTTCTCCCCTCTCCCTTATGTGAGCGAAAGCGAGGAAGTGTTAGGGGTTGGGGGTGAGGGTTCCCGCGAAAATAAGATGCTAATAATCAACAACTTGTTACATCGAGCTCATGTTATTTTAAGATTTTTTCGTATACTTGGCAGTTTCATGTAGAAAATAGCCATTTTACTACTTCATTCACAACAAACATTGCTTTAAAATGAAAATATGTAATTTATACTTATTCTAATTTACGCAATAAAGCTTTATTTTGCAAGAAATTTACTCCTCAATGATGCAAAATATTGCATATCAATCGTGAAAAATAAAGACTTCACAGACTTTATTTAAGGAAAATAAATACCTTTGTAATGCAAAACGACTTTGCGTAAACTTAAACATTAATTAACCATTAAAAAATAATCATTATGAAGATGAAAATTTTTTATCTGCTTGTGCTGTTCGGCATATTTCCGCTATTGGCACAAGTGTCCGTTTCCGGTGTAGTTACGGACGAAAGCAACAGTCCGATACCGGGCGTAAGCGTACTGGTAAAAGGTACAACCCGAGGTGTTGCGACGGATTTTGACGGAAAATACCAAATCGAAGCCCAAAGTGGTGAAGTATTGGTATTCACTTCCATCGGATTTGTTCCACAAGAAATATCCGTGGGGGGGGGTAATCGACTGACAATCAACGTGTTGCTTAAAGAAGACACCCAGCAGCTCGATGAAGTGGTGGTCGTCGGCTTTGGTACGCAGAAAAAAGTAAACCTCACAGGAGCGGTTACTTCTGTTGATTCAAAAGCATTGGCATCGCGTCCGGTGTCGACCGTAACGGAAGCCTTACAAGGGATTGTACCGGGACTCAACATCAGCACTTCAAACGTCGGCGGACAGCTCAACGCCACCCGCTCTATCAACGTCCGCGGTACGGGAACCATTGGCGACGGTTCTACTTCCGGACCGCTCGTCCTCATTGACGGAATGGAGGGAAATATGAACGCCCTCAATCCCAATGACATCGAAAATATTTCTATTTTAAAAGATGCCGCAGCATCGTCTATTTACGGTTCACGCGCTCCTTTCGGCGTTATTTTGATTACGACCAAAAAGGGAAAAGACGGCAGAGTGAGCGTAAATTATTCTTCGAGCCTACGTGCCGATTCGCCCATCGTCCGCCCGAAAATGGCTGATTCTTATTCATTTGCACTCTACTTCAACGATGCCGATGTAGGCGGAACACAATTCAGTGATGAAAAATTACAGCAAATCCTCGATTTCCAAAACGGAACCAGAACCCAATATGCGTTTGTCAACTCGGTCAACCGTTGGGAAATGTGGGATGATGCCGCTTTGCTGCCTGTCGCCAATACCAACTGGATAGATGAGCATTACAAGAAAACGGCGTATTCTAAAGAACACAACCTTAGTGTAAGCGGTGGTACGGACAAAAGCCAATATTACCTTTCGGCGAACTTTTTGGATAGGGACGGTCTTTTCCGCTATGCCCCCGAAAGTTTTGACCGTTATTCGCTGACAGGCAAGATTAACGCCCAATTGAGCAAGCGTTTTTCTGTCGGGTACAGCACCCGTTTCGTCCGTGAGAATTACGAAGCACCTTCTTACTTGCAGCACAATGCCGTGTTCTTCCACGATATTATCCGCTATTGGCCTATCATTCCGTTGAAAGACCCGAACGGCTATTTCACACAAGAAAGTAAAGTATTGCAACTTACCGAAGGCGGTCGGCAGAAATCGGAAAAAGACTGGCTCTACATGCAGCTTTCCTCCACATTTGACATTACCGGCAATTGGAACTTGATTGCGGAATTCAACTACAAAACTTACAATGAATTTCTCCATAACGATTATCTGACCACCTACGCATACGATGCCAGTAGAGTGCCGTTTGTCATTGAAAATCAGAACAGTGCCGTTTCGGAATACGTGTATAAAGACAATTTCTTCAATCCTAACATTTACAGCAACTATTCGTTGGATTTGGACGGCGGACACGAGTTTAAATTCATGGCAGGATTCCAGTCGGAATTGCTCAAAAGCCGTAATTTGGGGGCTTCACGGCAGGGCATCATCAGCCCGATGGTTCCCGTGCTTGACAAAACCACAACCAACCCGAGAATTACGAACGGCGGTTACGGACATTGGGCTACCGCAGGCTTCTTCGGCAGGGTCAATTACAATTATAAAGGACGCTATCTGCTGGAAGTCAACGGACGGTACGACGGTACGAGCCGCTTCTTGAAAGACCAACGCTGGAAATTCTTCCCGTCGGTATCGGCAGGGTGGAACATCGCTCAAGAAAATTTTTGGGAACCGATGCAGGACGCTGTAAGCACACTCAAATTGAGAGCTTCATGGGGCGAATTGGGCAACCAAAACATGAACAATTGGTATCCGTTCTACTCAAGCATGGGCATCTGGCAAAATGCCGGACAGTGGATATTGGGCGAAACCCGTCCGAATATTTCCGGACAACCGGCATTGGTCAGCAGTCTTCTCACTTGGGAAACCATCCGTTCTTGGAATATAGGGCTTGATGTTACGGCACTGAACAACCGATTGACAGCCACATTCGATTATTTCAAACGATATACGGACAATATGATCGGACCTGCCCCCGAACTACCGCCCACACTCGGTATCGCCGTTCCGAAAACGAACAATGCCGACATGGTTTCATCGGGATTTGAACTCAGCCTGAGTTGGAGAGACCGTATCGGCGACGATTTCAGCTACGGAGTTGCCGTTCTGTTATCCGATGCACGCCAGAAAATATTGAAATATCCGAATCCTTCTTTTAATTTGAACCAATGGTATGAAGGTCGTTACGTAGGCGAAATTTGGGGATACACCACCATCGGGATTGCCAAAACACAAGCCGAAATGGATGCCCATCTGGCAACGACCAACCAAAACCGATTGGGCAGCAACTGGAGTGCGGGCGATATCATGTATGCCGACCTCGACGGCGACGGAGCCGTATCCAATGGCGAGAACCGTTTGGGGAACTCCGGCGACCTTTCTATCATAGGTAACAGCACCGCCCGCTACAACTACGGTATCACGCTCGATGCCGCTTACAAAGGCTTCGATGCCCGCCTCTTCCTGCAAGGGGTCGGCAAAAGGGATTATGCCACAGGCGGCTCGTACTTCTGGGGAGCAAGTGGCGGCAAATGGCAGACCGTCGTATTCCAAGAGCATTTGGATTACTTCCGTGATGACCCGAACCATCCGCTCGGACTGAATACGGACAGCTACTATCCGCGTGCAGACTGGAGTGGAGGTGGTAACAGAAACCGCCAAACGCAAACCCGTTATCTGCAAGATGCTTCGTACTTGCGTGTGAAAAACGTACAGGTCGGTTACAGCATTCCACGAGAAATGCTTGCCAACACAGGATTGGAAAATTGCCGCATCTACGTATCGGGCGAGAACGTAATGACTTTTACCAAACTGAGCAAACTCTATGACCCCGAAATGCTCGGCATCGGTTACGGAAACGAAGGAGCTAAAACCTATCCGCTTTCCAAAACATGGTCACTCGGCGTAAATATAACTTTCTAAATCGAATAAAAATGAAACGATACATACAACATAAACTGATACTCGGAATCAGCGTCTTGGCATTGACCGCCTGCAATGATTTTCTGGACAGAGAACCCTTAGACCAAGTAACGCCCGAAGTATTTTTCTACAGCGAAAGCGACTTGGCGAGCTATTCTATCAATTTGTATCCCAGCGCTAACTTTGCCACTATCGGTCCCGGGCAGTACGGACTTTCTATCTACAGAAATGACGATGCTACCGACAATCAGGCAGGTCCAAGCGGAAATGCCCGGTGGATGCCGGGCGAATGGCGTGTAGGAACAACCGACGACGAATGGAACTTCAATACCATACGGAGCTGTAATTATTTCTTCGAAAACGTATTGAACAAATACGAAAGCGGACAAATACAAGGAAACATATCCAACATCCGCCACTATATCGGTGAGATGTACCTGCTGAGAGCCAACATCTACTTCTCAAAACTGCGTTCGTTCGGTGATTTTCCGATTATTACTACGGTATTGCCCGACGAGCGGGAAGCCTTAGTAGAAAGCAGCAAACGCCGTCCCCGCAATGAAGTGGCACGCTTTATCCTCTCGGATTTGGACAAAGCCATCGAATTCCTTTCGGAGGCTTCGCCTAACGGCAAAAACAGGCTGAGCAAAGACGCTGCTTATCTGCTGAAATCACGAGTGGCATTGTACGAAGGTACGTGGCTCAAATACCACAAAGGCACATCGCAAGTGCCGGGCGGTACAGGCTGGCCGGGAGCTACGGCGGATTATCTTTCCGGATTTACGATTGATATTGATGCCGAAAGCCGGTTCTTCCTTCAAGAAGCCAAAAATGCCGCTAAAGTGGTTGCCGACAAAATGGTCAATAATCTCGTAGCAAATTCGGGAAACCGGGTGGGAAGAAGTGCCACGCTTGCTTCGCAAAACGATTATTTCATGATGTTTGCCGACAATACGATGGAAGCCTACTCGGAAGTTATTTTTTACCGTAAATATTCAAGAACCGAACAAACGCACAATTTCCAACAGGCAATAGGACGTAATGCAGGCGGTTCCGGCTATACCAAAGGATTGGTTGAATCCTTCTTGATGAAAAACGGATTGCCTATTTATGCCGCAAGTTCAGGCTATGCAGGCGATGATAACCTCGAAAAAGTGATTGACAATCGCGATGACCGTTTGCAGCTTTTTACCAAAATAAAAGGCGATATTGTGTATTATGTAAACGGAAATCCCGTGTACGCTCCATCCCCCGAAATATTGGATGCCGACGATACCCGAAGCACTACGGGCTACGTGCTGAAAAAGGGAATGAACTACAATTCGAACGATGCCACTACGCACCACGTAGGCATTACGGGGTCGATAGTGTTCAGAGGAGCGGAAGCATTGCTCAACTATATGGAGGCAAATTACGAATTGGACGGCTCGCTTGACGGTTCTTCCACAAGCTATTGGCAAGCATTACGCCACCGTGCCGGGGTAGATACCGATTTCAACAATACCATCGCAGCGACCGATATGGACAAGGAAAAAGCAGGCGATTTCGGTGCGTATTCCGCAGGAAACCTGATTGACAAAACGCTGTACAACATCCGCCGTGAACGCCGCAACGAGTTCATTGCCGAAGGATTGCGTTGGCAAGACTTGAAACGCTGGCGGTCAATGGACCAAATCAAAACGACACCGTACATAGTTGAAGGATTTAAGATTTGGGGCGAAATGCAGGATTGGTATAAAGACAGCAGCGGCAACAGTCTCCTGAAAGTAAGTGATACAGACGGCAACGTATCGGCACAATCGTCAAGCCTTTACCTGCGTCCGTACCAACGCAACAAAGCCAACAACCTTTATTTTGACGGATACCAGTGGAATGATGCGCATTATTCCCATCCTATCCCGATGGACGCATTCCGCCTTACGGCACGTACCGAAGGCGATTTGGAATCGTCGGTAGTGTATCAAAATCCGGGTTGGTCAAAAGTTTCGGGCGAAAGTTTGAAATAATAATTTGAATTTTTAACGTAGAGGGTGTCCGAAAAGTCTGATTTTAGTGATTTTTTAAAATATAAAACGCTTGTTTTCAGCAATTTAAAAACCCAACTTTATTCAAAAATAACCTTTTCGGACACCCTCTTTTATTTATACGTGAGGTTGATGTAAGCCCTCACCCCAGCCCCTCTATCTCATTCTGATTATTTCAAACTTTGGTTTCGATGAATCTTCGATTTCCAAGGGAGAGGGGAGAAAAAGCTCAATGCTATCTGCTTGTTCCAACAAAAAAGGTAATGTACTGAAAAATAGTTGGTGATTTTTCGTAAATTAATTGTTATATTGTGCCTGTTAATCCGAAGAGGAAAAAAGCAATGGTGGAGACCAACTTTTCAGCAATAGGATTAACGTGTAAAACGATAGTTTTAAGAAGCTGTCCTTTCCGGGCAGCTTCTCTTCTTTTAAAATTATCGGATACACTTTATGGCTAAAAAAACTCTATTTTTCGTTAGAAAAATAAATGTGCTAAGTAAATAAAATCCCACTCTTTTTACATTTAAATCGTTGTTTTTCCCTCTAAACTTTTACAAGACCAACATCGCTTTTTTTTGCCATTTTTAGGGCAAAGAAAAAGAAGCTGTCCGAAAAGGGCAGCTTTTTTTATGCGGCTAATTTTTCAGATT
>JAUNTM010000119.1 GCA_030538675.1 Capnocytophaga sp.
TATTGGCTAATTCCTAAACGTTACAAAATTTCGAGGCGTTTCGTACAGGACGATTTCCAGCGATAATTCGGGATTGATATGCGGACGAAGCCGATGCCAAATAGCTACGGCAATATTCTCAGCCGTTGGGTTTCTTATCTGAAATTCAGCAACTTCTACATTTAGGTTTTTATGGTCGAATTCTTTTTCAACGTATTTTTTTATGATGTCTTTTAAGAATTTCATATCAATAACAAAACCTGTTTCGGGGTCAATTTCGCCTTCAACCGATACGATGAGTTCGTAATTGTGTCCGTGATAATTAGGATTGCTGCACAGCCCGAACACTTTTTGGTTTTCGGCATCGCTCCATTCTTTTTTGTACAACCGGTGGGCGGCGTTGAAGTGTGCTTTTCGGCTAACTTTTGCTTTCATAATACGTTTTCATCAAATAATCGTAGAATTTTTCAAAGATAATTTTGAACCATTCGGTGTATTTTTCAGGATTTTTGGCAATGTCGTTCCGCACGTTTTCGGGCAGTTCCCATTTCCAATCGGCAACTTCATCGGGATTGATGCTGGGGCTTCCGTCGTAAAAACCGAGTAGCACGTGGTCATACTCGTGTTCGGTCAGTCCGTTGTCAAAAGGAGCTTTGTAGATGAACGAAATCACATCTGACAAATCCGCCGAAAATCCCATTTCTTCTTGTAAGCGGCGTTTTCCGGCCTCGATGTTACTTTCGTTTTCACGTTGGTGGCTGCAACACGTATTCGTCCAAAGCCCGGGCGAATGGTATTTGTGCAACGCCCGCTGTTGCAACATCATTTCGCCTTTTTGGTTCATTATGAAAACCGAAAAAGCCCGATGTAACACGCCTTTTTCATGGGCTTCCATCTTCGGCATTAAGCCAATCGGACGGTCGTTTTCGTCCACCAAAATTACTTTTTCTTCAGCCATTCGGTCAAGATTTTATTCGTAAGTTACCGTATCGCCAACTTCAATTCCCCACGCTGCGGCACGTCCGCCATTGATTTCCAACACGTACTGTGCCGGTTTACCCGAAGGTAACGAAGTTTCGTCCAACGGTTTGGCGTTACGAACGATACTCACGATTTGCATTTCGCTGTTTATATAGATGATGTCCAGCGGAATGTAGGTATTTTTCATATAAAACGAAAGTTCGGGCTGCTGGTCAGGATAAATGAAAAGCATTCCTTGATTTTCCGCCATTGATTTGCGGTACATCAACCCTAATTCACGTTCGGAAAGCGTATCGGCAAACTCTATATCCAATGTTTTCAATAAGGTATCTCCCTTAAATACAGAGAGTTCGCCTTCTTTCGTAAAATCAATTTCGACTTCACGGATTTCTCGCGATACGGATTTTTGTTCTTCGTCAAAAACGAAATACCGCATCACGTACGCCAACAATGCCAATCCGACAAATAACAGTGCCAAATGCACAAAATATTTTCTAAAAAAATTCATTTTTTTTTATTTTTTATCTTTTTAAAAGACAGTTTATTTCAATTAGATACGTTTTTAAATTCTTCTGTAAAATTTGAAAAATCTTCTATTTTAAAAACTCTTATATCTCTAACTGAAAAGCAAAACCATTGGATTTTTTTAAGTTCTTCAATTGCTTTAAAAAGGACTCTTAAGTCTCCATCAGTAGCGTAAGTGCTTCCTTGAATCCATTCAAACCCATTTTTTGAAAGTATTTTTTTTACTTCAAAATAGGCATTATGATAAGGATTTCCGTAATGCTTTTTTAATTCAGAAATAATTAAATCAAACGCTATTGCGTACATAACTCTCTTTCGCTTAGATGTTTAAACATATCTTGTTTTTCAAAAAACATAATTCCGTCATCGGTTATCACATTGATTACGATGCCAACAAATTTATTATTTTCGATTTCTGTAATGGTAGCTTCTATCCAATCCACCTCTCCTGTAATCTGCGGGGACACAAGCACTCTTTCGCCTGTAACAAATGTTGTTTCCATAATTATTTTGCTTTTTATTACGTTACAAAGATACTGTTTTTAGAACTTTACTTCGCCGTTTTCCTAAATAACAAATACAATCCCGCGATTATAAACGGAATACTGAGCCATTGTCCCGTCGTGAAAATTCCGAGCGAACTTTCAAAACCGCCCTGACTTTCTTTGAGGTATTCCGCCACAAAACGGATGCTCCACAGCACCACCAAAAACAATCCGAAAATAAAAAACGGCTGCTTGCGTTTGTCGGTTTTCCAGTAGACATACCACAGTACCCAAAAGAGCAAAAAGTAGCCGAACGCTTCGTACAGTTGCACGGGATGTTGGTACGGAATGGTTGCCAGTACTTCGGTTAGACGCGGGTCTTTGGCTATCAAATCATACGCCGCTTCGGGGGTGGGTTGCCCGGTAATGGTCATCGCCTGCTTTGCTCCAATCGTGCCGCCTTGTACGAATTTCACACCGAGCGGAAAGTCATCACTAACTATTTTTCCGTTGATTTCCGAGTTGAAAAAATTGCCTAATCGGACAAATACACCACCTATCGACACAGGAATAACAATGCGGTCTAATATCCACGAAATGGTTATGTCCTTATATTTTCTTATATAGAAAAACATCGCTATGATAATCCCTACCGCTGCTCCGTGGCTCGCCAATCCTGCAAAACCTGTAAGCTCCCAACCACTGATTCCAAAGATATTAGCGTTTGGATTCTCCCGAATAGGAAGAAAAATTTCAATGATATGGTCTTTGAAATAATCCCAATCGTAAAACAGACAATGCCCCAGCCTCGCTCCTATCAAAGTTGCCAAAACGGTGTAAACAAAAAGCGTATCCAACTTATCGAGGGTTTTGCCTTCGTTAAGGAATATTTTTTTCATCAGATACCAACCCAAACCGAAAGCGATGACAAACATCAGGCTGTAATAACGTATCTGTATCACACCCAAATCAAACAATACTTGGCTCGGATTCCAAACAAAATTCAGTAGCATCATATTTTTATTTTTTAAAAAACGCTGTAAAGATAGTGTTTTCCTACGGATTTTCAAGAATAAATTATTGTAAAGTTACGCCGGAAAAACAGTTGCAATCGTAAATTTTGACACAAAAAAAACGGATTAACCATCGCTAATCCGTTTTTATTTTTTTGAGAAATCTATAATCTGTAACGCAATGACACGCCAGCAAGCGTCCCTATTTGCGAAAGATTAAAATCTTTTGGATTTATACGCTCGTTATCCAAACGCCAAGTGCCTTCAAACGAATGCGTGTAATGCACATCGGCATTGAAAAACAACTGCCAACGCTCTTCGCTCCATTTCGCAAAGCGGAAATAGAACTTTCCACCAAGGGTAACGTTGCTTTCTTTTCCTTCAATTTTTAAAGAAACAGGAACAACGCCGTCCTCAAATTTGTAATCCAAATAGGTTTTATTCTCTTGATAACCAAAAGTTACATAAGGCGAAAAAGTAAACCATTTGTGGGAAAGCAAGTCATATGAAACGCCAACGAACTCATTTTCAATAGTTCCGTTGTAAAAATAACGATTAGCATCGGCTTTTGTTTCTAAAATAGAAGAACCACTACCCAGCATAACACCCCATTTGTTGATGCGAAAAGTAAGCACGCCACCGCCTTTTTGAATAACTTTCATATTTCTCTCAAAAGCAGGAAAGTTCCTCGCTGCCAAGGCATTATCTATTTTTTCAAACGATGTCAGCCATGCTACTCCGAAATTCCCCGTGATTTCCACCGAGTATTTTCTGTCCGTTTGTGCCGTCCCGATAAAAGTTATCGGAATTAATAGAATTAGTAAAAGTCTTTTCATGTTTAACAATTATTAATTAACTGATTTTTATTTTCTTTCTTAACTAAAATCTTCTTTTTTTTCACATATATACTTGCCTTCATGTTTTAGAATACACTTAAAATCAAATGTACCACAGTTGAAATTATTAACAACTCCTCCAAAAAAACCTGAGACATGTCCTACTACACCACAGCCAAACATTGTAAAAGGTGCCATTAATATTCCACTTCCTCCTAACAATCCTGCTCCATGTATCATGCCTCCAAACGCATGGATAGTAGCACGTACAGAAACAGCAACAGTTCTAACTACTATATTTGCGACACCTCTCGCTACCTTTTTAACTCCTCTCCAAATTCTTTTGAAAAATTTACCTGTTTGCCCAGAGGCTGCACTTATATTTTCTGACAATTCTTCAAAAGAAGCTGAGAAGCCTTTACTTGTTATCAAGCTCGCTAATAAAGCTGTTTTCTCCCATTCTTGCAAATCTTCATCTTTCATTATAGAATTTTGTAACACATCAAATTTACTTATCAAATCGCCGATTACTTCTTCTGTATCCCAGCCATCTTCTTTTTCTTCCTCTTCAAAGATTGAAAACAACCCAAGCATTTGGTTATTATAGTTCATCATTTTATCACTCATGACTTCTATAATTTCACTCACGACCTCTTCATTACTCTCTTCCGAAGACTGTGTTTTAGCCGTAACTCTGTTGCTTGTTACATCAGAAAAAGGCAATTTTAATTTTTCTAGTGTCAATTTTTCAGCAAGAGTGTAATCAATTTCTTTTACTTGGATTTTCTTGCCAAATTTATCCTCTGTTTCTTTTGAAACCAAGGCATTGGTAAGACCATAGTTGATAGCACCAATTATTTCTCCGACTTGGTACTGATAATCAATAGACACATAATCATTTATTGTCTTTTCTTGATTTGAAATTAAAGAACTGTCAGTCTGTTCTTTTAAATCGTTGTTCGAACACCCCACCAAAATTAATGAGGCAAAAAATAAAATTCTTTTCATTTTTAATGGTATTAAATGTTATTCGACAAATGAACGAATTTTATTTAGATTAAACAAATATTACGTTGTTTTTTATTTGAAATGAATAAAAATAAATATTTAAGTTATTGATTATCAAGAGTAAAAATTTTGAATATTTCTTCTTTACACGTGCAACGGACGGTTCTCGGTGGCTGCCAAAGCGGCTTCTTTGATAGCTTCGGTAAATGTCGGGTGTGCGTGGCTCATTCGAGAGATGTCTTCGGCACTTGCCTTGAACTCCATCGCGGTAACGGCTTCGGCAATCATATCGGCGGCTCTCGCTCCTATCATATGTACGCCCAGCACTTCATCGGTGGCGGCATCGGCTAAAATTTTCACAAAACCGTCCGTGTCCATACTCGCTCTGGCACGCCCCAAAGCACGCATCGGGAATTGCCCAGCTTTGTACGTAATGCCTTCCTGTTTGAGCTGCTCTTCCGTTTTACCGACCGCCGCCACTTCCGGCCACGTATATACCACGCCCGGTATCAGGTTATAGTCAATGTGCGGTTTTTGTCCTGCCAACGTTTCGGCAACAAATACGCCTTCTTCTTCGGCTTTGTGGGCAAGCATCGCTCCGCGTACCGCATCGCCAATAGCGTAAATATTCGGTACGTTGGTCTGCAAATGGGCATTGACCGCTACCCTGCCCCGCTCATCGGTCTGTACGCCGGCAGCTTCCAAGCCCAAACCGTCAGTGTACGGACGACGCCCGACGGCTACCAAACAGTAATCGCCTTCCAATACGAGTTCGCCGCCTTTCGGGGCATCGGCTTTTACCGTTACGGCATTGCCGTTGCGGGTTACTTCTTTTACTTTGTGTCCCGTATAAAACTTAAATCCTTGCTTTTTAAGCACTTTGGTGAGTTCTTTTCCAAGACCGCCGTCCATCGTCGGGATAATGCCGTCCATATATTCCACTACGGAAACATTCGCCCCCAAGCGGCGGTACACCTGCCCCAATTCCAGTCCGATAACGCCTCCGCCGATGACAATCAGGTGTTTGGGAACTTCCGTGAGTTTCAAGGCTTCGGTGGAAGTGATGATGCGTTCTTTGTCAATCGAAATAAAAGGCAAGGTCGATGGTTTTGAACCTGTGGCGATAACGGCGTATTTTGTCGTTATTTTTTCGGAAGCACCATCGGCAGCCGCAATGTTGATTTCGGTATTGCTGGCGAACGACCCCACTCCGTGATACACGTCGATTTTGTTTTTGTCCATCAAAAATTTGATGCCGCCCGTAGTCTGGTCAACAACGGTTTGCTTTCGGGCTATCATTTTTTCGAGGCTGAATTTGAGTTCGCCGTCAATCTGAATGCCGTGTGCTTCAAAATGTTTTGCGGCATCTTCGTAATGGTGGGTCGAGTCAAGCAAGGCTTTTGACGGAATGCAACCGACATTCAGGCACGTACCGCCAAGTACGTTGTATTTTTCAACGATTGCCGTTTTAAAGCCCAATTGTGCGGCACGGATTGCCGATACGTATCCGCCCGGTCCCGAGCCTATTACTACTACATCGTATGTATTCATAT
>JAUNTM010000120.1 GCA_030538675.1 Capnocytophaga sp.
AAACCAGTCTTTTGCCGGAAACTTCCGAGCCATGGACAGGATTGAAAACGATTGTTAAAATAAATTCCGAGCGGATTATCGGTGATGATAAAAAACAGGAAACGGGGTATTACATCAGCAGTGAAAGTTTCTCAAATCCAGCGTATTACAATGCTTTGGCACGTGGTCATTGGGGTATCGAAAACCATTTGCATTGGCATTTAGACGTCAGTTTTAGGGAAGATGGCAGCCGTGCAAGGAATGGACATGCAGCTGAAAACCTGTCGGTTATACGAAAATTAGCGTTACAGATTGTCAAATCCTATCCTGGCGACAAACTAAGTGTAAAAAAAACGAAGGCTAAAAGCCAGTTACAACATCGGTATCTTGAAAAATTAATTTCGTGCGTTTGACCTATTAGACTACGAAAAACCTTTTGAAATTTTTTATAACTTTGTAACCTCAAAAATTGCGTTTGCTAGTTGAATCTGCCCCGTAAAACACAACTCGCAACTTTTCTCTCAATTCCAAAACTTTTTGTATCTTTGCGACCGTTTAACCAAGAGGAAAGATTTGACTGATTGCAACCTCCTTCCGATATTGTTCGGATAAATGCTAAAGCAGTGAATACGTTTTTTGTCGTATTTTCAAATCTTCTTTTCTAAAATTTATATAGAAAATGGGATATTTATTTACCTCCGAGTCCGTCTCTGAAGGGCACCCCGACAAAATCGCTGACCAAATTAGCGATGCTTTAATTGATAATTTTCTGGCGTTTGACCCGCATTCGAAAGTAGCTTGCGAAACGCTCGTTACCACCGGTCAGGTTATCTTGGCTGGCGAAGTGAAATCAAACACGTACATTGATGTACAGCAGATTGCCCGCAATGTCATCCGCCGTATCGGCTATACCAAGAGCGAGTATATGTTCGAAGCGAACTCATGCGGTGTGCTTTCGGCAATTCACGAGCAGTCACCCGATATTAACCAAGGAGTTGACCGGCAAAAGCCTGAAGAACAAGGAGCCGGCGACCAAGGGATGATGTTCGGTTATGCGACGAATGAAACCGAAAATTATATGCCACTCGCCCTCGACCTTTCGCATGCGTTACTGAGAGAATTGGCGGAATTGCGTCGGGAAAATCACCAAATCGGCTACCTGCGTCCTGATGCCAAAAGCCAGGTTACGCTCGAATATTCGGACGATAACAAACCACAGCGTATCAATACGATAGTCATCTCTACACAGCATGATGATTTTGATACGGAAGCCAATATGCTTGCCAAAATCAAAAAAGATATTACCGGAATTCTCATTCCGAGAGTTATCGCAAAATATCCGCAATATGCTCCTTATTTTGACAATGATATTGTGTATCACATCAACCCAACGGGGATATTCGTCATCGGGGGGCCTCACGGCGATACAGGGCTCACGGGACGTAAAATCATTGTAGATACATATGGAGGCAAAGGAGCTCACGGCGGCGGTGCTTTTTCAGGAAAAGACCCGAGTAAAGTAGACAGAAGTGCAGCGTATGCGACTCGCCATATTGCCAAAAATGTGGTTGCCGCCGGGCTCGCCGACGAAATTCTCGTACAAGTGAGCTATGCTATCGGGGTTGCCGAACCCACAGGGCTTTATGTGAATACGTACGGAAGCGCCAAAGTAAACCTCAGCGACGGCGAAATCGCTCGCAGACTACAAAAACTCTTTACGCTGCGACCTTACGACATCGAAAAACGGCTGAAACTGCGAAATCCTATTTATAGTGAAACTGCCGCTTACGGACACATGGGGCGCGAACCGCAAACGGTTACAAAAGTTTTCCATTCACCGTACGAGCCTTCGCGGTCTATTGAAGTGGAGCTTTTCACATGGGAAAAATTGGATTACGTGGAAGCTGTCAAAAAAGAATTTGCCTTAGTTTGAAAAAGGTACTGATGTGTGTAAAATCAAGAGGCAGTTTCTCATTTAAAGAAACCGCCTCTTTACTTTTAGTGCTACTTTTTTCTACTACAAAATAAATTTCACACCTACTGTCATTGTGCCAAATTCACGTTCACCATTGAGAGGATTGGCATTGAACAAGAATGTTTTGTTACCGTCTTTAACCGACTTATAGTTAAGGTTAAAAATATCAAACATCACCTCAAAAGTAAGCCAGTCCGTTACTACATAATCAAGCCCTGGAGCGATAGACACGCCAAACGAGGCGAAATTATTATTAGTTTCTTTACCAATATTAATCGGCACAGACCCCTGACCGAACACATAAAAGCGATTCGCTACATTCCAATATTTACGTACCAACGGCTGAAGAATAAACGCATTGTTGTACTCATCAGAGCGTGTGTAGCCCAATCCGGCACCCACTAATACATCCGATTGCAAACCATAGGCAATAATCGGAAGAATGGTGTACTCGGCAGTACTGTCGCCCACATCGGGCGTAACTGACTGATAGCGGAACTGTCCTGCCACTACCCAGTCGCCCTCAAAACCGACAAACGAGGAACTTTGTGCTTGTCCTTTCGCAGCAAACAATCCGATTACTGCAAATGCTAATAAAATTTTTTTCATAATAATTAATTTATATTTGTTATATCGCAAATGTAATTATTTTTACTTTACAACCGTCATCCACCATTACAATTTCATAAATAATTAACAATCACGTACCTATACAGAAATATAATACTTCCTGCAAAACCGTTAATCCTGAAATATTTATCAATAAAAAAATATCTCATATCGAAAAGTATACTATATTTGCACCGTCAAATCATTTATGAAAGAAATCAAAAATCTATGGAACTTATCATCTCGTATGCCGTTGTAGCTATCTACAGTATTGCACTTGTTCTTATCTTTCTGTACAGCCTCTCGATGCTCAATTTGCTTGTCAACTATCTAAAACATAAGCGACAAAATGATGAGTCGCCAAGATACAATCTGCTCGACCCAAAAGAAATCCCTTACGTTACCATCCAATTACCTCTTTATAATGAAAAATATGTGGTAAAACGTTTGTTGGAAAATATCGCCCAACTCGAATACCCTAAAAACAAATTGGAAATCCAGGTATTGGACGATTCTACGGACGAATCGGTTGCCGAAACCGCTCTGTTGGTCAGCGAATTGCAAAAAACAGGATTGGACATTGTGCATATCTGTCGGGAAAACCGAAAAGGCTTCAAAGCCGGGGCACTCAAAGAAGGAACGGCGATTGCCAAAGGTGATTTTATTGCGATTTTTGATGCGGATTTCATGCCCAAATCGGATTGGCTCAAAAAAACGGTTATCTATTTCAAAGACCCTGAAATTGGTGTGGTACAAACCCGCTGGGGACACATCAACCGCGATTATTCGCTTTTGACGAAAATCCAAGCAATGGCACTTGATGTGCATTTTACGCTCGAACAAGTAGGGAGGAATTCCAAAGGACATTTTATTAATTTCAACGGCACCGCGGGCATTTGGCGTAAAGAGTGTATTTACGATGCCGGCAATTGGGAAGGCGATACGCTCACCGAAGACCTCGACCTTAGCTACCGTGCCCAGCTTAAAAATTGGAAATTCAAATACTTAGAAGATGTGGAAACGCCTGCCGAACTTCCTGTCGTCATTTCTGCGGCGCGTTCGCAACAATTCCGTTGGAATAAAGGCGGTGCTGAGAATTTCAAAAAATCGGTTTCGAGAGTGCTTTCGTCCAAAAATATAGGTTTCAAAACCAAATTTCACGGAGTGATGCACCTTTTGAACAGCTCAATGTTCCTGTGGGTTTTCACCGTTTCTATTCTCAGTATCCCGATGTTGTATATCAAAAATACGTACGGACACCTATCGTGGGTGTTCGAGGTAACGAGCTTCTTCATTGTCAGTACGATTATCCTATTTGTCTGCTATTGGGTAACTTACAAAAATATTCAAGGCAAAACCTTCGATGATTTTGTAGATTATATCAAACTATTCGTAGCGTTCTTTTCAGTAGCTTTAGGATTTTCACTTCACAATACCATTGCTGTTTTGGAAGGACACACAGGCAAAAAAAGTGAGTTTGTCCGCACCCCGAAATTCAACATCAGCACCCTGACCGACTCATGGAAAGACAACAAATATATCAATACGAAATTGTCACCCAATATGATATTCGAATTCTTGTTGATGCTTTATTTCCTATTCGGAATGTACAGTGCGATACGCCTCAATGATTTCGGATTATTCCCTTTCCATTGCATGCTTTTTGTAGGATTTGGATTTGTTTTCTACAAATCATTGACTTCCAAAGCATAATCAAATCATAATTCATGCAGAAAACAACTGAAAATGCTGTAAATTTTACAGCGATATTTCGCTTGTTCACACTTTTAGATTGGCAAATAAGATGTTTTTATAGCCCTTATACATATTTAGATAAAAAAATCTTTTTATATTTATTAAAAAATGTATAGCTTTGCAACATTAAAATTATCATATGCTTTCCAATTCAAGTAAATACGCTATCAACGCCATTATATATCTTGCCGTCAACGCTTCCGAAAACCGCAAAATCGGTGTTAAAGAAATTGCGGAAACATTGCGGATTCCGTCGCCTTTTCTGGCAAAAATACTGCAGACGCTTTCTCGTAAAAAAGCGATTAGCTCGACAAAAGGTCCCGGTGGCGGATTTTGGCTTTCCGATGAGGAAAAAGACGTTCCGCTAATTAGCATCGTATACCACATCGATGGGATTGACAAGTTCACGAACTGCGTTCTCGGACTGAAACTCTGCTCGGAAGAACAACCCTGCCCGATGCACCACTCTGTACAGCCGTACAAACACGAATTTATGCGGCAACTGAGCGATAATACCATAGGCGATTTTGCAACTATGGTAGCCAATGGCGAAGCATTTTTGTTCGTATAATATGGTGTTCCGTTTCAAGCAATTTTCGGTAATGCAGTTGCGTTCCGCTATGAAAATCGGCACGGACGGCGTGTTGCTCGGGGCGCGGTCGCCACTTGACCACCGTCCGTTTTCGGTGCTTGATGTAGGGAGCGGCACGGGAATAATCGCTTTGATGATTGCCCAGCGCTCTGATGCCCAGCAAATTGATGCCGTTGAAATCAATGCCGATGCTTACGAAGAATGCACCGAAAATTTTGAAAACAGCCCTTGGAACGACCGACTTTTTTGCTACCATGCTTCGTTTCAAGAATTCGCCGATGAAATGAAAGACGAAGAACGATATGACTTGATTGTCAGCAATCCGCCGTTTTACACTTCCGACTATAAAACCGAAAACGACAGCAAAAACAAAGCCCGTTTTGAAGACGCACTTCCTTTCGGGACATTGCTCGCGGGCGTGGCGGCTCTGCTTTCCGAAGACGGTATTTTTTCGGTAATTATTCCTTCTTCCGAAGAAACTTCATTTATCCGCTTGGCTTCTGAATATCAACTATTTCCGAAGGCTGTCACACACGTAAAAGGCAATCCCGAAACCGACATAAAACGCAGTTTAATCGCTTTCGGGCGGAAGGAAATTCCTTGTGTTTACGATACGCTCATCATTGAGACCGCACGCCACCGATACACCGACCGCTACAAAGAATTGACAAAGGATTTTTATTTGAAAATGTGAGTTTTCATTGCGTGTTTTGACCGGGAAAAACATATCTTTGTAGTATTATGCTGGAAATGTACCAAAAATTCAAATCAAATCGTGAATTAAAAAAAGCCTTGAAAATCGTGTGGCTTTTGAGTACGGTGTGCGTTTTGGCTGTTCTCGTAACGGTATTTTTCATAGATGAGGAAACCGTTTTGTCAGCCGTACCCGCATGCAGTGCCAAAACCGGAGGGCTTGAATGCTTTTTATGCGGTTCGTCGCGGGCATTTTTCAAGCTGAAATATTTCGATTGGGAAAGTGCACGCAGTTTGAATCCATACAGCGTTTATTTCTTTCTGTCATTTTTAGTGAATATTATTCTCACAACAATTAATCTCAGAAAATTAACCTCAAATCTTTTTATATGAAAACAGCAGCATTAATTTTTGGCATTCTATCAATATTGGGAATGCTTTTGGGATTCATCCCTTGCTTAGGTGCCTTCAATTGGTTAAACATTCCTTTTGCCGTTATTGGTCTAATTATCAGTATTGTAGCGTACACCAATGAAGACGGAAAACCGAAAGGAAATGCTACGGCAGGCATTGTGATGTGTGCCATTGCTATCGTTTTCGGTGGTATCCGGCTTCTGTTGGGTGGAGGAATTCTCTAAAAAGACGGTTGTATTTTGAAAAAAATTAAATACAGCAAATGCAATTATCAAAATTATTTTTGTATATTTGTGACATTCGATAATCAGAAAAAACATGTAAAA
>JAUNTM010000121.1 GCA_030538675.1 Capnocytophaga sp.
AAATCTTCAAATTTTCAAATTCCCAAATTATAAAACTCCTTTTGAACTTGGGATTTTTCCGTCGTAATTTTGTTTGACTGCCATTTTTAACGCTTTTGCGAATGCTTTAAAAACTGCTTCTATTTTATGGTGTTCGTTATCGCCTTCTACCTTGATATTCAGGTTACAAGCTGCCGTATCGGTAAACGATTTGAAAAAATGCGAAAACATTTCGGTGGGCATATCGCCTACTTTTTCCCGTTTAAAATCGGCATTCCAAACCAGCCACGACCGTCCGCCGAAATCAAGAGCAACCTGTGCCAAACTATCGTCCATCGGTAACAAAAATCCGTAGCGTTCGATGCCTTTTTTGCTTCCGAGTGCTTTTTTGAACGCCTCGCCGAGAGCCAATCCTGTGTCTTCAATGGTGTGATGCTCATCGACTTCCAAATCGCCTTTCACATTGATTGTCAAGTCCATACCGCCGTGTTTGGCAATTTGGGTCAGCATATGGTCAAAAAAACCGAGCCCTGTATGGATGTCTGCCGAACCGCTTCCGTCGAGGTTTAGTTCAATGCGTATTTGGGTTTCGTTCGTATTCCGATTGACGATTGCCGTACGGTCGGTATTTTTCAGAAAACGGTAAATTTCGTCCCAATCGGTGGTGGTCAATGCTGCCTTATTTTCGTTTTCTTCCGAAATAAAAATAGCTTGACAACCCAGATTTTCCGCCAATTGCACATCGGTAAGGCGGTCGCCGATGACAAACGAATTTTTTAAATCGTAATTTCCTTTAATATAATGCGTCAGCATTCCTGTTCCGGGTTTTCGGGTCGGGGCGTTGTCATGCGGAAAACTACGGTCGATGAGGACTTCTTCAAAAGTAATTCCTTCATTTTCAAAGGCTTTCATCGTCTTATTGTGAGCTTCCCAAAACGTTTCTTCAGGAAAACTATCCGTTCCCAAACCGTCTTGGTTGGTTACCATTACAAGTTTATAATCAAGTTCGGTAGCAATTTTATAAAGGTTTCTAAAAACTTTAGGATAAAATTCTAATTTTTGTAAGCTGTCTAATTGATAATCAATCGGCGGTTCGATAACGAGCGTTCCGTCACGGTCAATGAAAAGTATTTTTTGCATTTTTATATTTTTTAAACAAATGACTGTAAGGCTTTTATTAATTTTTCGTTTTCTTTGGGAGATCCGATAGTAATTCGTAATGTATTGGCAATCTGCTTGTTACGATTTCTAATAACGATTTGTTTTTCGGCAAGAAAATCGTATGTTTTTTGGGCATCATCGACTTCTATTAAAACGAAATTGGCATCGGTGGGAAATATTTTTTTGACAAATGACAGTCGCGAAAGTTCCGAGATGAGTTTTTGTCGTTCTTCAAGAATTATTTTTACAGATTTCTCAAAAAAATCATCATTTTCCAATACTTTTAAAGCGTACTCTTGATTTAAACTGCTGATGTTGTACGGAGGTTTTACTTTATTGAGCCATGCTATAATTTCAGGATTTGCTACTGCCGCACCAATGCGTACCCCAGCTAATCCGCGGGCTTTGCTAAGTGTCCGACTGACGATTAACTGCGGATATTGTTGCACTTGCAATGCCCAGCTTTTTTCTTGCGAAAAATCAATATAGGCTTCATCAATTACAATAATTCCATTAAATATTTCAAAAATACGTTCGATGTTTTTCAACAAATTTCCTGTCGGGTTGTTTGGTGAACAAATGAATATCACTTTGACGGAATTTTCTTCTAAAACTTTTTCAAGTGATTGAAAATCAATCTGAAAATCGGCGGTCAGTGGCACGTGAATCATTTCCACATTATTGACGGCTGCCGATACTTCGTACATTCCATACGTGGGCGAAAATGTAAGCACTTTATCCTCTTTCGGATTGCAAAAAACCCTGAAAACCAAGTCAATAACTTCATCACTTCCGTTGCCGAGAAAGAGTTGGTCTGCAGGAATGCCCCACTTTTCTGCAATTACGGCTTTGAGTTTTCGTTGGTACGGGTCGGGATAGCGATTTTGTTCCCCGAAAGGGTTTTCGTTGGCATCGAGAAAAATCCCGTCCAAACCTTTATATTCATCTCTGGCACTGCTGTACGGAGCTAAATTACGAACGTTTTCTCTGATTAAATTTTGCATTTTTAACATATTTTTGTATTAGGGGTTAGGCATTAGCCAATAGCCAATAGGGCTAAGCAAATCTCGTGAATATATGGTTTTTAAATTCTAAAGGCTATTGGCTAATGGCTGACATTCTTACTGTTACCGCATTTTTGTGGGCTTGGAGCTGTTCGGCTTCCGCCATAAGTTCTACCGCTTTCCCGATTTGGGAAATTCCCTTTTTGGAAATCGACTGGAACGTTACCGTTTTTTGGAAACTTGCCAAGGATACGCCACTGTAATTCCTTGCAAATCCGTAGGTTGGAAGCGTGTGGTTCGTACCGCTGGCATAGTCGCCAAGGCTTTCGCAACTGTAATGACCGAGGAAAACCGAGCCTGCGTGGGCAATTTTCCGGGTGTGATTTTCGGCATCGTCCATTGCCAAAATGAGATGTTCGGGGGCGTACTGGTTGCTGAACGAAAAGCAATCTTCCAATGACGGCAACACCAATATATGGCTGTTTTCCAACGATTTTTCCGCTAATCCTTTTCGTGGTAAAACGGCAAGTTGTTTTTCAATTTCTGTAATTGTTTTTTGAGCGATTTCCTCATTTGTCGAAACCAAAATCACTTGACTATCAGCTCCGTGTTCGGCTTGCGAGAGGAGGTCGGCAGCAACAAATTCAGGGTTTGCCGTAGCATCGGCAATAATGAGTAGCTCGCTCGGGCCGGCGGGCATATCAATCGCAACGCCTTGTTGCTGGGCGAATTGCTTAGCCGCAGTAACGTATTGGTTGCCGGGACCAAATATTTTATCTACTTTCGGAATGCTTTCCGTTCCGTAGGTCATCGCAGCAATGGCTTGAATGCCACCGGCTTTGCAAATCGTTTTGATGCCGAGAAGTGATGCCGTGTAATGAATTGCAGGATTGATGTTTCCGTTGCTGTCGGGCGGCGTGCAAAGTACAATCTCCTGACAACCAGCTAATACGGCAGGAATTCCCAGCATCAAAACCGTTGAAAAAAGCGGTGCTGTTCCGCCCGGAATATAGATGCCCACACGCTCAATTGGTCGGGTTTCCATCCAGCAGCGAACGCCTTGCAAACGCTCGACCACAGGATATTCGTGTCGTTGCGAAGCGTGAAAAGCCTTGATGTTTTCATACGCCAACGCAATGGCATCTTTCAGATTTTGAGGCACTTCGGAGAAATCAGAAATAGCATCGGCTACCTGTAGATTATTTATCTGCACTTTGTCGAATAATGCCGTGTAATGCTTTACAGCTTCATCGCCTTGCGTTTGAACGTTGCGGAAAACTTCACTCACAATTATTGTTAAATCTTCCGTTTTTTGAGCGGGTCGCTGTAAAAAAGCATTCCACGATTCGGCAGTGGGTTTGTGTAGTTGCATGGGAGTATTATTAAAAATTACCGTATCATTTTTTCGACTTTCGTTACCAAAATTCCTTCGGCGCCGGCGGTTTTCAGTTTGTCGATGATTTCCCAAAAATCATCTTCTTCAATAACCGAATGCACGCTGCACCAGCCTTCTTCGGCAAGCGGTACCACGGTCGGACTTTTTATGCCCGGCAAGGTTGCAATGATGTTATCAAGATTGTCATACGAGGTGTTGAGCAAAATATATTTGTAATTGGCGGCTTCTTGCACGGCATCAATACGGAACAAAAGTTTCTCCAAAATCGCTTTGGCACTGCTTTTTATCTGCTTGTTGCCGATAAGGACGGCTTCGCTTTTCATCAGGGTTTCCACTTCTTTAAGTCCGTTCATTTGCAAGGTGCTTCCCGTGCTTACGATGTCAAAAATAGCATCGCCCAACCCGATATTAGGAGCGATTTCCACACTTCCGCCGATAACCTCAATTTCGGCTTTTACGCCTTTTTCGTCGAGAAATTTCTGCAAAATAACAGGATAGCTGGTGGCTATTTTTTTGCCTTCCAAGTCTTTGGCAGAAGCGTACGGCACTTCACGGGGGAGGGCGAGCGACATTCGGCAACGGGCAAAACCGAGCTGTTTTACGATGTTCACATCGGCATTTTTTTCTTCCACTTCGTTGAGACCGAGAATACCGATGTCCACCACGCCCTGTTCCACGTATTTGGGAATATCGTCATCGCGGAGGAAAAGCACTTCCATCGGGAAATTACCTGCCGAGGTTTTGAGTTTGCGGTCGCTGTTATACACTTTGATACCGCAATTCCCGAGTAATTCGAGTGATTTTTCACTAAGCCGTCCCTTTTTCTGAACGGCAATTTTAATTCGTTCCATAGAAAACATATTTTATTTGCAACAAAAAACCGTCTGAACATGGTATTCAGACGGCTTTCTGTAATTTTTAATTTTATAACTATGAAAAGACAAAATTATCATACAACATCACATCGTCTGAATGATTCCAGTTGGTGATGATGATGGATATGTATGAATGATTTTACCATAGCGCAAAGGTACTAAAAAAAATAGTATTTCAAAATAAATTTGATGTTTTTTTTGTTTGGTGAATATTTTTTCCTGTCGAAAACTTATTGTGTAAGAAAAATTGTGTTTGTTAGCTGAATCTGCCCGCAGAAAAATACAGAAAAGACAATTAAAGTCCTTACTAAATTTTCAGAAACCTACATCAGTTTTTTTTTGTGTGTAATATGCTATTATACAGGAGTTTGATGTATTTAGCTTTTGCTAAATCGATGCGTGAATTTTTCAATCATTCCGCCAAAACGATGGCGAAAACAATATCAAAACCGTAAAAATTTCCAATCGTCCTGTGAGCATCAAGAATGCACACCACCATTTGCTAAGGTCGTTCAGATCGTTGAAATTAGCTAACGGATTGAGTTTTCCGAGTCCCGGTCCGATATTGCCCAATGACGTTGCCGCACCTCCTAACGCCGTCTCAAAATCGCTACCCAGAAACCCCAATACCAAAGCTCCCAGCAGAAAAAGTAATACGTACAATACGAAAAATGCCATAATTTTGTACATAATATCGCGTGATACCGACCGCTGATTGAACCTTACGGGAATAATCGCACTCGGATGCATCGCCCGGCGGAACTCGTACATGCTGTTTTTCCACATAAGCAAGTGCCGCACTATTTTGATACCGCCTGCTGTTGAGCCAGCACTCGCTCCGATGAACATCAACGCAAAGAAAAATATCTTCAGAAAAGGTGTCCAATCCGAGTAATCGGCTGTAACAAAGCCCGTAGTCGTTATGACGCTTACTACTGAAAATAGCGAATGCCGTACAGTGGCTTCGGCTCTTCCCCACAGTTGCGGATTGTATTCATTTTCAACAAATGAAGCTTGAAAATACACTATAAAAGCCACAATTATCGTAGAAAAGAGTAGAATTTTTACATACGTTTTTAATTCGTCATCAGCGAAAACTTTATCAAATTTTCCTTTAAAAAAGAAATAACTTAATACGAAATTTGCCCCTGCTAAAAACATAAATGCAACCACAATGTATTGTATCAACGGTTGGTCGTTCCAATACGCCAAACTCAAATTTTTGGTAGAAAAACCACCGCTTGAAAGTGTTGATAATGAATGATTTATTGCGTCGAAAAAGCTCATTCCTGCCCACCACAAAAGCAATGTTTCTACAAATGTATAACTCACGTAGATATACCACAAGCGTTTGGCGGTATCCGTTATCCTCGGATGCAGTTTGTCGGCTTTGATGCCGGGCGCTTCGGCTACAAAAAGTTGCATTCCACCAATGCCAAGCAATGGCAATATCGCAATAGTCAGCACGATAATCCCCATGCCGCCAATCCAGTGTGTTATGCTTCTCCAAAAAAGTACGCCCTTGGGCAGGATTTCCACATCGTTGAAAATCGTTGCTCCCGTAGTGGTGTAGCCCGACATTGTTTCAAAAAAAGCATCGGTAAGACTCGATGTAGCTCCTGTGAGCAAATAGGGTAGCATTCCGCTGAGTGACATCGCCACCCAACCCATTGTTACAATAATGTAACCTTCCCGCGAATCCAATTTTTTGGAATGCTTGCGGGTAACCCAAAGCATCAATCCGCCAAGTAATAAAGTAATTGCCACTGATAGGAACATTCCCAAGGCAGTATCTTCTTTATACAACACGCTCACCAATGCTGACAAAAGCATAAAACCGCCGTTGAGCAATAGCAACAAACCTAATAAATATGTGATGATTTTGTAGTTCATTGGTTAGGGGTTAGGGGGTAGGGGA
>JAUNTM010000122.1 GCA_030538675.1 Capnocytophaga sp.
AAACAATATCGAACAACATCAAACGCAAAAAAGCATCAACCCATCATCAAAACGTTTGTTTCAAATCATTTTTTAAATCTTCGATATTTTCCAGTCCGACGGATACTCTGATTAAATCGGGGGTTACGCCGGTGGATTGTTGGGCTTCGGGGCTTAATTGCTGATGTGTGGTGCTTGCCGGGTGGATTATCAATGATTTTGTATCGCCGATATTCGCCAAAAGCGAGAATATTTTCACACCATCAACCGTTTTTTTTGCCGCTTCAAAACCGCCTTTGAGTCCGAAAGTAAGCAATCCGCTTTGTCCGTTAGGTAAATAGCGTTCTGCCAATTTTTTGTGTGGGCTGTCGGCAAGACCGGGATAGTTTACCCACGCTACTTCGGGCTGTTGTTGCAGCCATTGGGCTAATTCGAGTGCGTTTTCGCTGTGTTTTTTAAGACGGATTTCAAGCGTTTCCAAGCCTTGCAAAATCTGAAAAGCATTGAACGGACTCAAGGCAGCACCCAAGTCGCGAAGCCCTTCGATTCTGATTTTGGCGATAAAAGCCGCATTGCCCAGTGCTTCGTGGTACACCAATCCGTGGTATCCTGCCGAGGGTTCGGTAAATTCGGGGAATTTCCCACTGCTCCAGTCAAATTTTCCGGCATCGATGATCGCTCCGCCAAGCGATGTGCCATTGCCGGCGATGTATTTCGTCAGCGAGTGGATGACAATGTCGGCACCGTGTTCTATCGGGCGTAAAAGGGCAGGCGATGCCACCGTATTGTCCACGATAAGCGGAATATTGTGGGCGTGGGCAATTTCGGCAACTGCCTTAATATCAATAATATCGAGTTTCGGATTTCCTAATGATTCGATGAAAATGGCACGCGTGTTATCTTGAACGGCTTTCTCGAAATTTTGTACCTCCGAAGGGTCAACAAAAGTGGTGCTGATGCCCAATCGGGGAAGCGTAACGCTGAAAAGATTATAGGTGCCGCCATACAGGCTGTTGGACGATACGATATGCTCGCCCGAACGCAATAACGTGAGTAGGGTAGTGGTCAAAGCCGCTGTTCCCGAAGCTGTTACGACTGCCCCGATACCTCCTTCAATGGCAGCGAGCCGCTGTTCGAGTACGTCGTTGGTCGGGTTGTTGAGCCGCGTATAGATGTAGCCTCCTTCTGCTAATGAAAAACGTCCGGCGGCCTGGTCGGCATTTTCAAATACGTACGAAGTGGTTTGATAAATAGGCACGGCACGTGTTCCGGCGTGGTCTTTCACATTGTGTCCTGCGTGCAGTGCTTGGGTAGCTAAGTGTAATTTGCTCATGATAGTTATTGTTTTTAAAGGTAATCGTTTTTTTGAAATAAAAAAACCTCTGTTTCTGGCAGAGGTTGCTGTTTATAAAGCGTTCTTCAACATAACAAACCCTCTGCCGGCCAAAGTCCGCACATGGTCATAGAAGTTATATCGAAAGTATTTTTTTTCATCTATATTTATTTTGATGGTGCAAATGTAGGAAACAATTTTTTATGTAACAAATATTTTTCTGTATATTTTTTTTAGTGTAGTATTTTTTTGATGTAATTTTTAAAATTAAGTGTCTTATATTTTACGGATATACCGGAGAAATTATTTTAAATAGGAATAAATAGACTTTAGGGTGGAAAGAATTAATTTTTTCAAAAAAAATAGTGTAGTTTAATTTTTATTTTATACTTTTACGGGTACGTTTTAGTTACGTGTAGCTATTACGAATTTACTAATCAAAACTAATAACTTATGAGTAAACATTTCTTTTTGTCAATCCTCTTTGGGTTGGCAATGACTTGTGTGATTTTTGCACAAGAAAAGACCATCAGCGGAACGGTTACGGATAGTAACGGTGAGCCGCTATCGGGTGTGAGCGTGGTCATTAAAGGCACTACGCAAGGCACATCAACTGATTTCGACGGAAATTTCAACCTCCGTGTCAATCCAAGCGATGTGCTGGTATTCAGCTACATCGGCTTCATTACCCAAGAAAAACCCGTGGGGGGGGGTAATTACCTGACTGTCAATCTGTTAGATGATTTACAGCAATTGGACGATGTGATTGTCGTCGGGTACACGACCCAAAAAAAATCAAACGTAACTTCATCGGTGGCAACGGTGGAAAACAAAAAACTGACCACCGTAACTTCGCCCGACGTGTCCACCCTCCTGCAAGGACAAGCCTCGGGAATCCAAGTTGTACAAGGTTCGGGACAGCCCGGTACGGTGTCGGACATCCGTATTCGCGGTATCGCCTCCACAGGTGGCAACGTATCGCCATTGTGGGTGGTTGACGGTGTGATTATGCACGGCACGCCCAACATCAGTCCGAACGAAATCGAAAGTATTTCAGTACTGAAAGATGCTTCGGCAACGGCGCTTTACGGTTCGCGGGCAGCTAATGGTGTGGTGCAGGTCGTTACCAAATCGGGGGCAAGAGGCAAAACGAGCCTTACCATTGCCACACGTACCGGGTTTTCCGACTTCTCAATGGGCAAATTCAAACTGATGGATTCGCAGCAACTGTACGATTATTACCAGCTATTCGGCAATCCGGCGAGCATTCCTTCGGGCATCACCCAAGGCGTAACGGCAACCGATTACAACTGGCTGAAAAACGGTACGCAAACCGGCATCACCCAAGACCATTCCATATCGCTTACCGGTGGTACGGAAAAAAGCAGAACCTTCATGTCAGTCGGATATTTTAAAGAAGAAGGTACGGTAAAAGGCTATACTTACGACCGTGTGAATTTCCGCCTCAATCATGATTATTCGGTCAACGACAGGCTGACGCTCAAACCCAAACTGACTGCCAATTACAACAAACGCAACAGCCAGCAACATTCGCTGTACGATATGTACAACAATATGCCGTGGGATAATCCGTATGATGCTGACGGGCAGCTTATTAACCCGAAAGCTGCCGGATACAGCGGTACTTGGTACGGACGCGACGAACGCAATTATCTGTATGATTTGCAATGGAATTATTCCAAAGGACGGCAATTCAATCTCTTAGGAAATTTTGACCTCGAATACGCCATTCTTCCTAAATTGAAATTTATTTCCACCAATTCCGTGTCGCTTTACTATTCCGATTCGTTCAGCTACACCGACCCGCGCTCGGTATCGGGATTGGCTACGCAAGGACAGCTGTATAAATTCAACGACAAACGCTACACGAATTTTACCAACCAGATGCTCCGCTACTCGGATGTGTTTGGCAATCATTCGCTCAATGCCCTCGTCGCTTACGAATACAATAATTATAAGTACGAAAGCAATTCGGCTACGGGACAAGGCATCGTGTCGGGCTCAAAAATTCTGGACAACGCCACCAAACCTGTTTCCGTAGGCGGACTTACCAATGATTACGCCCTGCAGTCGGTGCTGTTCAACGCCGATTATGCGTACAGCCAGCGGTATTTGGCTCAATTCTCTATCCGTCGTGACGGAGCTTCGAACTTCGGGCTTGAAAACCAATACGGTACGTTCTATTCGGGAAGTTTGGGCTGGAATATCCACAACGAAAGTTTCTTCCAGAGCAACTTTATTAACGAGTTGAAAATCAGAGCCAGCTACGGCGGACTTGGTAACCGCCCCAGTTCACTGTATCCGCAATACGAGCTTTACGGACTTGGGTACAGCTATGACGGAAGCCCTGCCATAGCTCCCGACCAATTGGGAAATCCCGATCTTTCGTGGGAAAAATCATATCAGACGAATTTCGGGCTTGATGCGTTGTTGTTCAATCAGTTGAGTTTGACTTTTGAATATTACATCAAAGATACATCGGACTTGCTGTATTACGTAACGCTCCCTGCAACCAGCGGATTTACAGGCTATTGGGAAAATATCGGTGGTGTGAAAAACACAGGTTTTGAGATGAATTTCCTTTGGAATGCCATATCGCAACCCGACGGTTTCGGACTTTCGCTCGGCGGAAATATCGGTGTGAACCGTAACGAAATCACGGAAGTATATCAAGGCAGAAGAGTCGTACGAGGGCTGAAAGTTACCGAAATAGGCGAAGATTTCAACTCGTGGTACATGCCGAAATGGATGGGTGTTGACCCCGATAACGGCAATCCGCTCTGGGAAGTAGTTGATGCCACCACCGGCGACCGCACCACCACCACGAATTACAACAATGCCACACAGCAAATCGTAGGAACGTCATCGCCCGATTTTTACGGCGGATTTTTCCTCAGTGCAAGTTACAAGCAATTCTCGCTGTCGTCAAATTTCAATTTCTCGAAAGGCGGACAGATTTACAATTACAGCCGTGAACTTTACGATTCCGACGGTGCTTACCCGACCTACAACCAGATGCAACTGGCTGACGGATGGTCGCGCTGGGAAAATCCGGGCGACCAAGCCACACACCCACGCCCGATGTACAACGGCAACAATCTTTCCAACAAAACGTCATCAAGATATTTGGAAGATGCGAGTTTCTTGAGATTGCGTAACGTCCGCTTGGCGTACAACTTACCCGTTTCGGTGTTGGAAAAACTAAAAATCGGGCAACTTGAGGTGTATGTAAGTGGCGATAACCTGCTGACATTTACCAAATATTCAGGACTTGACCCCGAAGGCGGTATTGACGGTGCTCCTTCATCGCAATATCCTATCGCCAAGCGCTATGCCGTAGGACTGAACATTACTTTTTAATTCTAAAACAAACGAACGATGAAAAAAATAGTAACAACTATATGTATTGCCGCCCTGCTCGCAGGATGCGAGATAGAGCGGTTTCCGTACAACGCTATCGAGGGAAGCGAAGTGGCTTCCGACCCCGGAAAACTCGGAGCTGCCACGCTGGGGAATTATGCCTTGCTCAAAGGCGATGCCGACGGTGGCGGTTTTATGAACCAATTGCACCGCTTGGCAGAATATCCGACCGACAATGTTTCGCTCAGCGGTACGACGACCGACCCGCTGTTCTATATGTACAATTACCATAATTTGGTAACAGGCTACCGTACCAATACTTTTTGGGTAAGCGGTTACAGGGCTATCGTGGGTTGCAACAAAATTATTTTGGCAGCCGCCGAAAACCAGTCGGATGAGATGAACCAACTCTTGGGCGAAAATTATTACCTCAGAGCGTTTACGTACTTTCAGCTGTCCAATATTTTTGGCAGACCGTATCTGCAGGGCACAGGCAACTTGAGCGTGCCGATCAAGCTTTCGGCAGATGTGGACGACCTTCCCGACCGCAATACCGTAGGCGAAGTGTACAACCAAGTGGTCAGTGATTTGCTCAAAGCCGAAGCCCTGATGAGCGTCAACAAAAGTAGCAGTTACGCCACCAAAGAAGCCGCACAGGCCTTATTGTCAAGAGTTTATCTCTATATGGGCGAAAACGACAAAAGCATCGAATACGCCGATAAGGTGATCAACTCGGGGCGTTATTCGTTAGTGTCAACAAGCGAACTTGCAGGCTATTCGACAAAAAATCCCGACGAAAATACGGAAACGATATTCTGCTTCAAATACCTGCGCGAATCCGATTACAATCACGGTTGGTATACCGTCGGCTCGATGTACGCTACCATTCAAGGCGTAGGTTGGGGCGAGATGTACGCCTCGCATTCGTTGATGGAACTCATGCGTGAGCATCCTGAAGATGCCCGTTTCGGCTGGATTGAGCCACAGTATCTGCTGACCAGCGGCAACCGTACGCCTTCGGTATATTATATTGATGCCGATTATAAATATGTATTCCGCCCCACAACGGAAGAGTCGGGCAATACCTATTTCGACCACAACGGAACGAAAACGTTAGTACAAGAAGAAACCGCAGGCTCGCTGACCAAATATTTCTTTATGGACAACGGCGTGAAAACGTATCTCATCAAAGATTACGATATGGTGAAACGAAACGGCTTCCCTAAGTTCTTCATTCTCAAATGTTCTAATCAGAGCAATGTGCCGCAATTGTGGTCGCCGCTCGTGAGCCGTCTTGCCGAAATGTATCTCAACCGGGCTGAAGCCTACCAGAAATTAGGAAACGATGCTTCGGCACTTGAGAACATCAACGTTATCCGCAAGCGGGCGGGCATTCCCGAATACGGCAGCGTAGCCGATTTGCCTGCGGGAACTACGCTCGCACAAGCTGTTGCCAACGAACGCCGTATGGAACTCGCCTTTGAAGGACACCGCAAATTCGATATTTTCCGGAATAACCAAACCCTTGACCGCCGTTATCCCGGTACGCATCTCAATGGAAATAATCCGTACT
>JAUNTM010000123.1 GCA_030538675.1 Capnocytophaga sp.
TTCCTATTGGCTATTCCCTAAAACCTATTTCACTATTTTCATTTCTTTGATAAGATGCCCGGCGTTGGCGTATTTGTCGATGATAAACAGCACATAGCGGATATCGACCATAATGTTACGGCAGATGGCGGGGTCGTAGTAAATATCGCTCATCGTACCTTCCCATACGCGGTCAAAATTCAGCCCGATAAGGTTTCCGTAGGCATCGATGGCCGGACTTCCCGAATTGCCTCCGGTGGTGTGGTTCGTAGCGATGAAATTCACGGGCATTTTGCCGTTTTCACCGTAAATACCGTAATCTTTTTTATTATAAAGGTCGATTAATTTCTGTGGAACGTCAAATTCGTAATCACCCGGCACGTATTTTTCCATTACGCCTTCAAGATAAGTAACCGGCTCATAATAAATAGCATCGGCAGGCGAATACCCCGCCACTTTTCCGTAAGTAACTCGTAATGTGCTATTTGCATCAGGAAAAATGCGGTCTTCGGGTTTGGCAAATTCGAGCAATGCTTTCATATACGTTCGTTGCAACGCATTGATTTCAGTATCCAAGCGGCTGTACGGCTCGGCAACTTTGTTAAAAACTTCATCACGCATCTCACGCACGAGCTGTATGCCGGGGTCGTTGGCGAAGCGTTCGGCGAGTTCGGCAGGCGTACCGTCAAGCAAGGCGGCAACCTTGTCATACGAGGTCAATGCCGACTGCGAATAGATGTATTCCGCCAGCACTTCGGGGTCGTTGGCGGTAAGACGTTCGGGCAGAAATTCCGCAGGCATCCGCTTGTTATAAAGTGCGATTACTTTTGCGAAAACGTCTTTATCTACTTGATTATCATAATCTTTGTAAATGCCTTGTAGGGTTTTTAGCAGATTTTGCTTACGGTCTTCAAACGCCTGTTCTCCGTTGCGGCTGTACACACTTTCGAGTTGCAAAATACGAAAACCGTTGGTCAGCAAATCAATATTCCGAAGTACCACTTCCGAGAAAAGGTCGTTGGCGAGGGCGTACGTTTCTATTTCGGCGTATTTTTTTTCAAAATCATTTAATAAATTCCCGTATTCGGAAGATTTATTGTTTTTTGCTACTTTTTTAAGAAACTCAGCTTCCTGCGTTTTTTTCACGGCAACCGCATTTGATTTTTTCAAACCTTGACTTTCGCCTATCCATTTTTTCCAGTAATTGGCAATGCGGGCAAACTTTGAAGCGTATTTGATTTTGATGGTTTGGTCTTGCCGCATATACGCATCTTGCACTTTGAGAGCGGCATCACGGATTTCTATTTTGGCAGGATTTAACACTTCAATGATTTGCGAAACGGCTACGGCAGGAAGATATTCTTGCGTGCTTCCGGGATAGCCGAATATCATCGTGAAGTCGTTTTCTTTAATGCCTTTTGTTGAAATTGGGAAATAATGCTTGGGTTTATAAGGCTTATTATCAGCGGAATACTCGGCGGGACGGTTGTTTTTGTCGGCATAAATGCGGAAAAGGGCAAAGTCGCCTGTGTGTCGGGGCCATACCCAGTTGTCGGTATCCGAACCGAATTTCCCGATGGACGACGGTGGTGCCCCAACCAAACGCACATCTTTAAAAACCTCGACCACGAATAGCATGTATTGGTTACCGTCGTAAAAGGTGCGGATACGGTTTTCCTGCCACGCTTCTTTGGGCATCGTCCGCGTCAAACGGCTGATGTTTTCCTGTATTTTTTGGTTTTTAGAAGATTCATTATCAAGGCTTTGCGTTCCTTCGAGAACTTGGGCGGTAACGTCTTCTATACGGATGATAAACGTTGCCGAAAGGTTAGCGTTGGGCAGTTCGTCAGCGAGGGTTTTCGCCCAAAAACCGTTTTCTAAATAATCGTGTTCTACGGACGAATGCGACTGGATTTGTCCGTAACCGCAGTGGTGGTTGGTAAGCAACAGCCCTTTCGGGGAAATCATTTCGGAGGTGCAACCGTTGTTAAAATGCGGTACGGCATCTTTGAGGCTCGATTTGTTCACGCTGTAAATATCGGCTGCCGACATTTTCATTCCCAGCGAAGTCATTTCGCTTTCGTTCATTCCCTCAAGCAACGACGGAATCCACATGCCGCCCTGTTGTGCCGTGAGCGTAAAAGATATTAATAAAAATAAAAAATTTAAGTGTTTCATAAGTTGGATAAAATATGATTATTGATGATGCAAAGTTATACTGTATTAGTGCGATTTGTTTTGAAAAAAACTGCTGTCACAAAAGCAAAGATAGTTATTATTAGTGATAAAATAAGAATTAATCCACCAGCAAAGTCTTTTAAAACATCGGTTGGCATAAGAGTATCTACTTTAAAGATGTAATTAAAAAACGAGAATACAAAAGTTAAAAAAGAAAATAAAAACAAATGATTCGCAATTAAACTTATATATTGTTTTGTTTTTTCATCCGATTTACCTTCTGTATAATCTGAATATCCTGCAAGCCAATGGTATTTCTTTTTATATTTGATAAAGTAAGATGATATGGCAATTATCACTGCAACGAATGTATTTATAATTAAAGTATCCATAAAATCTAACCCCTAAAAATCTAAAAATTCGGACGCAATTGATGCGAACTGCTATAAAATTTCTCTAAAATCTCCACTACTTCATCGGCTGTGTCTACTACGTGGAACAACTCCATATCTTCGGGGCTGATGTTGTTAAACTTATCGAGAAGTGTGGTTTTTACCCAGTCGAGAAGTCCTTTCCAAAACTCAGTTCCTACTAAAATGATGGGAATACGGTCGATTTTATGGGTTTGCACGAGCGTAACGGCTTCAAAAAGTTCGTCCAGTGTGCCGAAACCGCCCGGCATGGTTACAAACGCTTGTGAATACTTGACAAACATAACTTTACGGGCAAAAAAGTAATCGAATTTCAGATTTTTGTCCGAGTCGATATAGATGTTGTCGTGCTGCTCGAATGGCAAATCAATGTTCAGCCCTGCCGATGTACCGCCGCCTTGGTGTGCTCCTTTGTTACCGGCTTCCATGATGCCGGGACCGCCGCCCGTGATGATGCCGTAGCCTGCTTCCACGATTTTCTCGGCTATCTGCACCGTCAGTTCGTAATAATGGCTGCCGGGCTGTATGCGTGCCGACCCGAAAATGGATACGCAAGGACCTATCAACGCCATTTGCTCATAACCGTTGACAAATTCGCCCATAATCTTGAATATCGACCATGAATCATTGGTTTTTATCTCATTCCAGACTTTTGAATGCTTGATTCTGTTCATTTTTAACGAATTATTTTTATTTGTGATTAAAAAAGACCCTTTTTATGTCCGTTCTTAGTAAAAAACAAACAACTGCAAACCTACACATTTTTATGGGAATAACAAAGAGAAAAATTCGTTAATGAACGGAATAACGAACAGCGGATAGGCGGAAAAATAAAAAAAGCTGCCCTTTTCGGCAGCCTCTTTATGAATTGGTGCAGATGTTTATTCTATCACAAACGGAACCAAATCCGATTGTTCCGAAACGGCATTGTCAAAAATTAACTTACCGTTGAACCAAATACGGACGATTCCCACGCTACCTCCGCCAAACATTTCCGTATTGGCTTTTGAATATTCTGTATAATATTCCGTACGGAAAGTATGTGTTCGTCCTTTGATGACAGCTTTGGTTTCGGTATATATTTCTGAGGTTTTTCGCATATCTCCGGTTTCCTCGACTTTTCTTTTTATTTCTGTATATTTAAAACGCTCCAAATAGAGAGTCAGATACGGAATTTTATCATCGGTTTCTATTTGTTTTTTTAGAACAATCTGTTTCTTTTCTAACAACCAACGGCGGTTCAAAATCTTCCTTTCGTTTGGGCGACAGATTTTTCGAAATGCTGTATATTCCGACCAAAACGCTGCTTTACCAATCAGAACTGTATTGTGATAATTAAATCTTTTATAAGAATAGCTCTAAAAAGAAATCTAACGAATATATTTATATTTTTTCTTTCTTCTTGCTTTTAAAAACACAATAAACTAACCTTTAAATATTATTATTAAAAAAAACAATTAAAATTTTGAATATTACAGATTCTACCGTAACTTGCCCACACTAACACTTTTCGTAGTATTTTAATTTTGAAAATAGTTGGATAATTATACCGTTGGGAATGTATGATTTGTGAAAATATACTTGTACCGTACTATAAAATATATAACCCAGACCTGAGAAAATGTTTTGCTTGGGAGAAAAAATAAAGAAAACAAGTTATTTCATCATTTTTTAACTTTAAATCAATCTAACAATGAATTCATCTAAAGTCAATTACACAAAAATTTATCATCATTTTATGACTGTATTCATCATTCTTAGTTTTTCTTCATGTCATCAGGATGAAAACTCTCTATCTATTCAAAATGTAGAAACAAAAACGCGAGATATAGATATAAAAGTGGATATGTCTAATTTCGAAACTTCATTACGGGAAAATAATTTAAAAATCCAAAAGTTTGTGAATTCGAATATGGTATTATCTGCAAAAAATGCTGATTCCAATACCGATTTGGAAGTTTTAGAAATATTATCCCCTATAGTGAATGAAACAAAAATATTATTATTTAATTTAGGAATAACTGAACATGATATAATATCAGAGTTCGGTAGTATAAACGACCCTAGAATTGCTCTCATAGGTCTCATGTTGCTTCAAACCAAGTATGACTATGAAAAAACAATATTTTTAAATTCAAGTATAAATATATACTCGAAAAAAGGTGTTGCAGACTGTTTTCTTGAAAGTACAGGAATAGCTGCCGGAATTTCACTAGTGAATGCACTGTCAGCAAAAGTAGTTGACAAAATATTGGTAAAAACGTTAGTTAAGGCAACAATAAAAACAATTGGAAAACGGGCATTAGGTGGTATCGGAGTCGCCTTAATAATAGCCGAGTTTACGTACTGTATGCTCTCAGAGAACTATGTAGTTAATGTTGAAACAATAAAATGTGATGAACTTGTTGGGATTAAATTAAAATCAAGGATTTCTATATTTAATAGTGAAACGTATTACATCACAAGAAAAGAACTTGATCCTATTACAAAAATAAACGACTCTAAGCAGTATGATATATACAAAATCTTCACTGAAAATAACGGATGTTCTGTTCAAAAACTTAAATACAAAATCTATGGAAGTGAATTTGACCCATCTACAATATCAGACATATATATTCCTATTCGTAAACTGTAAAATTTATATCATATGAAAATGACAATTCCTTATAACGTATTTATTCTTTTATGGTGTCTAATCGGCCTAGGATTAGTCGGAACGGATCTTGTTATGAAATTTTTAAATAATAAAGATTTCGAATGGCTTGGCGGAAATATGCTGCATTTTGTATGGTTTTTTGTTTTTGCACTTTATGTTGTCGCATATTTTAAACATCGAATGCAAGAAAAAACACCCTCGCAATCAAAGTAATTTTTTTCACTACTGTCCGATAAAAACCCCGCACGTAAATGCGGGGATTTTTGTATATTAACCGCCGATAATCACAAAGACAGATAATATGAGCAAAAGTAATTATTTTTTCGGACGGGGCATAGGTGTTTATTCTATCACAAACGGAACCAAATCCGATTGTTCCGAAACGGCATTGTCAAAAATTAACTTACCGTTGAACCAAATACGGACGATTCCCACGCTACCTCCGCCAAACATTTCCGTATTGGCTTTTGAATATTCTGTATAATATTCCGTACGGAAAGTATGTGTTCGTCCTTTGATGACAGCTTTGGTTTCGGTATATATTTCTGAGGTTTTTCGCATATCTCCGGTTTCCTCGACTTTTCTTTTTATTTCTGTATATTTAAAACGCTCCAAATAGAGAGTCAGATACGGAATTTTATCATCGGTTTCTTCCTGTATGACTTTTACCGTTTTGTCATCGGAATATAATTGAAAATCCGTAACATTGTAGGCAGAATTAGCCAAAAGGTTGTCGCCTTGATTATTTTGCAAAAGCAAATTTATCTTATTGTATGATATACCACTACTTGGTATGTAATAGGTACTTTTTTTATCATCTGGATTATCGGATTCTATGGTGCAGGAAGAAAAAAAGACTATTATAAATGTAATTGCAATCAATATATTTTTCATATTTATTAAATTTTAGGGATAAAAGGATTG
>JAUNTM010000124.1 GCA_030538675.1 Capnocytophaga sp.
TGTTGTTTGATTTGCTGAAAATCACGAAAGCCGGATACTTTTTAATTCATCGGCAAATTTATAAAGTGCCGACTGGATTTTCACGGTCGTGGCGGGACCGGGATTTCTCACGCCTTGAATATAGTGGCTTAATTGCGATTTGTTGATGCCCGTGAGTTTGCTGAGCCCGACGAGCGACAAAAATTGGTTGTAATACGCCAAAAACGAAGCCGTATCATACTGAAACACGAAATCAGCTTCCGTAAACGGTTTGTTTTCTTCGGCATAGATTTTTTTCATATCCTCGTATGACAACAAAAAATCTTCTTTGGCTTCTTCAACGCTCAAGCCTTCGCCGTGTATACCGTAATTTAAAGTGGCATCTTTCAAATCAACGTACACACTGTAAAAACCGCCGGCACTTCGTTCTATAAAAGCTTTTACTGTGTTCATTTTATGTTTTTTTAATTAGCGTGAGTTAGGCGCAATAAGCTATTGAAAATCAACATTTTACACCTCACCCACAGTCTCTATATCTCATTTTTTATTATTTTAAATTTTCGTTTCGATGAATCTTCGATTTCCAAAGGAGAGGAGAGCCACTCAGATAACATTGAGCTTTTTCTCCCCTCTCCTTTGGAGAGGGGCTGGGGGTGAGGGAATTATTAAAGAGCATTTTTCAGTTTCTTTTCCAACTCTGAATAGTTCATTTCGCAAAGGTAATGATATTTTTTCAAGTATCATAAAATAACTTCCGATACGAATAAAGATTTTGTCATCAAACAAATTCCAATTATTTTGACGTTAGCGATTCAATAATAGATTGTGCAAACGACAAGCACAAACTGAAAAGTAACGCTGCCCAAAAGCCATTGACTTTGAAGCCTTCGACCAATTCGCTTGTCAGCAAAATGATAACCGCATTGATAACGAACAAAAACAACCCCAAGGTAATAATGGTAATCGGAAACGAAATAAATTGTAACAGGGGTTTGAGAAAAGCGTTGAGAACCGCCAAAACAAGAGCTACCACAAGAGCCGTCCAATAATTGGTGATGCTTGCTCCGGGCAAAATATTTCCTAACGCCAGTACGACCAATGCCGTGATAAAAAGTTGTATAATAAAACTCATAATCAGTTGTAATAAAATAAGTTACGAATGTATAAAAGAAATTGTTTTTTCAAAAAAATCATCGGGATTTTGGGCATGAAGCCAATGCCCCGCTTTGGGTACGATTTGTATTTCCGCTTGCGGGAAATGCGTTTTGATGAGAGCCTCGTCATCAGGCATCACGTATTCTGAATATTCGCCTTTAAGGAAAAGCGTTTTCCCTTCAAAAACGGCCGTCATCGGAAGCGCTTCTCCTATTTCGCCCACATTGTCGGTCAATGATTTGAGGTGCAGCCGAAACCCGAGTCGCTCGCGGGTTTGCCAATACAGATTTTTGAGTAAAAACTGGCGTACGCCAAGCTCACCCACATAGTGTGATAGCTGTTTGTCAGCCTGCGAACGCGATGTAATTTCGTCAAAATTAATTGATGCCAAGCCCTTAAGGATATCTTGGTGATGTACGGGATAAAATTTCGGGGCAATATCGGCAACTATCAGGGCTTCAACATGCTCCGGATGTTGCGTAGCATAGAGCATCGCGGTTTTACCGCCCATAGAATGCCCCATCAGTACGAATTTCTCCAACGAATGTGCTTGTACATAGGCTGCCAAATCATCCGCCATCAAGGCGTAACTGAAATCGTCCGAGTGGAAACTGTGCCCGTGGTTGCGTTGGTCAATCATGTGGACTTCAAAACCGCTTTCAGCATACTTCAGGGCAAGCGTCCGCCAATTGTCCGCCATTCCGAGAAAGCCGTGCAAGATGAGAAGCGGTGTTCCGCTGCCTGTAATTTGCGAGTGCAAGATTTGCATTTTTAATATATAAATATAGGTGTTTCTGCAAAAGTACATTTTTTGAATGTAAAAAATAGGTTTTCTACACCAAAAACGTTATTTTAATTTGTTGAGATACATGTTGATAACGTTTTCCAATCCCAAATAAAGCGATTCGCATATCAAAGCGTGTCCTATGGAAACTTCGAGCAATCCGGGAATATTTTGTTTGAAAAAAGCGATATTGTCCAAGCTCAAATCGTGTCCGGCATTGAGTCCGAGTCCTACTTTTTGGGCTTCAAGGGCGGCTTTTACATAAGGGTCTATGCCTTTGGTATTGCCTTTTCCGTATTCGGTGGCGAAGGCTTCGGTGTAGAGCTCCACTCGGTCAGTACCTGTTTCCGCAGCGGCAGCGACCATTGCTTCCACGGGGTCTACGAAAAGTGATGTGCGGATACCGTTGCGTTTAAATTCGGCAACGATTTCTTTTAAATATACGTGATGCTTTACCGTGTCCCAACCTGCATTGGACGTGATGGCATCATCGGCATCGGGTACGAGTGTTACTTGCGTAGGCTTGGTGGCAAGTACCAAGTCTATAAATTTGGGAATGGGGTTGCCTTCTATGTTATATTCGGTGGTAATTACGTCCATCAAATCATAGGCATCTTGATAGCGGATGTGGCGCTGGTCGGGACGGGGATGAATGGTAACGCCTTCTGCACCAAACTTTTGCACATCACGAGCTACCTGCAGCACATTGGGCACATCGCCGCCGCGTGAGTTGCGCAGAGTGGCTATTTTATTGATATTTACACTGAGTTTTGTCATTTATAAAGAGTGTTTTGTGAGTTTGCAAAGGTATGCTTTTTATCGGAAATTGCTTTGGCAAATATACTGTTTGTAATGAAAAAAAACGTATTTTTGTGTCGTTTTCATATAGTATATATCTTACATTACCAAATACAAATCTTATGAGTTTTTTTAAAAAATCAACCACTCCCAAAATTGATTCGTTTGCGATACCTTGGCAAGACCGACCTGAGGGTTGTGCGGATGTGATGTGGCGTTACAGCGAGAATCCTATCATCAATCGTTATGATATTCCTACTTCCAACAGTATTTTCAACAGTGCCGTAGTGCCTTTTGGCGACGGATTTGCGGGCGTGTTCCGTTGTGATAACAAAGCTGTGCAGATGAATATTTTTGCAGGATTTAGCGATGATGCTATCCATTGGCGCATCAACCACGAACCTATTGTGATGAAAGCCGGCAACACCGATTTCTTGTATTCGGAATACAAATATGACCCTCGCGTAACGTTTATCGAAGACCGCTATTGGGTTACGTGGTGCAACGGACATTGCGGCCCTACGATTGGTATCGCTTATACTTTTGATTTCAAAGAGTTTTTCCAATGTGAGAATGCGTTTCTTCCCTTCAATCGTAACGGCGTACTTTTTCCTGAGAAAATAAACGGCCGGTATGCGATGCTTAGCCGCCCGAGTGATAACGGACATACGCCTTTCGGGGATATTTTCATCAGTTATAGTCCTGATATGAAATATTGGGGTGAGCACCGTAACGTAATGAAAGTGAGTCCTTTCGGCGATAGTGCTTGGCAATGTACCAAAATCGGTGCAGGTGCTGTTCCTATCAAAACCTCCGAAGGTTGGCTGTTGTTCTATCACGGTGTCATCAATACTTGCAACGGATTTCGTTATTCAATGGGGGCTGCACTGCTTGACCTCAACGACCCAAGCAAGGTGAAATACCGTACACAACCTTATTTGCTCGCTCCTGCCACGCTGTACGAAACCACAGGAGATGTGCCTAATGTAGTCTTCCCGTGTGCTGCCCTGCATTCTGTGAAAGAGGATAAAGTAGCTGTGTATTACGGCGCGGCTGATACGGTAGTGGGCTTGGCGTTCGGCAAACTTTCGGAAATTATCGAATTTACCAAAAAGAACAGTTTGTAAACCTGCCCTTTGCAACGAAACCAAAAAGGACAAGCGTAAAAACCTGTCCTTTTTTTTGTGCCATTTGGAAAGATTATTCCATGTATTTTGCCATGACATCTTGCAGGTTTTGCCCCCATTGATACCCTGCTTTCATGCCTTTGTCTGCTAAAACAGCCGATTTGGAAGTTATTTTTTTTCCGATAGGCGTTTCATAAAAAGCCAAAAGCTCTTTGATTTCACCATGCGTAAATTCTTCTATATATACGTTGGATAGCAATACGAAAAAATCAGGCATCATTTTTTGGACTTCAGCCTCAAAGGCTTTGTGGTTTTTTTCGGGTATGTATGCTTTGAGTTGCTGAAGCATCATCTCAGTCATCGGTTCGCCGAGAATATTTACCAACTTCAAAGCGTCGGTTTCAATAGTTGTTTTTTCTTGTGCAAATGCGCATAACGACAGCAGCAGCGATGTGATAAGGAATAATTTTTTCATGATAAATGGATTTATGGTTTGAACATCAAAGATAGGTTTTTTTTTCAAAAATATTTTTACCTCTCAATTTCTCGTATCCTCACCCCAAAGCAATTTATTACGCAGGGTATGCAAAAAACTTTCGCCCGTAAGTTCGATGGTTCGGATGACAAACGCCGCTTTACGGATTGTAATCGCCGTCTTGTTGGGCAGCGATACGAGCCGCGAATCGAGCGATACATAATAGTTTTTTTCCCTACTCGATACGGTCAATGTAATTTCCGTATGGTCGGGAATGATAAGCGGACGTGCATTGAGATTGTGCGGTGCGATAGGCGTGATAACCAGATTTTTGGCTGCAGGCATGATGACCGGCCCGCCGCAACTGAGCGAATAGCCCGTTGAGCCTGTGGGGGTTGACACGATGAGCCCGTCTGCCCAATACGATGTGAGAAATTCGCCATCGAGTGCCGTGGTTATGGTAATCATCGAGGTAGTATTCTTGCGGGTTACCGTGATTTCATTAAGAGCAAAATGCTGTATATCAATAGGTAGATCGTCATTTGCCGTATATGCTTCAATGGCAACACGCTCTACGGTTTTGTAATTATCCGAACGCAAGCAGCCGAATGCCTGCCCAATCTGGTCTTTCTGCACTGTTGCCAAAAATCCTAACCGCCCGGCATTAATCCCAAGTATGGGAATACCCGAATCGTGTATGTATGCCGCCGCCCTAAGGATAGTGCCGTCGCCCCCAATGGTCAGCATTACGTCAAAAGTACTGTCCAAATCTGCCGAAGTAGCAAACGACCGCAATTCCCGGGCGGGTTTGAGTTTTTCCTTGACGGAAGATAGCAACCGCTGTTCCACATACACTGCGTCATCAGGATGTAAATATGAGAACAAGTCGGTTAAAATATGGCGATACGACTCGTTGAACTGCTGTGCGTAAATGGCTATTTTCATAGATAGAACCGTGTTTTGAAATTTTTTTAAAAGAAAACAGAGCGATTACATCATCAGGTATTTATCAAAATAATCCGATTTGTCTTTAAGCTCACGAAGGTACAAATCGTCTTCTTTTTCAAGAACAATCACGTAACCATACCGGCGGAAATCGTCCAAAATATCGCTAACCGTATCGGTCATCACTTTGATTGTCAGTTGTGTATGGCTCACCGACAAGTCCGACACAAATATCCCTAACAGTTGCGAACGATTGCTCTCAACTATCTGCGACACTTCAGCAAATGAGTAATCACCCGCCTTTTCTACCACAATAAAGCTGCCCGTTTCTTTCAAAAAAGGCGTTTCGCTAAAACGATGGATAAAATCATTCAAAAGATAATATCCTACGCACTCCCCGCTCTTGTCCAATACCGGAATCCTGTCGGTGTCGTACTTGCCGAAAACTTCCAAAACTTCCTGCCAATGCGTGTCGGTACGTACCGAAAAGATTTCCGATTCGTACATCAACGAACCCAATTTCGCATCGCTATCGGCTTCCAAAACCAATTCGTAAGGAAGCATCCCGAGTAGCTGTCCTTCGGCAAAAAACGGTATGTGGCTTGTCTTTTTTTCTACCAAACCAATAGCTTCGCTTACTGCCGTGTCGGGGGTAAATTGAGGCAAATCATTACGTAAAGGATTTTCGTTGTGCATAAAGGTATCCATTTATATTTTATGCAAAATAACCAAATAAAAATGGAACAGAAAAGAATTTTGTGTTTTCATTGGATAAAGTATCTTGATTTGATATTCGCAGCGTGCAATAA
>JAUNTM010000125.1 GCA_030538675.1 Capnocytophaga sp.
AATAGGGGTTAGGGAATAGGGGGTAGGGGGTAGGGCATCGCAAACTATTGGCTATTGGCTATCCCCTAACCCCTTAAAAAACAATTTATCTACCTCTCGAATTACTTCCGGCAAACAGCATACTATCACGTGGTCATCGGGTTCGATACGAAAACCGCCGAGTGCAATCCGTCCTTTTCCTTTGCGTATCACACCGCCAACAATGGCTTCTCGCGGGAAAGGAATATCCCGAATACATTGGTGAGCGACCATAGAATTGGGCTTGACGATAAATTCCAATATTTCTGTTCCCGTACTGCCGAGCCGCATCAGGGCTACTATTTCGCCACGCCAAACGTAACGGAAAATACTGTTGGCGGCCAGTATTTTTTTGTTAATCAGCGTATCAATACCGATAATTTTAGCGATTTCATTATATTCGATATTGTCAATGAGCGCAATGGTTTTCTTCACACCTTTGGATTTGGCAATCATGCATGCCATTACATTGGTTTCCGAATCGCCCGTTACGGCAACAAAAGCGTCCGTATCACTCAGGCGTTCGCGTTTGAGCAAATCCACATTACGACCATCGCCATTGATGATAAGCGCTTCGGGCAGTTGGTCGGCAAGTTCGTGGGCTTTTTCTTTTATAATTTCGATAAGTTTTACTTTATAATCGCTTCCTTCGAGATTCTTCGCTGTTTTCACGCCTACTTTACTACCGCCGAGAATCATTACGCTTCTGAGTTTTTCACGTTGCCGCCCCAAAAGCGGATAGATTTTTTTGTCTCCTTTTTCGGAAGTGGTAAAATACACTTGGTCATTCGGACAAAAAACGGTGTCGCCCCTCGGGATGATAACTTCCGAAGTGTCATTACGTTGGATAGCCACAGGCATAAAGTCCATTTCAGGGAATAATTGGGCGGCATCTTTGACGCTCTTTCCTACAAAAGGAGCTTTTTCGGGCATCAGGACACCTACCAAATGCAAGGCTCCGCCGTCAAACTCAAAACTGTCGTTGAAAGCCGATTGGTTGAGCAAAATTTCTATTTCATGTGTTGCCAACAAATCAGGTGAAATGAGCTCGTCAATACCCAATTGATGAAATTTTACTTCATCTCTATTGTGGATAAGCTCCGAATTGGATACTCTTGCGATGGTTTGCTTACATCCTAATTGCTTGGCTATCACACATATAGTGATGTTGGTTGTTTCTGATGAAGTTACAGCAATCAACAAATCGGAGTTACTTACCCGGGCTTCTTTGAGTATAGCGATAGAGGTAGCATCACCTTTCAATGTTCTTATATCCAGAGTGTTATCCGCAAATTGCAAATCGGCTTTGTTCGTGTCAATCAGCGTAATGTCCTGCGACTCAAACGATAGCAATTTGGCGATATGAAACCCTACGCCGCCAGCCCCTGCTATGATTATTTTCATGCTCTAATCATTTCAAAATCAATAGATTATTTTTTTTTCGCTTACGCTAAATGCCGCTCCTACCACTTGAACTGTACGAGAAACTCGTGCGAATTGCGTGCCGCCATATTCAGCCCCGACTGCAAATTACTTTCGTAACCGTAACCGACTGCCACATAATATTTTGGAATTTGAAAAAGTAAATAACCGCTGACGGCTTTGTCTGTCCGATAAGTAATACCGAGTTCGGCTATTTTCAGGTATTCGCCGGCGAGCGTAACGTGGTGCGAAGCGTCAATATCTTTGGCAAATTGCAATTGCACCATCGGTTTGAGTGTGAAATCGGGCGACAGCCGCCAATAATAGCCTGCGTTTGCGTAAGCGTGCATACGGTCTGCCACGCGGGTCATCACGCCGTCTTCGAGCTTGGCATCATCCGAAGCCAGCAAATTGGGAACAGACACGCCAACGAAAAAATCGTTATGGTCATAGAATAATCCCACGCCGACATTGGGCTGGAATTTGCCCGAAATCGTCTGTAAGTACGGGTCATACACCATATTATAGGTATTGATGCGGCTTCCGTCAAGATTAAAAAAATCACCGCCGGCCTTGAGCCCCATCAGCAAATCGGAATGCTCGTCTATGGGAAGGCTGTATGCAAAATCGGCATAAATTCCGGCTTGTTTCTGAATAAAAACTTTATCGTTCACGATAGAAAGCCCCAATGCGATACGGTCATTGATGCGGTGTGTGGTAAAGAGCGTTTGCGTTTGCGGTGCATCGCGGTCGCCTTGCCATTGGTTGCGGATATCGACCGATACGGTATGCCCGTGTTCCATGCCCACTGCCGCCGGATTGACGATATTGATGTGTTGGTTGTAAAAAATATAGCCCGAATTTTGTGCCGTCAAAGCAGTGGTTGCCAGTATCAGTAAGGTAATTATATATATATAGGTGTAGTTCTTCATCATTTTTTTTATAAATTAATAGTTGATATATAGCCATCCATTTCGGTTGTACACGCCTGTGGTATCGAGCGTAAACACGTAGAAATAAGCTCCTTGCGGTACTTTTTTTCCATTAATGCCGATTCCGTCCCATTGATTGCGGTAGCCGTTGCTCTCATACACAAGTTGGCCGAGACGGTTGTAAATCCGCAGGGTATTGTTCGGGTAATATTCCGAACGAACGATTGTGTAGGTGTCATTGATGCCGTCGCCGTTGGGTGTAAATGCGTTGGTTATCAACACATAATCCAGCGAAGTGTCTTCACTGTTGGGAATGCCGTCACCGTCAATATCGTCATCGCAAGCATCGCCTATGCCGTCATTGTCCATATCGGCTTGGTCGGGATTGTAGGTTCGCGGACAGTTATCAACATCGTTAAGAATACCGTCGCCGTCCCAGTCATCATCACAGGCATCACCAATGCCGTCGCCGTCAAGGTCGGCTTGGTCGCGGTTGGCAACCCTCGGACAGTTATCGGAAGCGTTGGGAATGCCGTCGCCATCCATATCGTCATCGCACACATCGCCGATGCCGTCACCGTCAAGGTCGGCTTGGTCAGGATTGTAGATTTCCGGGCAATTGTCCTTACTGTTGAGAACTCCGTCATTATCAGTGTCTCCGTCGGCATGTACTGTGATATTTCCGGCATTGACCGCCAAGAAAATGTTACCTTCGGCACGTATCATGAATCTTCCCGAATTGGTTACTATTGAATTGGGAATTGTGAGGGTCGCACTTCCGTTATTGGGCAATCCCGAAGCGAGCAGATGGGGAAACGTAAGTCCGCCATCGGTCGAAAAATACACGGCTACGGTCGCGGCTCTGACATTCCCCGTATGGGTATTGGCAACGTCCCAGGTAATGGCCGGCGTACCGTTGACCCACCAAGTGGAAGCCGACGATTGTGAGGTAACCCGGAAGGGGCCTGCCGAAGCATCAACGGTAATTTGCATCGTTTCGTAGACGGTATTGCCTCCATTATTTGCTCCAACGCTGCGGTCGCTCACTACGAACGACCAATCGAGCGTGCGTGCGACGGTAGATACGGTTTCCCAAGCCGAGCCTGTCGGCGGATTGGTCTGGGTCAGGTTGCCCGATACAATGCGTGATAATCCCGGTACGTAGCGGACAGGCGTATCGGTGTACGGCAATGCTCTTGCCATCGCACCGCTGGTGAGGGTGGGGCCGAACGTTTGCCTTGTTACCACAGCACGTGAACTTGTGGGGCTGTCGGCTTGTTCCCAAGCGTACCGCAATACATCGCCGTCGGCATCGGCAGCACTTCCCTCCAAGCGGAAAGCCGTGCCGGCAGGAATTGTGTACGACGGCAGTTCCTCAATGACAGGAAGGTTTCTGCCCGTAGCCTGCTCGGTGGCACAGTTGGTACTGCGGACGGTTTCCATAATATCATAAATGCTCCGGTGGTGAAAGTAAGGGTCGGCTTCCATCTGTACATTCTGCCCTTCCGTTACTCCGGCATATCCCATAATGGTCGTGCCACTGGCGGGTTCCATTTGTGAACCCGTCGCTTCGTAAACGTGCGAAAACGTGTGGTAAGCGCCCATTTGATGCCCTACTTCATGCCCTACGAAATCAATGTCAAACGCATCAAAATCCATTCCTTGGAAAAATCCAATCGCCGAAAAGCCCCGCCCTTTGCTGTTGGGCAAACACACGCAGCCGATACAGCCGGCATTGCCTCCGATATTTTCGTTGTGGAACAAATGCCCGATGTCATAATTAGCCGTTCCTACTTGGGCGTTAAGCGTGTTTTGCAACGTATTGCCTTCCCAATCGTCATAATCTTCATTGACAAAAGGGTCATTATTGGCGTTGGTGTACAAAATGGACGTATCGGACACCAATTGGAATTGTATGGACATTTGCGAACGATAGACTTCATTGATACGGTTGATGGTTGCCGTGATTGCCGCCAAAGCATTGTTTTGGCTTCCCCAGAAATTGGTATACTGATACGTTCCTGCTACTGCAATGCGGAACGTCCGCAGTATAGGTTCGGTTTGATAAACTGTGCGGTGGGTTTTGTGGTCTTTCGCTTTTTCTGCTTCGGCAGTTTTGCAGAGCAATCGTTCAAAATCATCTCTTGGTGTACTTCTGTGGTATAGTTTGTAATTTTCGCCAAAAATGTCGGTAGCCTGCAAGAACGCCATTCCCGAAGCGTCGGCCAGCACAGCATTAAGCCCCATGGGCGACCACGTGAAACTCACGCTGCTTTCTTTGTCTGTGGTGGAAGTTCCTGCAAATGTCATGATTTCAGGGTGTTTTTTTGCCACTTCGGGCGAAAGCACTTGTGTTTTCTCGATGCGATAGGTTTGTATGTTGCCGTTAGCATCGGGAATTTCAACAGTTAAAAATCCTTTGGAAGTTGTTCTGTCTTTCGAAAGTTGTTCTGCAAAAGCTTCTTTGTCAAGCTGATAGTAGTGGTATCCGTCTTTGGCGATACTTTTTGCGGCGTGAGAACCTGCCGTCCAATACGCTGGCTGCGAATACAGTGAATTTGCAAAAAGGATTACTGTCAAATACAATACCCGTATAATTCTATGTGTCATTGTGAAATATATAGTGAATTTAAAAATTAATTTTCATCGGACTTGTAAGCAAACAATGCCCACAGCTTATTTATCTTACAAAAGTAGAAGATTTTTGAATAAAAATCGCTTACTTTGCACCTTAAAATTTTTCTTGTGGAAAAAATAACCGACATTTCTTCTTTTTCAGCCCAAAAACCAAGCGTAGTAACGATTGGAACTTTTGATGGCGTACATATAGGACATCAGAAAATCATCCGGAAACTTGTCGATTCGGGCAAAAAAGAAGAGCTTATCCCTACGGTATTCACATTTTTTCCGCATCCGCGAATGGTCGTGCAGCATGACAACGGGCTGAAGCTCATCCATACGTTCGATGAAAAAATACAGATGATGCAGCACTACGGCGTACAACAATTGGTCATTCAGCCGTTTGATGAGGCTTTTTCACGCCTGACGGCTGAAGAATTTGTAAAAAATATGCTTGTGGACAAACTCGATGCCCGCAAAGTCATCATCGGGTACGACCACCGTTTCGGGCGGAACCGCACTGCCGACATCTCTGATATGCGGAATTTTGGCAAAAAATACGGCTTTGAAGTCGAAGAAATTTCCGTTCATGAGATAGATGAAGTATCGGTCAGTTCCACCAAAATACGCAATGCCTTAGCTGAAGGCGATGTGAAAACTGCCGCCAAATATCTCGGACATCCGTACTGCCTAAGCGGAACGGTCATCCATGGAATGAAAATAGGACGAACACTCGGCTACCCAACTGCCAACATCAAAGTAAATGAAACCTACAAACTTATCCCGAAAGACGGTATTTATCTGGTTTACAGTACGATAAATAAAAAACGAATTTACGGAATGCTTAGCATCGGTAACAATCCGACTATTGAAAGCAAAGGGAAATCTATTGAAGTGTATTATTTTGATTTCAACGAGGATTTATACGATAAAAATCTAAAAATCAATTTTTTACAAAAACTTCGAGAGGAACAGAAATTCGATTCGCTCGAAGCCTTGAAAGCGCAACTCCAAGAAGACGAACGAACATCAAGAGAAATAATGGCGGAT
>JAUNTM010000126.1 GCA_030538675.1 Capnocytophaga sp.
TTCGCGGTTTGAAATGAATTCGAACAACATCGAACAACATCAAACCATCTCAAATTTCTTTATAATTTTATTCCAAATATGCCGAATAGTTGCCTTCGGTAAGTTCTACGCGTATGTGTTCTTGCAAAGACGTGGATAGCGAAATACCTTTGAAATCGGCTTTGATAGGGAAACGTTTGTGGTTGCGGTTGACCAAAACGGCGGTGGTAAAACTCTTGACGGGAACATCAAGAAAATGCCTGACACCGTAGATGAGCGTCAATCCCGAGTTGAGTACATCATCGACCAACACGATGGCTTTCTCACGGTATTGGTCGCTGCTCAGGCTGGTGTGTACGCCTTTTATGGGATTTTTTTTATCCAATGATACTTTGCAAAGTATAACGTCTATCGGACTGATTTGCGTAAGCCAATACTCCAAGCGTTGGGCAAATGTATAGCCGTTCCCTTCGATGCCTGCAAGGATGATCTCTTTTTGGTCGAGATGTGTTTCGTATATTTGATACGCTATCCGGCGGATACGATGCTGAATATCTTGATGGTTGAGTATAAGTGTCATGCGGTATGTATTTCGTTTTGTCCTTTTTGGAAATACAAAGATAATCAGAAATTTTGAAACGGGAAGATTGGTTCTCAGGTCAAACGCATGATTTTTTTCAAAAAATCTTTTGGGCAATTCTCTTTGTATTTCGTTGCAATATACGTTATAATTTGTGAAATTTCACAAGCCAATCAATCATTGATTACATTTTTGAAAAGCTGTGTTGCCTCCGATGATTTTTTATTTCCGGGCAAAGTGTATTTCAGTCTGATGTGATAATCCCCTTTTCTCATCGGTGGGAAAACATTTGCCAAGAAACGATATGCAGGGTGCGTTGCCGTGATAATTCCCCTTGACAAATCATTTGAAATTTGCGAAATTATATCGACAAAATCGTGCTTGTACGCCCAAGGCAAGTCGTATTCGTATGCAAAATAATCTGTTACGCCTTGGGTGAAAATTCCGTTTTGAACATTAGTCAGATAATGATTATTGACCGAAACCGCTTTGGTAGGTACAACGCCCCATTGGGCAACATCGCGTTGGGTAATTGTATATTTACCGCCTACGGGCAGCTTTGAGTACACTATCGGGTTTACCAGTTTTTGAAAATACGAATCCTGTAAGGTGGCCTCTACCGCTATCAGAGGTGTTTTTGCCGAATACTCCGTACCGGTAAGGTCGGCTTCTTCAAAGGGTTCTGATTTTTGTAAATTGTTCGATAGTGAAATCACATCGGAAGAGTGGATGATAAAGTTATGATGAGACACCTTTACGGCTGTCATTTTTTCTTTAAAAGTATTGTATTTGCTGGTAGCGAAGGCATATTCCAAACGGTTGATTTCGCCCTCTTTTGAAATTAATCGGGCTTGTTTTTGGACTATTTCATAATCATTTCCGGCTTCTTGTATTTTGATGTTTGCAGAGGTGTTTTCTTGTTTTTTCTCTGATAAAGGTTTGCTGAAAACACTCAATTTATAGCTTGAATTACGCTGTATTTTCGGCATCGGATAGGCAATTTCATTGGTTGCCGTATCGTATGAAAACACAGCCGTTTGTTCTTTATTATTTTTTGTATCGGTTATTTTCACACCCGTTGTCCAGTTGGGGTCATCAAATAAGTAATCTTGTCCTTGTTTGAGTTTGATGTAACCTTTGTCAAATTCATCTTTCAAGAAAAAGTTTTGATTTACAATAGGATACGAATATTCAATATTGTGCAAAGGAATGTAATCGGGGGCATTGCCTGTGGTAAAAAAGCGTTCTTCATATTCTTTGGCTACTTGTCCGTTTTGAGTAACCGGTTTAAAAATACCTCCTTCCATTTTCTGGAAACTTACTTCCACTTGTACTTTGAATTTCTTTTGAGGGGCAAGTATGTCCTCCGGAATAAAATTAACTCTATCTTTAAGGCTTGACCATTCCAATTTGCCTTTTACCTCTTGATTGTTTTGATCAATGACTTTAAATTGCTCTAAAACAACTTTATAAGTGCTTTTTCCGTTATCTTCGGGGATTTCAATGGCTTCATTCACTTTAAGTGAAAAAGTAGCTTGCGGTACGGCAAACACATCAATGGCTTCCGGATTATTTTTAGGCGAAACATCGGTGATGAGTTTCATTCCGTCCAGAGCACCTCCTTGTGCAAATTCGCACTGCTCACCAATGGTAACTTTAAAGTTGAATTTCCCTTTGACAAGTCCGCCCAACACGTTCATATATCCGCCGACATAGCCTCTGATCCACACAGGATTAGGGAGTTTTGCCTGCATTAAAACGGCGGCTCCTGTGGAGATAACAGGTACTTTCATATTTACGAAGAGAATTTTAACCCGAACGCCCAATTCTCCTTGTAAATAGGCGTAGGCTTGTCCGTTGGCATACCAACCGTCAATACCGACTTGCTTTCCGGTGTTGTTACAAGCCACTTCTCCGTAATTTTTAAGCATTAAATCGTATCCTAATCCCGCCTTGAAATTGGCATAAAAAATAAGAAAAGACAAATCTCCCGTATCGATACTCAAATCCGAACCAAAGGCAAAACCGCCTGCATTGGCAAGAGTGTTTTCATCACGCATATAATGGAGTTCTTGAACATCTCTTCCCAAAATTTGGGCAATGTGCGAGGGTGGGGCAGGAGATGCCGGCAATTTCGTTCCCGCCATCAAATACGAAGTTGTGCTCAAAAATGCACCCGCCACGCCCATTTTTATCCCCAGTCTGTCGTCAGGAGTTCCGATGTACAGATACCAATCTTGTGGATTTCTGTGAAAAACCGCCCAACCTGCCCTGCCATTGGCTCCTGTCCCAGAAATAAATCCGCCGTTGATAAAAACATCAAGCGTTCCGTGAGTGGTTTTATTAGCGATGTCAAATTGAATGGCTGATTTGAACTGGATGACAGCTTGGTTATCAGGGGCATTAGGAACCGCCTTTTCTGCCAAGGGCAAAAATCGTTTTTCAAAACTACTACGCTTGTCGGAATGGGATTCTACCCCCAAAAAGGCGGCTTTGGACTCCAAACCATTAGCTACTTTGGACATCAAATTTGATATTTTTTCTGTTCCGGGTATATCTGCCAGAATGTTTCCTTTTCCGTAAATGGCTGCAAAATCCAGCCCTCCGTTTTTGTTGAAAAGCATTTCAAAAGCAGCTTCTCCGTTGAAGGCTTTTTCACTTCCGATAGCAAAACTTACCAAAGCTTTAAGCCCCAATCCTCCCTCTTTATAAGGCTCATAGGTAAGCCCGGAAGGGGAAAACTCGGCAGGGTCGGTTAAGGCAGTGCGTTTCATATTGTAATAAGCTCCGCCTCCAAAACCATTGATGAGATAGCCTCCGGAAATTTTGGTACTGGCGTCAAAATACCAATATCGGAAATCTTTCCTCCCGAAAATGGCTTTGGCACCTACCTCACAGGCTCCGTCTATTTTCACATTCAAATCGGCATTGAAACCATTACCATAGACAGGGTGATTTTCCAACAAATCCAAACGACCCTCCATAGAAAAACCACTAAATTTGCCTTTAATGGTAATGGCAGAAAGGTCTAAGCCTTTGAAACGATAGTCATACACGTGATTTTCAGTATGTAATTCGCCTAAAATACCAACATTTGCACCGGCGGAAAGTTCGCTTTTGTCCATCAAATTCAAGGCTAAATCAAAATACAGATTTGCCTGCGTGTCGTTCGTTTGAACCTCTATTTTTTTGATACTCACGGGGAAATTTCCAAAAGAAACTTCATTGCGATAGCCCATACTACCCACCGAAATCATCGGCGAGAGGGTTTGTAATGTTAAATTCTCAAAAGATATTCCTTTGAAATCAAGGGTTTTCTTCCCGCTTGTATTTTCAGAAATGGCTTCCGTTTGGTTGGCCGCAAAATCAATGGTTCCGTGCAGATTGGCTTTGGGTAAAAAACGCCCTTTGTCAACTTTTAAAACAATGGAACTGTTTTCCGTTAGCGATGCTTTGGCCTGCCACAGGTTAAAATCAATTGGGTCAGATGTGGCAACATTCAGACTGTATGTGTCTTCGGAAATAATACCTTGGTAAGAAAGTGCTGTTTTTTTGAGTTTTTCAGTATTTTCGGAAAGTTTATTAAAAGGAAGCAATAATTGTCCGCTGAAATCCGCCTTGACAAAATCATTGGTTTCTATCTGAATTTCAATATGTTCCAACGAATAAGCCCACGCATTTTCTTTGTCGGTAATCCCCTCTTGCAAGGGAAAAAGATTTTCTCCAAAGAAAATTCCCGATACACCATATTTGTCAATAATCAGATTTCGGGCTCCAAATTCAATGCGTTTTTGGTTTTGCGCGGTAGTTTTCGTTTTGAACTCCGAAGGAAGCCCTATTGAGAATTTTTCAACAAAAACACCCGTCCAACTCTCCTCCGAAGGAAATAAATATCCGTTAGTTCTATACGAATTGGGAAAAATTGCTGTTGGAGCATTTTTACTATCGCTCATATCCAAAACGGCATTGGAGACCAAAAACTGAAAATTTCCGTCATAGTCGCTGCCATTTTGCTTTTTTGCCAAAACAAAAGGCGAAAGAGAGACATTTACCAACAAATCATTCCAAGCCGAAGTCGTTATTGCAAAATCGCCCCGTACACGGTTCGGAACAGCGATATTTCTTCCGTTGGAAAGTGTAATCTGCCGGGTTTCCGCCTCACCGACTTCGCCGTTTTCTAACGGAAGGATACGATTCCGGGAAAATTCTACCGCTCCCGAGAGACGGAATTCTTTAAAACCATCGCAGTCAATCACAGCATAAGTTAAGTCCTCCGTCTGTCCTGTTTGCGGGTCAAATCCTCCGTAGAGGGTTACTTGCCAAGCGTCTTTGTTTACCGGAATGGAAATATCGCCCAAAAGAGCCAGTTTGGCATCGCCGATAATACCGCCATCGTGAGAAAGTTTAACATCGTTAGCCCCGAAAAAGAGTGTAATAGGTCGGCCGTCTTCCCCTTTTTGGGGAATATCTACTTTGGCAAATACTTGGAGTTGCGAATATTCAGGAAAAAACGCTGCTTTGATAATCCCTACCGAATAGGTGGCATTATCCCCCTCTTTTCGTGATTTTATTCCGATAGGAAGTGACGTGAGTTTTTCAGTAGAAAGATTATCGGCCCACAGATTTTCTTTTTCTATTTTTTGGAATTGATGCAAGGCATTTTGCGGGGTAAGTTCTTTTATAGCTGTATTTTGCGACAAAATCGTTCCCTTAAAAAGAACTAAAAAGAAAAACCATATAGAGATGTATATTTTCTGCATATTATTTCATTTATTAGTAAATTTTCATCAGAATAAAACTATATTTTCTTCAAAAACTATAACTATAATTGAAATTTATAGTAAGGTCTGAAATACTTTTTTGATACGAGTTCCTCCACATTTGCATCGCATAGAGAAGAAAATTATGTTTCTCTAAAAGGGTGTAATTGGCATTGCATTTAATTCCCTGCACCCTGTTTTTTGAGCTGTCATTGGTTTGGTTGTAAAGCATACCTAAGCCGGTGTTAAGTTTGTTTTCTAAAAATTTTCGGGAAAAGGTTAAACTTCCTCCAAAAATATCGGTTGCTTGTCGTCCTACTTTATTGTTCGTGTAATTTACTGCCGTATTCACACCCAATTGCAAAGGAGTAAGTGTTACAAAATGTGAAGCGTTATAATTCTGTACGGTATTGGCTTGTCCGCGGTGGATGATACCGCCCTGCTCGTTGGCTTGCCCGGCGACGGAATAATTAAAATTCACATTTTGGTTTTTATCCTTACCGAAAAGATAATTGGCATTGATATTTCCATTTTGAGAGAGTTGTCTGTAATTGAGCGTGTCGGCTGGGGTTACGTTGGGTGTGTTGATATAATCAAACTGGTTAAGCCTACGGTTGGTAGTTGTCGTGAAGTTAGAATATGCTCCCGAAAGGCTTAATCTTTCGGCTATTTTGGCATTCATATTGATACTTCCCACCAATCGTGT
>JAUNTM010000013.1:0-9779 GCA_030538675.1 Capnocytophaga sp.
TTCCAAATTTCCAAATTGTCTAATTTCCAAATTAAAAATCACTTAATTTCATTCCATTTGGTGGCTTGGAAGGGAGCTATTTTCATTAAAGTTTCTTTCAGTTCCCGATTGTCGGTTATTGTTCCGCCTGAGAATAAATCTTTGATTTCATCGGCTTTTGCATTGAAAAACAGCACAATAGCATACGCATTGAGCCGTACTGTATTCACTTTGGCGAGCAGTTCCACAGCATTGCGGATAGCCTCTTTGGCTTTTTGCGGGTCGGTGGTCATCATATCAAGTCCATCCCGGTGGTATTTGTACCACGAGGAATGATAATCGGTATATGTTTCGGACAGCAATTCGTCGGTAAGCCGCCAGCGGTTATTCGAACCATCATCGAGCCAACCGCCAAATCCGCTACTTTGCGAGCTAATGACAATGCTATTGGCTTGCGTAAAATAGGGCTTTCCGCCGTAGGGCATAAATGTGTCTGCATCGTACCCGAGCAATACATAGGCATAGTACGCAAATATTGCTGTAAGATTGGATTGTATGGAATTGATATTGAACGATAACGGCTCGTATTCCTGATAGGTAAACGATACATTATTGTCCTGCAAATTGACTACCGGCGTCTGGTACGAAGTGCCGTACACAGGACGGGTAGATTGTACTAACAGATTGGTTTCAAAACGGTTAGAGTCATATTTGGTAACAATTAGTGTAAAGTTGCACTGTATGCGTTCGTTGGGTTGTACCTTGAGGTTTGTCCATGCGGTTTGGTTTACAAATTCTTGCAATGCTTTTTCCAAGGTGCGAAATATCCGTTGGTCAGTCAGGCTGATTTGCTGTGTATTGACCGTTACTTTGGCATTAAATTCTTGTGCAGGCAACAGCCACGCAAAGCATACGAAACTAAAAATAATACTATATCTCATCCGAAAATATTTTATGCCAAAGATACTTTATTTTGAATAATCACAAAAATATTTTTTCAAGAAGATTTGACTAATGAGCCGATGATTTTGAAAACAAATTAATAATCACCACCCCAATAATAATGAAAACGATCCCGATGACGGCAGGCAAGTCCAATGATGGTCCGTATACCTGGTTGGGGGTGAGGGCTTCGTCGTTTTTTTACCTTTCCAAAATTGAATAATAAATTTATAAAAAACATGTAAACAATTAATTGTCAGTTAATTACTATTCTATTTCGTCCGAGTTTTACTTTTCCCGATTCTTCCAGTTGCTTCAACAGTCGCGATATGACCTCACGGGCTGTGCCGAGCTCGTTTGCCAACTGTTCGTGCGTAATCTGTAAAGTAGGATTTTGGGTCAAATCAGTTTTTACCAACAACAAATTCCACAAGCGTTCGTCCATTTTCTTAAAAGTAATGGCGTTGACCATTTCCAGCAATTCTTCGAAACGCTTATGATACAGTCGGAATATATAATCCAACCATTGCGGATATTCTTTGATGAATAGCGTAACTTTTTCGATAGGCAAAAAAAGAATTTCGGCATCTTCTTCTACTTCGGCTTTGACTTTGCTGGTTTCGTTGTGCAATCCGCCGAGGAAAGACATCACGCAACTTTCGCCCGATTTGATATAATAGAGGAGTAGTTCGCGTCCGTCTTCTTCTGTACGGATGACTTTGAGTGTGCCTTTGGCAACAATCGGAATTGAGCGGATATGCGAATTTTCGTTAAGGATAATGCTTCCTGCGGGATATTCTTTTAGGATACTGTATTGGTATAGTTTTTCTACCAACTCAGGCGAAGATTTGAATTCTGATATATGGCTTAGCAATTCCATAGCGTATAAAAAATAGCGTCTGAATGTTATTTGCCGGATAATTTGCAAACCTCAGACAGAATGTCTTTAGCCACTTCAGATTTGCTTTTGAGGGCAAAATTCGTTTGAGCTGTAGCAGTCAAAAAAGTAATTTTGTTGGTATCCGTACCAAATCCTGCTCCTTTGTCTTTCAAGGAGTTAAGTACGATAGCATCAAGATTTTTCCGTTCTAATTTTCCTTTGGCGTTATCCAATTCATTTTCGGTTTCTAAGGCAAAACCAACAAGGATTTGATGCGATTTTTGTTTGCCGAGAGTAGCGAGAATATCGTTTGTTTTAACCAATTCAAGCTGAAGCCCACCGTCCGATTTTTTGATTTTTTCGGGCGCTTTTGTTTTAGGCGTATAGTCCGCAACAGCTGCCGAAAGGATTGCCACATCGCATTGCCCGAAAAGTTTTATAGCCGCCACGTACATATCGTTTGCACTAATTACTCGTTCGACCTGTATGCGGGGGTCGATATTTTTTTCTGCCGAAGGGCCTAAAACCAATGTTACTTCAGCTCCTTGCCGTACGGCTTCGTTGGCTATGGCAATGCCCATTTTTCCAGTTGAAAAATTTCCTATAAATCGTACCGGATCAATAGCTTCGTAGGTAGGTCCGGCTGTGATAAGCAAGCGCTTGCCAGCCAAAGGAGTTCCCCCCAAAAAAAAGTTTTCCAACTGATTTACAATAGTTTCCGGTTCGGCCATACGTCCCTGTCCGACAAGCCCGCTTGCGAGTTCGCCGTGTGTGGCTGGAATGATATGGTTGCCGTAGGATTGTAATTTCTGCAAATTGTCCGCTACAGTAGGGTGGGCGTACATATCCAAATCCATCGCAGGAGCAACCCACACGGGCGCTTTGGCGGAAAAATAAATGGCCAACAAAAGGGTATCGCATTGCCCGTGTGCCATTTTGGCTAAAGTGTTGGCCGTGAGTGGTGCGATGAGTATTGCATCAGCCCATAATGCCAATTCCACATGATTGTTCCACGAGCCGCCGGCAGTTGAAAATTCGCTTACGACAGGATTTTTAGACAACGTAGCCAATGTCAAAGGCGTAACGAATTGCTTGGCATTTTCCGTCATGACCACCTTGACATTGGCTTGTTGTTGTATTAATAATCGGACAAGTGGAGCCGTTTTGTAGGCTGCAATTCCGGCCGTTACGCCCAAAATGATATTTTTCCCTTGTAGTACCGGCATTGCTATCGCTTACTGCGCGTTGGTATCTCTGTAATATACTTTGTCTTCCAACCATTCTTTGATGGCAATAGCCTGAGGCTTAGGAAGTTTTTCGTAAAATTTTGAAACTTCTATTTGCTCTTTATTTTCAAAAATTTCTTCCAAACTATCGTTGCTTGTCGCAAATTCGTCCAATTTTTCAATCAATTCTTTTTTGATTTCCGAATTGATTTGTACGGCACGTTTGGCTATAATAGAGATGGCTTCGTAGATATTCTCAGTAGGCGCATCGATAGCGTTTCGGTCATACGTGATGGTTGAAGAAGCGGCTTCTATTCTTTTTATAGTACTCATATTCAATTATTTATTTTATAAATATTCTTTTAGTGATGTTTCTATTTTGTCGAGCATTTTATCGGCTTCTTTCTTGAATGGAGTTTCAGGATAGGAGCGTATCAAGTTTTCGTAGGCTTCTTTGGCAGTATTTAGGCGTGCTTCTTTCCGGTGTTCAACGCTATTGACAGCCCATTCGTAAGCGGAATGCAGCCGGATGTACAAGGCTTCTTCTTTGAATACCGAGCCCGGATTGTCCGCCAAGAAATTGTCGATTGATTTGATGGCCGCTTGATAATCCCGGATACGGTCGTATTGCTTAGCGATTTCAAAATTTTTGCGTTGCAAACGGATGAGCAAATCCAGCGCCATTTCGTTCGCCTCTTGCACATACTCGCCTTCGGAATAACGGTCAAGGAAGAATTGTAATTTTTCCAATGCCTTATAGGTATTGGTTTGGTCTACGCTGTACGCAGGCGTCTCCAAATACATTCCTTTGGCTTCCAAAAAAGCAGCTTCGGGAGCTTTTTCACTCTTCGGATACAATTTCTGCAAACGCTCGAACTGATAGCTTGCCAATTGATATTGTTTTACCTTATAATAGGAGTCGGCAAACATATATATAATACGTTCTCCTTGCGGTTTTCCTATATATTGCGGCATGATTTGCTCGAACAAGCGGATTGCTTTTCGGTATTCACCTTTGTTATACAAATCTTCCGCCATAGAATATTTGGTAGTAACATCTTGCGATTTCAACGCTTTTTGATATTCGCCACATGAGCTGAGCATCCCGATGCCCAAGAGCCCTAAAAGTACTATTTTCTTCATATTTTGCATTTGGCAAAAGTAAATCAATTTCGGGATTTATCAAAACTTTTTTTTACAAGCGGACAAAATAAGACAATCATAGATCAATCCGCACGCTTGGCGTATCCTCGCATTTTGTTTTGCGGACTTCCGACAGCCGAGAATTCAAATGTATACCCCTGTGCATCGGTAGTAACAATCTTCATGTGTATCGGTTTCTTTTCCTGATTGTTTTTAGGATGTAGCTTCGTAAGAATGTATTCACAATCGTTTATCCAACGGATAGAAGCGCTATCGGCTTTTCCTTGGAAGTAATCTATTTCGAGTGTATCCATACGGACAAAAAAACTTTTTTCTGTGATGCCGTTTATTTCGGCTTCGTAGACGAATTTGCCTGTTTTGTACTCATGACAATTGCGTTGTGGTTGATAACAGCTATAAAAAAATAAAATAACAATTGTAAACGACAGGTTTTTCACTTTTGTAAACATAATAAATAAGCTTTGTATAAAGGAGCAAGATACAAATTTTTATTTATTTTCGAATATTTCAAATTGATTATTTTCATAAAAGAAAATAATTTTTTTGATACGATTTTCGGGCTTTTTCTCCTCCATCAAAGCGTTTGCTACAGCAGGCGCTGACGGTTCATCAGCTGTGTTGGGTAGGGGAGCAGCCTCCGTTTTGGCATCGGGGATCGGAGTAAACAAATCCATCTGGATAGATGATTTAACTGACTTATTATCAGTAATTTGCTTTGTTTCAGGAGATCTCTGAATAGCGGGGAAAACGCCTTTTCCTTTGGTTATCCAATAAATATCAACTTCCGGATATGTTTCTACAAGCTTAAGTATAAAATCAAGGCTTGGTTTGTTGCGTTCGGATAGCAGATGCGAGATGCTCGAACGTTGGATATCAAGACTGTCAGCAAAGGCAGAAGCAGTCAAACCATAATAATCTATGATTTGCTGTAAGCGTAACGAAAAATCAGATGTGTTTACCATTGTAAAAAGCTGCGTTAATTCATTTGAAAATACAAATGTAAACATATTTCTCGAGTTTACAAAACTATTTCAGTATATTTTTTACAGATTAAACTATTAGTAAAGTAATCCCCATTTAAATATATGATTTATAGTATGTTATAGTACAATTATAAATCTTGTCTATGGGATAATTACAATTGTGCAAGGGTGTGTATGTTGTAAATTGAAACGAGTATAGGGTATACATTTGTGATTTTAAAGCTATTTACTCATGTAAACGATATTTAGTTTACTTTTGTAAAAAATATTAGATGAACTATTGCGAATTTAAAGAACAAAGACTCCACGGAAGATATATCACTTATGATATGATTGCTTCATTATTGAACGAAAAAGAATGGGAAGAAACCGTTTTATTAGGACATTCTGTCAAAGGAACACCTATTTCGCTGTATCGTATCGGAACGGGAAATATCAAAATTTTGGCGTGGTCACAAATGCACGGCAACGAATCTACGACTACTAAAGCGCTTTTTGATGTCATTAATTTTCTTTCCGAGGAAGGAAAATCATTGTTGGAATGCGTTCAATTTTGTATTATCCCGATGCTCAATCCTGATGGCGCGGAATCCTATACCCGACTTAATGCCAATGCGATAGACCTAAACAGAGATGCCTACGAACAAACACAGCCCGAAAGCCAATGCTTGCGTAAAGCATACGATAGGGTACAGCCTGATTATTGCTTAAATCTGCATGACCAGCGTACCATATTCAGTGTAGGCAATCCGCCAAAGCCTGCTACAATATCTTTTCTTGCACCTTCGTACAATCAAGAGCGAACCGTAAATATGGTACGCCGTAAAGCCATGCAAGTTATCGTAGCGATGAATGCGGTACTACAACAGTATATTCCACAGCAAGTAGGTAGATTTGATGATTCATTCAATATTAATTGCACAGGCGATTACTATACAAGCCTGCAAATTCCCACTATTTTATTCGAATCGGGGCATTTCCCAGATGATTACAATCGTGAACAAACAAGGGAGTTAACCGCTTTGGCGATGATAGCGGCGTTAAGTTACATTTGTAAACACGAAATAAACGGAGTAGGGCATGAACGTTATTTTGAAATTCCTGAAAATACCAAAATGTATTACGACTGTATCATCCGTGATGATGTTTCTACAAATGCTAATGATATAGGACTACAATGGGAAGAGAAATTAATTGATGGAAAGATAAATTTTTTACCATATATAATAGAAGAAGGGAATTTATCCCAAAAAAAAGGACATTATGAGTTATTACTTTCTGAAATATTGCCTGATAACATTACTCATAAAGAAATCAAAAACTATATAAATATCGAAGAAATCAAGAGTAGATATGTTAAAATTTGATGTATCAGTAAAAAAGTTTTGTTTTATATGAATTATATCCAAAAAATTTCGTTTTTTTGCAATTCAAATGACAATAAAAACATACAATAAAATGGGACGATTTAGATTAGATGAGATAGACCATCAAATTTTAGACATGCTAATTGAGAACACGCGCACACCTTTTACTGATATTGCCAAAAAGCTTGACATTTCGGCGGGAACAGTACATGTACGTGTTCGTAAAATGGAAGATTCAGGAATTATCAAAGGCTCAACATTGACCGTTGATTACGAGAAATTGGGATACACATTCGTAGCTTACGTAGGCGTATATCTCGAAAAAAATCATCAAACGCAGTTCGTATTAGAACGTTTGTTCAATATTCCTTTTATCACCGTAGCACATATAACAACAGGTAAATTCAACATTTTCTGTAAGATACGTGCTAAAGATACTAAGCATGCCAAAGACATTATTTATATGATTGACGATATACAAGGCGTGTCGCGTACCGAAAGTATGATTTCGCTTGAAGAAACCATCAACGACAAAAAACGACTGATGCACACTGTATTCAAAGAATTGTAAAAAGAATTGTAATCTGAAAAATAAAATTTTCATGAAAAAATCCTTCGTAAATAGTACAACACGAAGGATTTTTTTTATACCTTCACAACCTCAAAATTGCTACCATGACACTACGAAAAACCAAATTAGAACGATTTGATGAAAATGTACTGAATAAGTACCAATTGTACAACAGTATATTCATGACCTTGCCTTTTGATGAAGTATCCAATACAGGAACGTTGTTACCCCTCTTTAGCGAAGCCTGTAAGATAGGATACCAACAGAACCAAACGCCAACACAGATTGTCAACGGATTTGTCGACAAATATCTTGACAATCCGGATGAGGCAGAGCGGAACGACTTGCTATTCAGATTTATACAATATATTGAACGACAAGTAGTTCTGTTTGATGCCATCGAAGATGCAAGTTTCGCTGTGGTCAACAACATGGACGGTATCGGGACTCTTCGCAATGTACGCGAAAAAGCAGAATCACAAGAAAAAACCGAAAAACTGTGTAATTATTTACAACGCACTAAAGTACGCCCCGTACTCACCGCACATCCCACACAGTTCTATCCCGGAACAGTGCTTGGCATTATTACCGACCTGTCGGATGCTATTCAAAAAAATGATATGGTACTGATAAAGAAGCTGTTAGCTCAATTGGGCAAAACACCTTTCTTCCAAAAAGAAAAACCAACCCCATACGATGAAGCCGTGAGCTTGATATGGTATTTGGAAAATGTTTTTTATCATTCGGTAAGTACCATTTACGGCTATATTTTTCATAATATTTTCAAAGGCAAAAAGATTGAAAATGAGATTATTGAACTCGGTTTTTGGCCTGGAGGCGACCGCGATGGCAACCCGTTCGTAACAGCTGATATCACACTCAAAGTAGCCGACCGGCTCAAACGTTCCGTCATCAAGAATTATTACAAAGATATCCGAAATATCAAACGTAGAATAACGTTCGTTGGGGTAGAACCTTTGGTTGAAGAATTGGAAACCAAACTATATAAAATCAGTTATTTGAATGAAAATGTAGGACTCACTTCCGATGACTTAAAAGAAAAGTTGTACCGCATCAAACAATTGCTGGAAGACAAGCATCAATCGCTTTTTGTCGAAGAAGTAGATGACCTTATCAATAAAGTAAGCATTTTCGGCTACCACTTTGCGGCTATTGATATTCGCCAAGATTCAAGAGTCCATCATTCGGTTGTCAATACGATAGCAAAAAAATTACACGGAAAAATAATCCCCGAAAATTATGGTGAACTTTCTCAAAATGAGAAGATTAAAGCTCTTGAAAAAGCGAAAGGAAAGCTCAACCCAAACGATTTTGATGATGAAATCAGCCAGCAAACCATTGAGTCCATCTACGCCGTAAAACAGATACAGCAAACCAATGGCGAAAAAGGAAGCAACCGATACATCATCAGTAATAACCAAACGGCACTTAATGTATTGGAAGTGCTTACCATACTGCGGCTTTGTGAGTGGGAGCAACCTACGGTTGATATCATTCCGCTGTTTGAAACTATTGACGACCTCAAAGTAGCCGGCGAAGTAATGCAGCAACTCTATGATAACCCTGTTTACAAAGCCCATTTAAAAAGTCGTAACAATCAGCAAACCATAATGTTAGGCTTCTCCGATGGAACTAAAGATGGAGGGTATCTTATGGCAAATTGGAGTATCTATCAAGCGAAAGAACAACTCACCGGAATAGCACGCAAAAATGGTATTAAAGTATTATTTTTTGATGGGAGAGGAGGGCCGCCTGCACGGGGAGGAGGCAAATCACATCAATTTTACGCATCATTTGGCGATAGCATCGAAGCCGAACAAATTCAGTTAACCATTCAGGGACAGACTATTAGCTCTAATTTTGGAACCTTAGATTCATCACAATACAACCTCGAACAATTGCTTAGTGCCGGGATAAACAATCAGGTGTTTAATGATGACGAAAGCACCGTATTATCGCACGCCGATAAAGAAATAATCTCTGAACTTGCACAAGTGAGTTATCGGCATTACAGCGATTTCAAAAATCATCCGAAATTTATTCCATATTTGGAAAAAATAAGTACGTTAAAATATTATGCCAAAGCCAATATCGGTAGCCGTCCGAGCAAACGTGGGGCTTCTGATAAACTCAATTTCAGTGACTTACGAGCTATTCCGTTTGTAGGGAGTTGGAGCCAGCTCAAGCAAAACGTCCCCGGATTTTACGGTGTCGGCACAGCACTCAAGCATCTGGAAGATAAAGGGAATTTGCAAGCAGCGAAGCAATTGTACAAAAACTCATTATTTTTCCGTACATTACTGGAAAACAGTATGATGAGTTTGACAAAATCATTTTTCAAACTTACGGAATACTTACGTGATGATGCCGAATTTGGCGAATTCTGGCAGATAATTTTCAACGAATACGAACTGAGCAAACAAATGCTGCTCAAGCTCACCGGTTACAAAGAACTTATGGAGAATCATCAAAGTGGCAAAGCATCTATTGAAGTGCGTGAAAAAATTGTTTTACCATTGCTTACGATACAGCAGTTTGCATTGAAGAAAATCCAAGAACAACCCGAAGTCGACAACTCTGTATATGAAAAGATAGTAACACGTTCGCTATTCGGAAATATCAACGCAAGCAGAAATTCTGCATAGC
>JAUNTM010000013.1:9879-18900 GCA_030538675.1 Capnocytophaga sp.
CAAAGATACGAAAAAGTCATTAAAAACAATTGATTTTTAAAAGATTACGAAATCACTCCAGAACCAACCAACTCCTCGCCATCGTACCATACGGCAAACTGTCCTTCGGTAATGGCACTTTGCGGTTCTTCAAACTCGATGAACAAACCGCTTTCCAATTGGTACAATACGGCATTTTGCAGGGCTTGCCGGTAGCGTATCCGCACTTGGTACGCCGCAGATTCGCCAACTTTCAGCATTCTGTCCCGATTTACCCAATGTACTTCTTCATTATTGATTTTCAATACATTACGATATAGTCCGGGGTGACTTTTTCCCTGTCCCATATAAATTACGTTGTCCGTTACATCTGTTTGGATAACAAACAACGGCTCGGGCGTGCCACCTACGTGCAAACCTTTTCGCTGTCCAATCGTATAATAATGAGCTCCTTGGTGTTCGCCCACTACCCTACCCTGTTCTTGGCTGTATTTTATTGGTGTTGAAAGCGTTAGCAATTCTTCTTCTTTTGTAGAAAAATTGGGCAACACTTTATGATATAACTCCAAATCCGCAGGAATTTCAATGATTTTTCCTGTTTTTGGGGCTAATTTCTGCTGTAAAAATTCGGGTAAACGAACTTTTCCTATGAAACACAATCCTTGCGAATCCCGTTTTTCGGCAGTAATTAGTCCTTGCTCGGCAGCAATTGCCCGAACCTCCGATTTCTGCATCTCCCCTATCGGGAAAAGCGACTTACTAAGCTGTTCCTGAGTGAGTTGGCACAAAAAATACGATTGGTCTTTATTGGGGTCGCAACCCGAAAGCAGGCGGTATTTTTCCACACCGTTTTCCGTATAGGTTTCCTTCCGGCAATAGTGTCCCGTAGCCACGTAATCCGCTCCGAGGCTCATCGCCAATTTCAAAAAAACATCAAATTTTATCTCCCGATTGCAGAGTACATCGGGGTTGGGCGTGCGTCCCTGCTCGTATTCGCGAAACATATAATCCACGATACGCTGCTTGTAAGGTTCGCTCATATCCACCGCCTGAAACGGAATGCCCAATTTATCAGCCACCAAAAGAGCATCGTTGCTGTCCTCCAACCACGGACACTCGTTGGAAATCGTAACCGAATCATCGTGCCAGTTTTTCATAAAAAGCCCGATAACTTCATAGCCTTGCTCTTTCAGCAAATATGCCGTTACGCTGCTATCCACACCACCACTAAGTCCTACTACTACTTTTTTCATTTTTTTATAAGGGAAAAGTCATTAGCCAATAGAATTTAGAAAAATCCCAATTAAATATTAACTAATTATTTTTTTATAAATTTACTATTTTTACAGCTTTCAAATTAGAAATCAATCGTAATGAAATCTACATTTTACAATTTGAATTTCTCCGTCTTCATAACGATAAATTAACCGTTGCTCCTCATCAATACGCCTTGACCAAAATCCCAAATACTTATATTTCAACGGCTCCGGTTTTCCAATTCCCTCAAAAAGATTTCCTGAAATATCTTTTAACAAATCATTAATCCTTTTTACCTTTTTCTTATCCGTTTTTTGCCAATATAAATAATCCTCCCAAGACTCATCTACAAAAATATACTTCATCACACTTACTCGGCTAAATCTTTTTCAAAAGAAATCCCTTTTTTCAATTTCTCGATTGCTGAATCCAAGCGAATTGCATTTTTTTGAGAAGATAATTCATAATTTGTTGCTATTAAAGAATTGTATTCTCCTAATGACATCACCACTATTCCTGATTTTTTCCCTCGGTTAATTATCAGTGTTTCAAAACTTTGAGATACTTTATCAAAATATGATTTAATGTCTTTTCTGAAATCAGAAACGCTTGCTACTAACATATTTATTTCATTTGAATTTGTACAAATATACGTACTTTTCTTGAAAAAACGATTTGATGTTGCCCGAAATAAAACGTTATTTCAAGCAACATCAAATTATATCAAACAATGACCATTGTATAAGTCATTTTCAAATTCTCAAATCTTCAAATTTCCAAATTTTTAAATTATTTTTTTGCTTTGGCTTTTTGTTGGGCTTCCGCCTGTTCCATCATCTCACGCATACGCCGTTGGAACTTATTCTCCGTTTTCGGTTTCTTTTTATTCTCTTGGATTTTGGCGTGGATTTTCTTTTCATCAATAATTAAGTATTTGATTGCCAACATAATAAATATCGTAATCAAGTTCGATATGAAATAGTACAAACTCAGTCCGCTCGCATAATTATTGAAGAAAAACAACATCATTACAGGCGACAGATAAATCAAAAATTTCATATTCGGCATTCCGGGTTGCTGTTGCTGCATACTTTGCGACATCGTCATTATCGAATAAATCAAAATCGCAATCGACGCCAATATCGGGAACAAACTCACGTGGCTTCCGTAAAACGGTATCGAAAACGGAAGTTCATAAATCGAGTCATAAGATGAAAGGTCGGTTGCCCACAGGAAACTCTTCTGGCGTAAGCCAAATTCCGTAGGGAAAAAGTTAAATAACGCCAAAAAGACAGGCAATTGCAACAACGCCGGAACGCAACCGCTCATCGGGTTTACGCCTGCTTTTCGATACAAATTCATCGTTTCCTGCTGACGCTTCATCGGTTCTTGGAACTTCTCGTTGATTTCGTTGATTTCGGGACGGAGTACTTTCATTTTCGCCTGCGATACATACGATTTATACACCAACGGCGAAAGTACCAATCGCACTACTACGGTCATCAAAATAATCGCTATTCCTACTGAAAAATAAGACGTTAAGAAATTATACAGCGGAATAAAAATCCATTTGTTGAGCCATCCGAAGATACCCCAACCCAGCGGAATGAGTTCTGTCAGATTATATTTTTTATCGAATTTGCTAAGCAACGTATAATCACTCGGACCGAAATAAAAATGCAGGTTTTCATTCAATTCACCGTTTTTGGCAGAGAGCGGAATGAGGGCTGCATAGTCTTTTGTAAAATGAACGTCTTGCCCTTCGTCTTTAACTAAATTTTTAGAAACAAAAGTTCCTGAAGCAAACGGATTTTCGGCAATCAGTATCGAGCTGAACAAATGTTGCTTGAACGCCACCCAGCGGATGTCTTTTTCGGTTTCGCTATCATCACCACCTTCGCTCATACGCTCCACTTTGTCGCCTTCGTATTGTATGGTAAGCTGCGTGTAACGGTTTTCGTACGTAACACTTTTGTCCATACGCCGTCCCTTCATCGTCCAATCAAGGGCGATTTCTTTCTTACTGTCGATAACGTTTGACAATCCTTGCGAACGAATATCAAAATCCACCATATAGTTTTCTTTCAGCGTATAAAGATATTCTAAGTATTGATTGTCAGATACTTTCAATTTCATCGAAAGCGTTTTGTTTCCGTTGTTTTCTGAAATTGAAGGCTCGAAAAACAAATTTTCCGTTTGGAAATTCTGATTTTGGGTTGATGTGAAATTTAACGAAAAATTAGCATTATCATCTTTAATCAAATAAAGCGGTTGTTCGTCATACGTTTTGTATTTTTTCAAAAACACCTCTTTGATTTGCCCGCCTTTGTTGCCTATCGTAAGTTTAATATCCTCATTTTCAAGAACTGTTACCGCATCATTGGCAGAAGGCAATGTTGCCGAATACGCAAATGCTCCGAGCGTGCTTGCGTATTGTGCCAATGCCAGCGAATCGGTAGGGATTGTAGTGGTTGTGGTATTATTTTGAAAAGAATTTTGTTCTATTTGTGCTGTTTTTTCGGCTTCATTACGTTCTTTTTCAGCCTTTTGCGCTGCCAATTCGGCTTCCGTAGGGCGGTTGTTGTACATTACCCATATCAGCAATATAAAGATGAGTGCGAACCCAATAATCGTATTTTTGTCTAACTTTTTCTCTTCCATCAATCGTGATTTATTTCGTATTTATGTGATATTTTATTTGTTTTTGTTCAATTTATTATCCAATGCCGCTTTGGTAAACGCCACAAACAGCGGATGCGGATTTGCTACCGTACTTTTGTATTCGGGGTGGTATTGCACGCCCACAAACCACGGATGCTCAGGTACTTCGATAACTTCCACCAATTCCGTTTCAGGATTGATGCCCGTGCAGCGCAAGCCTGCTTTTTCCAACACCTCTTTATATATATTGTTAAATTCGTAACGGTGGCGGTGGCGTTCCGAGATATTGCTTTTTCCGTAGGCAGCATAAATATGCGAACCCTTAGCCAGCGTGCAATCCCAAGCTCCAAGCCGCATCGTACCGCCTTTGTCGGTAACGTTTTTCTGGCTTTCCATCAGGCTGATGACGGGATATTCCGTCTGCGGATTCATTTCCGTAGAGTTCGCTCCTAAAAGCCCGGCTTTATTGCGTGCGTACTCGATGACCGCCATTTGCATTCCGAGGCAAATTCCCAAAAACGGAATGTTATTCTCCCGAACAAATTCAATGGCTTTGATTTTTCCTTCGATGCCTCTGTCGCCAAATCCCGGGGCAACCAACACTCCGTCCAGATGACCGAGTTTGTCTTTTATATTTTCTTCGTTAAGATGTTCGGAATGAATGCTTTCCACCTCGACTTTCACTTCATTGGCAGCTCCTGCGTGGATAAACGCTTCCAAAATAGATTTATACGAGTCTTGCAATTCAACATATTTTCCCACCAAACCTATTTTAATGCGATTTTTAGGATTTTTATGGCGTTGCAAGAAAGCGTTCCATTGCGTAAGGTCAGGTTCTTTTTTGTCGGGAAGGTTCAATTTTTTGAGGGCGACTTTGTCCAATCCTTCCAAAAGCATCATATTCGGAACGTCGTAAATGGTTGAAGCATCAATGGACTGAATGACGGCTTCACGCTTGACGTTGCAGAACAATGCCAGCTTGTCGCGAAGGTCATCGGAGAGTTCGTGCTCGGTACGGCAAACCAAAATATCGGCTTTTATTCCGCTCTCCATCAGGGTTTTAACGCTGTGTTGGGTCGGTTTTGTTTTGAGTTCGGCAGCGGCAGAAAGGTATGGAACGAGCGTAAGATGTACGACAATTCCGTTGTTTTCGCCCAAATCCCAAAGCAATTGGCGTACCGACTCGATGTACGGCAACGACTCGATGTCGCCCACCGTTCCACCGATTTCGGTAATTACAATGTCATAACCTTCGGTTTTTCCGAGAATCTGTATGCGGTCTTTGATTTCGTTGGTAATGTGCGGCACGACCTGCACGGTTTTACCGAGAAATTCGCCCCTGCGTTCTTTTTCAATGACGCTTTGGTAGATGCGTCCTGTCGTAACGTTGTTCGCCTGCGAGGTATGTACGTTGAGAAAACGCTCGTAATGCCCGAGGTCGAGGTCGGTTTCAGCGCCGTCTTCCGTTACGTAGCATTCGCCGTGTTCGTACGGATTGAGCGTTCCGGGATCTACATTAATATAAGGGTCGAGTTTTTGGATAGTAACTTTGAAACCCCGTGCTTGCAAGAGTTTTGCTAATGAAGCTGCGATAATTCCTTTTCCTAATGAAGACGTTACGCCTCCCGTTACAAAGATGTATTTGGTCTTTGACATTTGTTGGTAGTTTTGATTCTTTTACAACTTGGCAAAAGTACAACTAATATTCGTATTTTCCTAAAGTGGAAATTTTTTAATTCTCGATAGATGCCAGCTACTGTATTTTAATTACTTTTGTGGCGAATATAAATAAATACTCATGTTATCAGTTTCAAATCTATCGGTTCAGTTTGGGAAAAGAGTTCTTTTTGATGAAGTGAACGTAACCTTTACGCAAGGCAACTGCTACGGAATCATCGGGGCTAACGGTGCCGGAAAATCAACGTTTCTTAAAATTCTTTCGGGAAAAAACGAAGCCACCAGCGGACGGGTTTCGATGGAAGCCGGCAAGCGGATGTCCGTACTCGAGCAAGACCACTATGCGTATGATGAGCATACGGTGCTTGATACAGTTATACTCGGAAATAAAGTTCTTTCTGCCGTAAAGCAGGAGATGGATGCTCTTTACGCCGATTATAACGACGAAAATGCCGACCGCATCGGTGAACTGCAATTGCAATTCGACGAAATGAACGGCTGGAATGCCGAAAGTGATGCCGCTACCCTACTCTCAAACCTTGGCATCAGTGAGGATATGCACTACACGCTGATGTCGGAAATGGACGGAAAACTCAAGGTGCGGGTGCTGCTCGCCCAGGCACTTTTCGGAAATCCGGATGTGTTGATTATGGACGAACCTACCAATGACCTCGACTTTGAAACCATCGGCTGGCTTGAGAATTTCCTCGCTAATTATGACAATACCGTCATCGTGGTATCGCACGACCGACACTTCCTCGATGCGGTCTGCACGCATATTTCGGATATCGATTTCGGAAAAATAAACCATTATTCGGGCAACTATACGTTTTGGTACGAAAGCAGCCAGCTTGCCGCACGCCAACGGGCCCAACAGAACAAAAAGGCCGAAGAAAAAGCCAAAGAGCTTCAAGAATTTATCAGCCGTTTTAGCGCCAACGTAGCCAAATCAAAACAGGCAACATCGCGTAAAAAAATGCTCGAAAAACTCAATATTGCCGAAATAAAACCGTCGAGCCGCCGCTATCCTGCCATTATTTTTGACAGCGAACGCGAGGCAGGCGACCAAATCCTTCACGTGGAAAACCTCTCGGCTTCGGTTGACGGCGAAATTCTATTCAAAAATATCGACATCAATTTGGCAAAAGGCGATAAAGTTGCCGTAATTTCAAAAGATTCGAGGGCTACAACGGCTTTTTATCAGATTTTAAATGGTAAGCAAAAAGCTGACAGCGGTTCGTTCAACTGGGGCGTAACTACTTCACAATCATATCTTCCGGTAGATAATTCGGAATATTTTGAGAATGACCTTTCGCTGGTCGATTGGCTTCGGCAGTGGGCGAAAACCGAAGAAGAACGCGAAGAGGTGTATGTTCGCGGATTTTTAGGAAAAATGCTGTTCAGCGGCGAGGAAGCCCTGAAAAAATCAAAAGTGCTTTCGGGAGGCGAAAAAGTCCGTTGTATGTTGAGCAGAATGATGATGCTCCGTGCCAACGTACTGATGCTCAACGAACCTACGAACCATTTGGATTTGGAAAGCATCACGGCATTCAATAATTCGTTGAAAAACTTTAAAGGAACGGTGCTTTTTACCACTCATGACCACGAATTTGCCCAAACGGTTGCCAACCGCATCATCGAGCTTACGCCCAAAGGCATTATCGACCGCTATATGACCTTTGACGAATATATGGACGACAAAGCGATACAAGAACAACGAAAAGAAATGTATTCGTAAATTTTTAAGAAAAATCCCAAAAATAAATTTGTTTTTGGGATTTTTTACGCATCAACTATTTTAAAAATCAATACGATAAAAAAATCATAAAAACGGAAGAAATCTGTTTTAAATTTGTATTTTTGGAAGAAATTGTAAATCTAAAATACGTATGGAAAATAAGTACAAAAACAAAGTTGCCTACATTACAGGCGGAACGAAAGGAATTGGTTTGGGCGTAGCCAAATATCTGTTGGACAAAGGAATGCGGGTTGCCATTTCCGGGCGTAACTTGGAAGCTGCACAAAGAACCGCACAAGAACTCTCGTCTGACCCGGCTCGAGTGCTGGGCATCGCTTCGGATGTAGCCCGTCATAAAGATGAAGAAAATGCCGTGAAAAACATCATTGCCCATTTCGGTCAGCTTGACGTAGTGCTTGCCAATGCCGGTGTGGGACATTTTGCTCCGGTGGACGAACTCACGGACGCTCAATGGCATCAAATGATTGACACGAATCTTTCAGGAGTATTCCACACGCTCAAAGCTTCGCTCGATGCTCTTAAAAAATCGGAAGGGTATTACATCACGCTGGCGAGCCTTGCAGGAACGAATTTCTTTGCCGATGCTTCGGGGTATAATGCCTCTAAGTTTGGCGTTGTGGGCTTTACGCAGGCGGCGATGCTTGATTTGCGAAAATATAATATTAAGGTATCGACCATTATGCCCGGCTCAGTAGCTTCGGAATTTAACAAACACGTACCGAGCGACAGTGATAAGTGGAAAATACAGCCCGAAGATATCGGACAGCTTGTATGGGATTTGCTCCAAATGCACCCGCGGACGCTTCCGAGCAAAATTGAAGTCCGCCCGACACGTCCCGATTTGAAATAAATTATTTTGTAAAATTATAAAAATACCTAACAGTAAATTGTTCCGAGATTAAAAAAAACACCGCCGTACTAAATTGCGGCGGTGTTCATAAAGTTACTTACAGGGAACGGCACGGTCGAGGTCTTTTTGGTCGATGTAGTAATCGTATGTAAAACGTCCTGAATGAATTTTTTCTTCTGAAAATCCAGCGTATTGATTCCAATCGAAAACACCATTACCAAATGTTATCCCTACGTTAGCTCCTTCTTTTTTGTAATATGTACAGTTGTTGCCAAATCTTAAAACGACTTCTGTTCCTAAGCCAGCTTCAAATGGAATGGGCATAATTTCACCTTGAAACGAAAATGAAATATACTCATTCGGCGGTATTGTATATATTTGAACAATCTTTCTGCCGGGTTCTGGGATTTTCGTTACTTCAAGATATACTGTATCTTGTAACGTATTGTGAAAATTACTATCAGTGATACGCAATATGTTGTCTCCTGTATTTTCGCAACCTAAAAAGAAACAACATGAAATTATAAAAACTAAATGCTTCATAATGCCTTTTTTTAATTCCAATAATCAAATAATACGAATAAATGCCGTTCGGTTGGGTTATTGTGTATTCTTATGATGTTATCTCGCCAGCCTTCCCAAGTATTTTGCCTGAATAATGCATCTTCTATCTGTCGGATAGTATACCCTGATACTCTATCGCTGTTATTCTCATTTATTCCATCTATCATATCTTGTACTATACCAGTATAGTTTACTATATTACTATTTGGATTTTCTTTTCTTCTTCCGTAAAAAGGTTCGTAGTCAGGATATACCATTCGTGTTAGTTCCCATT
>JAUNTM010000013.1:19000-38797 GCA_030538675.1 Capnocytophaga sp.
GGGAAGACACGTCCGTCTCAAAGGGTTCCTCTTTCTGGCAAGAAATCATTCCGCCCAAAAGAACTGCCGTTGCCAGCAAGAGTTTCAATTGTTTCAAATGTTTCATGATAAAGTGATTTTGAATTATATGATACAAATTTAGTAAATATTTTTTATTTAGAATCATTATTAATAGTATTAAAAAGTTAATTTTTTATATCGAACCACGTTAAATAACATGAGCTTCATGTAATAATTCGTTGAATATTAGTATCTTACACATAAAGAACTCCTCACTCCCCAACCCCTAACACTTCCTCGCTTTTGCTCACATAAAGGAGAGGGGTTGGGAGTAAGGGAATTAAAACATTGATTTACAGTATTTTATTATATAGAACATACATTATTTAAAGGCAGGAATAAAAAAAAACCGTTGTAAAATCTTACAACGGTTGGTTTGTCTTATAAAAAAGAGCCCTTCCCCTACTCTATTTTTTTGCTTTTGAGTGTATTGACGTACAGTACGTTCCCCAAATCGGGATAGGCGTTGAATACATCAATCCCTTTGGATTTGATATTACTTTCGTGAAATCCGACAATCGTGAGGTCGGCAAGTTTTGATTTTTCGTTTATCATACGGTATTTATCAATATTATCATCAATCGGGATGACAATAATATTATTGGGCGAAATCGGCAAACGTCCTGTTTTGGTAAGTTCGATAAGCGAGTTTTTTTCCTGCTCAAACTTGGATTTGTCGACTGCGGCAAATATTTTAATTTCTGCATTTCGCCAATCGCGATGCCCTAAAATAATATAGGATAACAAAATCATCAGATTTGCATTTTCGTAATCTTCTTTCTTAATCCACACATGTATTTCGTTGTGATAGCCAAAACCTTTGTCGGAAGTTTCAAGAATTAACAAATCATAGCCCGCACTTGAGATAAGTCCGTAATCTTTCACGATGGCACTTATCCACTCGGTTTCTCCTTTTTTGTATTCGAAGAGCATGATATTGTTACTTTGTCCTGATATGCCGGGCTGTTGTATCGCTTGTACGATAGCGTTTGTATTGGACGGCGATATGATGGTATCCAAAAACACGTTGGAATGCGTTTTGTTGGCTATTTCAATGAGTTTTTGCAGTTTTCTATCCGCATCTTCTTTGGAGTTTTTTGAGAAATGCCCTTGTTCAAAGTGGATATACGTACCGAAGCCGTAGCGTTGCGAAATCCATTTCATCAACTCGAAAGCCGAAAAACGCTCGAAACTGTCTTTGGACAAACATATCACACCCGGACGCCAATAGCCTTCCTGCTCATCGCTTTCAGTCTTTTTCTGCAAGAAAACTCTTAAATTTCTGTTAAACTGATGGATAACGCCTTGGAAGATGTTCGCCATTCCTTTTTTGTCTTGCTCCTTATAAGTAATGTAGAAATAAATCAGCACCATCAGTGCGATTGCTCCCACAGCATACACCGTGTTTATCTTGAACATCAAGTAGATACACATGACCGCGCCGAGTAGCGACAAATACCATTTGGATTTGAATGACGGACGGTATGACGGGTCGGCGGCGAAGTGCTGCATAAACGAAATCAAGCAGAGTGCTCCGTAAGTTACCATAAAGAACATCGAAATGACTTCCGCCACAGCGTTCACATCGCCCATCAGTACGAATGCCAAAGCGATCAAGCTGGTTATCAGCGTAGCATTGCGTGGTTCGTTATTTTTGGCAGTTCCTTTAGCCACGAATTTATTGAGGTTTTCTTGCGGAAAAACTTTATCGCCGCCTATCGCCTGCAAAGTTCGGGGAGCTACCATAAACGACCCCAAAGCAGATGAAATGGTTGCGGCTGCCAATCCTACGGGGATAATCGGGCCCCAAAGGGATATTTTGCTCATAATCAGTTGGTCGGAAGCCAAATCTTCGGGCGAAGCCGAAAGGACGAGCTTCAAGGCAATGAAAATATAGATAACCATTCCCGACACGGTGGCGAGTATCGTTCCCAGAGGGATTGATTTTTTAGGATCGCGAAGGTCGCCCGAAAGCCCCACGCCTGCCGTCATTCCCGTAAACGCAGGAAAAATAATGGCAAAAACGTAAAAGAATTCCTTGCCCGATTCTACCGATGCGAAAAGCTGCGAACTGTCAAAATGCTGTGCATATTCCGTGGTTCCGAAAAAGAAAAACACCAACGACACGAACAAAATAGCCACTACGCCGTACAGTGCTTTCATGCCCATATCCGCCCCTTTGGTTACCATCAGAGCGATGAGCAACAGCAATGCCGGAATACTGAACAAGCGGTTGTCATATATTTCGATGCCGAAATTGGACAGCAACCAAGGCTTGACGGCATTGAACGATTCTGCAAAAGCAATCACATAAAAAGCTACGCTTATCGCCTGCGAAAGATACAATGCCAGCCCGATAGCCGCCCCGATATTGAGCCCGAATGAGCGGGATATGATGAAATATTCGCCTCCACCTTCTACTTTTTGGTTTGTAGCGATTTCTGCCAAAGCCATCGCCGTGGGAATCGTTACCATGTGCCCGATGATGATGATGGCAAGGGTACCGACAAAACCCACTTCGCCCACGGCAAATCCGAAACGGAGGAACATCACCGCTCCTAAAATAGTAGAAATAGCCGTTAAAAAAACAGGTAGTGTGCCGAAATTGGCCTTTTGAGGTTGTAGCTGATTATTCATTGTTAGTTAGTTTTCCTAAATTTCACGCCAAATATATAACTTTTTTTATAGAATACAAGTATTCTATCGGGATTATATATTATTTTTATCATAAAACCGCTATAATTCAATAGCCGTTTGCTACATATTTTTCTATCAATGCAAGGCGGTGCAGCGTTTGCTCTTTACCGATAATTTCCATGATGTCAAAAATATGAACTCCCTTCATCTCACCGACCAACGCCAACCGGAGCGGCGGCATTACCTGCCCGAAACCGTAGCCTTTGTCCGCAATGTACTGTTTTACTTTTTCCTCCAACACTTGTGACGAAAAGTCATCTGCGGAAGCGATAATTCCCGACACCTCGCCTACTATTTGAGCCGTATTGTCTTTCCATTGCTTTTTGAGGGCTTTTTCGTCATACGTTTGCGGATTTTCAAAGAAATAATTCCCCAGTTCCCAAAAATCGGAAACAAACGTGGCTCTTTCTTTAATAAGCGATACGATTTTAACAACTGTATCGTTATCACAATGTATATTTCGTTTTTCTAATTCGGCAGTAAATCCCGAAGCCAGACTTTCGTTGCTTTTTTCTTGCAGGTATTGGTGGTTGAACCACTTTATTTTTTCGGGGTCAAACCTTGCTCCTGCTTTATGTACGCGTTCTAAATCAAATAGTTGCACAAGTTCGTCCAGCGTAAAAATCTCTCGGTCTGTACCCGGATTCCACCCCAGCAACGCCAAGAAATTGACCAACGCATCGGGGAAATAGCCATCGCCTTTAAAGCCTTTCAGCACGCCGCCTTCATCGTTTTTCCAATCCAACGGAAATACGGGAAAGCCGAATTTTTGCCCGTCGCGTTTGCTGAGTTTTCCGTTGCCTATGGGTTTTAAAATCAACGGAAGGTGAGCAAATTGCGGCGCTTCCCAACCAAACGCCCTATATAATAATAGGTGTAACGGCAATGAAGGCAGCCATTCCTCGCCACGGATGACATGCGATATTTCCATCAAATGGTCGTCCACAATATTGGCAAGGTGATACGTAGGCATTCCGTCGCTTTTGTAAAGGACTTTGTCGTCCAGCGTTTTAGTATCGACAACGACTTCGCCACGTATTATATCCCGCATCGTAAGGGTTTCGTTATCAGGCATTTTGAACCGAACTACATAGGCATCGCCACGCTCAATCCGCTGTTGCACTTCCTCGGGCGGTAACGAAAGCGAATTGCTCAAACGCTCTCGGTTGTGCCAATTATAAATGAATGTTTTTCCTTTTTCTTCGTGCGATTGGCGGTGGTTTTCGAGTTCTTCCGCCGTATCAAAAGCATAATATGCCCAACCTTTTCCAATGAGGATATCCGAATGTTTTTTATAAATTTCTTTGCGTTCGCTTTGGCGGTACGGTGCGTGCGTGCCTTCTTTGCCTATGCCTTCGTCAAACGGAATACCGCACCAGTTAAGGGCATCAATGATATACTGCTCCGCTCCCGGAACGTAGCGGTTTTGGTCGGTGTCTTCAATCCGCAACAGGAAATCGCCTCCGTGCTTCTTGGCGAACAAGTAGTTAAACAACGCCGTGCGTACACCGCCTATATGCAATGCTCCCGTAGGACTCGGAGCAAAACGGACTCTCACTTTTTGGGACATAATCAATAATAGTTATTATAAAAATACGTGCAAATGTACGAAATGATATGGAATAATGCATTTTTTAATAAAGCAACGAAGTGATGGCATACGCTACAAATGTTGACACAGTAACACAGACCAATCCGGGCATCATAAAACTGTGATTAAGAAGGTATTTGCCAATTACGGTTGTCCCTGAACGGTCAAAATTGACAGTTGCAATATCCGACGGGTAATTTGGTATGAAAAAATAACCGTACACACTAGGTAACACACCCAATAACACCGGTCCCGGAATACCCAACGAATACGCAAGTGGTAACATCGAAACAACTACCGCCCCTTGCGAGTTAATAAGTACCGATACAGCAAAAAATACAAAGGCTATCGACCATTTGTAATTGCGGACAAGCTCTTCAAGTGCCAGCTTTATATCGCCTAAGTAATTGGAAAAATACGTATCGGCAAGCCATGCAATACCATAAATAGCTACCACAGCCACCATCCCACTTTGCCAAACAGGTCCGGCAACGGCATTTTTCGGGTTGGCTTTACAGAAAATAATCATCAAGGCGGCGGCCGAAATCATGACGATCTGTATTACCAAATTCATACCCAGTGTTTTTGAGATGACTTCTGTAACACCCGGAACTACAAGCTTGGTTTTTTCCAATTGTTCGGGAGTAAGCACAAGTCCTTCCGACACCTCCAATGAAGCTGCATTTTGCACCGCTTTGACGGTATCATAGGTAGGCAATAATCCCTGAAAAGCCGCAAAAATCACAATAATAGCAAGTGCTCCTAAGAAAATATAAACGGCATGGCGAGCACTGCCCGGGATTTCTTTATCCAATGTCGTGGACGAACTACCGTACATATAGTCATACATCACGGGGTCTGCCAACCGCTGCTGGAACTTAGGATCTTTTTCCAAATCAAGCCCTCGCCGGTATGAAAAGACAGCCGCAACCATCAGTCCGATAACACACGCAGGAATCGAGACAGCCAACACTTGGGGGATGGTTACAGAAAAACCATTAGCTTCGGAAATCGCAACAAAAGCCACTACCGCTGCCGCAATAGGTGAACATGTAATCCCTACTTGCGAAGCAATCGAGGCAACACCACAAGGACGTTCGGGACGAATTCCTTTCTTGAGAGAAATATCACAAATGATAGGCATTAGTGTATAAACAACATGCCCTGTACCCACCAAAACGGTCAGAAAAAAAGTACACAAGGGTGCGTAAAAAGTAATGTGCTCGGGATGTTTGCGTAAAAATTTCTCAGCCAGCTGTATCAGCCAGTCCATTCCTCCCGAAGCTTGTAACATGCCCGCACACGTTAAGGCTGCTATGATGATGTATATTACTTCGGTAGGCGGTGTACCGGGCTTCATACTAAAACCAAAAACCAAAATAGCCAGCCCTATTCCCGAAATCGCTCCCAAAGCCAAACTTCCATAACGAGACCCTACGTATAGTGCTAACAAAACGACCAACAACTGGATAATCATAAGTGTCATAACAGCCAAAAATTAATGATTAATTAATATGACACAAAAGTAAACTAAAATATCTTTTTATAATAAATTGAATATTAATTTTATTTTTAATTTTTATTTAGACTAAAATAATAATATTCGTTCTTCAAAACAAAAAAAAACCGCCCGAAGGCGATTCTTCCAACTTATAACTATATAACCCAAACGTTATTTTTTCAAGATGCGTTGTGCAGCATCAGAAGCCACAATAAGTCCGCCTGCCATCATGATGATGTCTTTCAGCACCAAGCGGCCAGCCCCGGACAGATATGGAAATCCGTAGTGTGGTGTGGGCATATCGCCTCCCAAATTTGGTACATACACCTCGGGCGTAGTAATCAAAAATGAAAGCGTTACGATGGACATACCAAACGTGAGCAATCCGCCGATAACCCCAATTTTAGGCGACCAAATTCCCAACAAAACAAACAACCCGATAATACAAATCATCGTGCCTAAACCGTAAGAGAAAATGTACGTTCCGTTTTGTTTGTGCCATTCTATGTTTTTGGCAACCATACGTCCTTCGGGATTTTTATGAAGTGTGTATTCCGCTACGGTCTCGCCTTTATCATTTACAGCTGTTTTTCCGGTATTGTTATAAAAAAAGCTCATAAACGGACTGTTGGTTACAAAAGCAACGATTCCGTCAGCTTCATATTGAAATGCTTTAAGTCCGCCAATCCAAGCCATGACCACAAAAATAGCGATACGGATGAAATTGATGAATGTTCGTTGGCTATCCGCCAAATACTGCAGTAGATTTTTCATTGATTTATGATTTTTGAATTATTTACAAATTACTGAAAACGAAATATTTCGCTTACCAATGCAGGGGCAAAGATATTTGATTTCTACTTTTTCAGTAATGGACAAAAAAGGAAATAACATAGACTATTTTGCCACTACCGACAATCCTACGTTTTCACGAAAATGCTTAGGCGACTGCCCTACTGCTTTTTTGAAAAACCGACTGAAATAAAATTCATCTTCAAAATTCATTTCATACGCTATTTCTTTGATTGATTTGTGTGTCAAGTGCAATTTTTTCTTAGCCTCAAGCACCACACGCTCTTGTATGAGTTTGGTGGGCGTTTTCCCCAATGATTGTTTTATTTTTTTGCTAAACGCATCAACGGTCAATCCTGCTTTTCCTGCGTAAAACATGACACTGCGTTCGGTACAATAATGTTTCTCCAAAGACGACTGGAATTCGCTTGCCATATTATGGTCAACACCGAGCGTTTCCTGGTTGAGCATCATACTTTTTTCCTTGCTCGAAAGGGCTAATACCAACTGTAAATACGACTTCAATACCGACTGCGAAAACTCATTGCTTGAGATACATTCATTAGTTATTTTATCAAAAATAGTTCTGATTTCCCGGTAACTTTCGGTAGAAATATGAATATGCGGCATCAAAAAAATATTGTTGAATAACAAACCGTTGCAAGCCACTTCTTTTTTATGATATTCGATACAATAAAAATCACCGTGAAACTGTAATAAAGCCATATCTTCCAACTGCCCGCAGACTATCTGAAAATGCTGGTAAGGCGTGAGAAAAAGCAACGTTTTCCCTTGAAATTCGTACTCTGTAAAATCTACCGAAAACGAACCTTTGCCTTCAAACGCAAAAATACAGTAATTCGGCACACTGAAATTATCCAAAAAATCGTTTTGATTTCTTTTCTCTACAACAATCAATGGATTCATAGAATATCATTTTGAATTAAAAAAAGAGGCTATTCTTTTATTTCGAATAGCCTCTGTATCTGTCATTTAAGACTCCATATAGGCTTCAATCGGCACGCACGAGCAGACCAAATTACGGTCGCCGTAGGCTTCGTTCACGCGTCGGACGGTCGGCCAGAATTTGTTTTCGGCAATATGCTCTAACGGGAAAGCGGCTTTTTGTCGGCTGTATGGCAAATTCCATTCATCAGCGGTAAGCATCGCCTGCGTGTGCGGCGCATTTTTCAGCACGTTCACTTCATCGGTTGCCACCGCTTGCCCGATTTCGCTTCTGATGGCTATCATCGTTTCGATAAACCGGTCGAGTTCGGCCTTGCTTTCGCTTTCGGTCGGTTCCACCATCAGCGTTCCAGCCACGGGGAACGACACCGTCGGAGCGTGGAAACCGTAATCCATCAAACGTTTGGCGATGTCGATGGCCTCAATTCCGTTGGTTTTGAACGGACGGCAATCCAAAATCATTTCGTGGGCGGCACGTCCTTGTTCGCCTGTATATAATATGTTGTAATGATTTTTTAAACTTTCTTTAAGATAATTAGCATTAAGGATAGCATAACGGGTAGCATCTTCCAACCCTTTCTGTCCGAGCATTTTGATGTATGCATACGAAATAAGACATACATACGCACTGCCGAACGGAGCCGCCGATACTGCCGTAATCGCTTTACTACCACCAACTTTCACGATTGGGTTGGTCGGCAAAAACGGAGCTAAATGAGCCGCCACGCAGATAGGCCCAACGCCCGGACCGCCGCCGCCGTGAGGAATCGCAAAAGTTTTGTGTAGGTTCAAATGGCACACGTCCGCCCCGATAGTTCCGGGGTTGGTCAGTCCCACTTGGGCATTCATATTCGCACCATCCATATATACCTGTCCGCCGTTATCGTGGATAATTTTCATTATTTCAACGATAGAAGATTCAAAAACGCCGTGTGTGGACGGATACGTTACCATCAAAGCAGCTAAATTATCTTTATGCTTTTCAGCTTTTTCTTTGAGATCGGCAACATCAATATTACCGTGTTCGTCGGTTTTCGTAACAACGACTTGCATTCCTGCCATTACCGCCGAAGCCGGGTTCGTACCGTGTGCCGACGACGGAATTAAGCAGATATTACGATGTCCTTGTCCATTGCTGATGTGAAACTGACGGATAACCATCAGCCCGGCATATTCGCCGTTTGCCCCCGAATTAGGCTGTAATGAAGTAGCCGCAAATCCTGTAATCGTAGCCAAATCTTTTTCTAAATTTAACAACATTTCACGATAGCCTTCCGCTTGGTCAGCCGGTGCAAACGGGTGGATATTCGCCCATTCGCCCATACTGAGCGGTAACATTTCGGTCGCCGCATTGAGCTTCATCGTACACGAACCGAGCGAAATCATCGAATGGTTGAGCGAAAGGTCTTTGCGTTCCAACTTCTTGATATACCGCATCATATCGGTTTCGCTGTGGTACGAATTGAAAACATCGGCTGTCAGAAACTCCGATTTTCTGATTACTTCAGAAGGAATGAGTGATTTTTCAGATAATTTATCTACCGTAACCGTATTTTTCCCTTTCGCTTCTGCAAAAACAGAAATGATAGCGTTAAGTTCTTCAATATCAGTTGCTTCATTGATAGAAAGTAATACTGACGAAGCACCGGGATAATAGAAATTGATTTCTTTGGAAAGAGCGATTGATTTCACTTTTTCGGCATCGGCTTCTATTAATAAGGTATCGAATGCCGATTGCGTTTTCACGGAATAGCCGAGTTTTTCCAGCGTTTCTTTAAGCGTTGCCGTTGTTCCGTGTATTTTTTTTGCGATAAATTCCAGCCCTTTTGGTCCGTGGTAAACGGCGTACATTCCTGCCATCACGGCGAGCAACACCTGAGCGGTACAAATGTTGGACGTGGCTTTGTCGCGTTTGATGTGCTGCTCGCGGGTTTGGAGAGCCATCCGCAAGGCACGGTTTCCGTCGGCATCAATCGTAACCCCGATAATACGCCCGGGTAGCGAACGTTTGTATTCTTCTTTCGTGGCGAAATAGCCCGCGTGCGGTCCTCCGTATCCGAGCGGAATGCCGAAGCGTTGCGATGTACCGACCACCACGTCTGCACCGAATTTGGCGGGAGCTTCCAGCAATACCAAACTCATCAAATCGGCTGCTACTACTACTTTAACATCTTGATTATGAGCATTTTCCGTAAAGGAAGTATAATCATACACCTCGCCGTTGACGGCCGATGGATATTGTACAATCGCACCGAAAAATGAACTGTCAAGCTCTTGCGTTACGTGGTTTCCAACCACCAATTCGATGCCGAAAGGCGTGGCACGCGTCTGTAAAACAGAAAGCGTTTGTGGCAAAATTGTATCGGAAACGAAGAATTTATTGACGTTATTTTTTTTCTGTTCGCGACTGCGCAAATCAAAAACCATCGCCATTGCTTCGGCTGCCGCTGTGCTTTCATCGAGTAGTGAGGCATTGGCGAGTTCCATTCCCGTAAGGTCGGTAATGACGGTTTGGTAATTGAGTAAGGCTTCCAAGCGTCCTTGTGCAATCTCGGCTTGATACGGTGTGTAGGCAGTATACCAACCGGGATTTTCAAAAATATTCCGTTTGATGACCGATGGCGTAAGAGCTTCGTGATACCCAAGCCCGATATAGGTTTTGTACACTTTGTTTTTTTGAGCCAACTCGGTAATGTGCTGTAAAAAGCGGTGCTCGCTGATGCCTTGTGGTAAATTGAGTGGCGATGTCAAGCGTATATCTGCCGGAATGGTTTGGTCGATAAGCTGTTCCAAACTGTCAGCACCAATGGTTTTGAGCATATCGGGCAGGTCTTGTGCCGATACCCCGATGTGTCGAAGGGAAAATTTTTCTGTATTCATAAAAGTTATGTCTGTGGACTGATTTGTTATAATAAACTACAAATATATAAATAATTTAGAAATTGCACAACAGCAATTCCGAGGCATTACGCACTGCCGACCGATAATTTAAAAAGTAAAAAATCTTCAAAGCTGGGCAATGAAGATTTTTTACAAAATTAAGGATTAGCTAAGTCCTGTAATGATGCCATTGTCGTCAATATCCATACCTTCGGCGGCAGGAACGCTCGGAAGTCCCGGCATACGCATCGTTGTTCCTAAAATAGGAATGACAAATCCCGCTCCGGCGGCAAATTCAAATTCGCGTACCGTAACTTCAAAATTTTCCGGACGACCGATTTTAAAATCATTATCGCTCAATGATTTAGGCGTTTTTACCATACAAACAGGCAGGTTCGAATAGCCTAAAGCTTCTATTTTTTTAAGCTGTGTTTTGGCTTTGGAAGCGTAGGCTACGGACGATGCTCCGTAAATTTCTTTGGCAATTTTTTCGATTTTTTCCTCGATGGAAATGGCGTGGTCGTAAAGTGGTGTAAAGTTGCTTTCTCCTTTTTCAACCAATGCTACAACGGCTTTTGCCAACTCGGAAGTGCCTTCGCCTCCTTTGGTAAATCCGTAAGAAACAACGGCTTGCACGCCTTTGGCTTGGCAGGCTTCTTGTACGAAAGCGATTTCTTCGGGTGTGTCGGTCGCAAAATGATTGATGGCAACCACGGCTTTGAGTCCGAATTTTTGTACGTTTTCGATGTGTTTTTCAAGATTTCCGATACCTTTTTTAACAAATTCCAATCCGGGGCTGTTGTATTGGTCTTTTTTTGCTCCGCCGTGATGGCGAAGAGCCCGCACGGTCGCCACGATAACCACCGCATTGGGTTTTATTCCTGCCGATACACACTTGATATTCAGGAACTTTTCCGCTCCCAAATCCGCTCCGAAACCGGCTTCGGTAACGGTATATTCGGCGAGCGACATTCCCATTTTGGTTGCCAAAACGGTATTCGTGCCTTGTGCAATACTCGCAAACGGTCCTCCGTGCAGAATGGCAGGATTGCCCTCGAGGGTTTGTACCAAATTGGGTTTTATGGCATCTTTAAGTAAAATCGCCATTGCCCCAACTACTTTTAAATCGCGGGCAAAAACAGGTTTTTTGTCGAACGTACTACCTATATATATATCGCCCAAACGCTTTTTGAGGTCGGAGAAATTTTCGGCAAGGCAAAGAATCGCCATGACTTCGGAAGCTGGTGTGATGTTAAAACCGTCTTCTCTCGGGATGCCGTTTGCCGAGCCACCAATCCCGATGATAATTTGGCGTAAAGCCCTATCATTCATATCCATAACCCGTTTCCAAACGATGGTTCTCGGGTCGATGTTCAGTGAGCGTTCGGTATTTTGCAGGTTGTTATCAATGGCGGCAGCGAGCAAATTATTGGCTTTTTCGATGGCTGAAAAATCGCCTGTAAAATGAAGGTTGATGTCTTCCATCGGGATAACCTGCGAGTAACCGCCGCCTGCCGCACCGCCTTTGATGCCAAAAACGGGTCCCAGCGAGGGTTCACGTAATGCTGCGATAGCATTTTTCCCTATTTTATTCAATCCTTCGGTAAGCCCGATACTTACGGTTGTTTTGCCTTCGCCTGCGGGTGTGGGTGTGATAGCCGTAACGAGTATTAGTTTATTTTGCTGTACTTTTGCAGGGTCGATGAGCGTTAGCGGCAGTTTGGCTTTGTACTTTCCGTACAGTTCCAAATCATCTTCAGGAATGCCGAGCTTGGCGGCAACTTGTTTAATAGGACGGATTGCTGCATTTTGTGCAATCTCCAAATCGGTTGGAAAACTCATATTTTTGTTTTTAAGAATTAAAAAATAGTATTGATTATTCAACAATAACGAAAATTATTTGAAATATCATCATTTTGAATGAAATAAAACTCCCCAAATATACACTTTTTTTAATTAAGTCGTACATTTGAGAAGTACATTTTTTGTAGAAATAAAATATCCTCCGAAGTTTTTTTAAACAGTTACCTCCAATGTCCTAACAAATGATTTTACTTCTGGAATTTGCAATGCATTGACACTTAGTGAGCTAACACCGACATTCAATAGTTTTTCGATGTGCTGTATTGAGGCTCCCAATTCGCCACATACCGAAACAGGTTTGTTGTATTTTTTGGCTGTAGAGCAAAGCATCGCAATTGCATCAATGACAATATCAGAATTATTTTTGATGATGTTTTTCACATCGGCGTTTCCTCTGTCAGAAGCCAATAAATATTGCGACAAATCATTTGTTCCCACGCTGAAAAAATCAACTTCTTTGGCGAAATCATCTATTCTAAATAAGACTGACGGCACTTCTACCATCATACCACAAGCGATGTGTCGGGCATGGGCGGCGTTTTCGTTTTTCAGTTCTTGCCGGCAGATTTCGACGAGCTGTTTGGCTTGTTGCCATTCTTCGAAAACACTTATCATCGGGAACATAATTTGTACATTATGTGTGGCTGCAGTACGCAAAATAGCCCGAATTTGTCGTTTGAAGACCGCTTGGTGCATCATCGTAAAGCGAATGCCTCGCAATCCTAAAAACGGATTTTCTTCTGCTTTTGAAGGTAAAAACGGTATGGGTTTGTCGCCACCTACATCGAGCGTGCGGATGGTTACCGTTTTGCTACCGAATAGCGAGGCTACTTCGCTGTATAACTGCACTTGCTCATCTTCCGAAGGCTCTTCTTCCCTATTCATAAAATAAAGTTCGGTACGGAAAAGTCCTACGCCATCGCTTCCGTTGGTTATGGAAAGTTGCGAATCGGCTATTCCTGAGATATTGGATTTTACTGAAATAGGAATCCCGTTGCGAGTGACGGCTTCTTGTTGGGCTTGTTCTTGCAACAGCTTGGTTTTCTGCTGGATTTCGTTCCATTTTTCTATTTTGGATTTCCATAACGGATGCTTCTCATCGGTCAGAATCTCACCCGTATTGCCATCTGCCAAAATTGTTTTCTCTAAAGGAATTTCATCTATGCGTTCGCCCACACCCGTTATTGCGGTAATGCCCAACGACCTTGCCAAAATAGCGGTGTGGGCATTTTCGTTACCTTCACGAAGTACAATGGCTTTGACTTTTGTTGTATCTAACTTTAAGATTTCCGAAGGCTGGAGATTATTGGCTAAAAGTAGTATGGGTTGCTCAAAATCCCATGACACATCTGGACGAATTCCTAAATGATGCAATACCGACAGCTGTATGTCTTTGATATCTGTAGCTCGCTGTTGTATATATTCATTGGTATTGGTTCTGTATTGTGCGATGCTATTTTCCGTAAGGTCAAACCATGCTTTGGCAGCCGATATTTGCCGGCCGGCTATCGTTTTCCGAACTTGAGTGAGCCATGCTTCATCGTGCAAAAACAACAAATGTGCTTCGAAAATTTCTTTTCCACCTCCTTTTATTTGTTGGCTTCTTTGAAGAATTTCGGTATGCGTCTGAGCAATCGCTTTGGTAAACTTTTCTATCTCATCATCAATATTTTCTACTTTCGTATCGGGAATATTTACCACCTCATTTTGCAACCAACGGCTCTGTGCTACGGCAATTCCTTTGGATGATGGAATGCCGTGTATCACTTGATTATCATAGGTTTGTTTTCTTTGAAGGACGATTTCTTCTTCCGTATCATCATCGCCAAAATTATTGCTTACAAAGTCATTTATTCTCTTCTGAAAAACAGTTTTGTCGTTACCATCGGCTTTAAAATAGAGGGTTTCCCCCTGCCCTGCTCCGAGTAATAATAAGTTATTCAAACTTTTTGCAGAAAACCAAGCCGTTTTATTTTTAGATATTTCGCTTATCAAATCCAGTCCTTGTGTGAGTTGGATAAGCTTGGATGCAGGTCGTGCATGGAGTCCGTGTTTGTTAGGGATTACTACCTGAAAATCAATAGCTTCTGATGAGAGTTGAGTGGCTTTATCAGCTGCTTCCGATGCTTCATTTTCGATGCCTAATTGTTGAATTTTGGCAATCAATGCGTTTCGAGCTTCGTTTATAACTGACTGTACATCAGCGCCTAACATAGATTGCAATGCTGCGGCTACCGCTCCTTCCACAATAGGTGCGGGACAGAGGTGTACTCTTTGCTGCAATGCTTCTGGCAGAAAATCAATTGCCATTTTGGTGCTTATGAACGCACTTCCCATATCCATCAAAACCACAATATCATTATCATCATAAACGGCTTCAATGGCTTCCATTATCTTCATGGCATCCGTGCCAATCGGATTTTCGGCATCGTCAATTCCGCCGGCAACGGCTATCGGCACCTGTCCTTGCGTCATTAATTCTGCCAAATCTTTGACACCTTTTGCCAAATCAGGGCTGTGCGACACGATTACAATTCCTACCATAATTATTCTGAAAGTGTTTGCTGTAAAGCTTTTAGAAGTAAGAACGAAGAAGTCGCTCCGGGGTCTAAATGCCCTTTGCTTCGTTCGCCTATATAGCTCGCTCTTCCTTTTTTGGCAATAAGGTCAATCGTTGCATTTTTGGCATCTTCGGCAACGGAAATGATTTGGTCAATACACGATGCCAGCTCGGTGTCTTGTTCTTTTTTCAATGCTTCAATGACGGGAATCCACAGGTCAACCATTGTTTTATCTCCTAAGGAAGCACCGCCTTTGGCTTGTATTTCTTTTACGCCTGCCTCCATCGCGTTGGCAAATTCGCTTGTGGTCAAGCTTGATTTGCCTTTACTTTGCATAGAGGCTTTTAAAAACAATGCTCCGTAAAGAGGGCCACTCGCACCTCCTACGGTTGAAATTAGTGTAAATGCCGTATTTTTAAAAATATCGCCTATATCTTCGGACGGATTGGTTTCTAATTTCTCTTTCACTTTGGTAAATCCGCGTGTCATATTTAGTCCGTGGTCGGCATCGCCAATGGCTCTGTCCAAATCTGTTAGGTAATCTTTATTTTCGGCAAGTATGGCTGTGCAATTATACAACCAATTGGTAATCAATACGTTTGTTATCATTTTCGGGTATTAAATATATTATTTTTTCAACGCAGGCGTAGTAACAGGTGCATCCCATAGTTCGAGCAACTCGTCATCGGCTTTGGTCAGCGTGATGGACATTCCTTGCATTTCGAGCGAAGTGATGTACGGTCCTACCAAACTGCGAGCAATCGTGATATTGTTTTTCTCACACAATTCGTGTAATTTTCTATACACAATATAAAGTTCCGACAGCGGTGTTCCTCCCAAACTGTTAACAAAAGCGATTACTTTATCGCCTTCTTTGAGTGGCGGATTGGTCAGGGTTATTTTTTTCCATTCGTTGGCTTCGATGTCCCATTCTCGGATTTCTCGCGAGTAAGCTTTATCTGTAAAAATTTCATTGAACATGTATTCCGTCAGAGCATCAGCAGATTGTATTTTCATGCGTTTTTGTCCGGGTTCGCCGTGTATGCCCACGCCCATTTCTATTTCGGTATCGTCAATGTCAAATGTAGGTTTGCCTGCTGCGGGTACGGTGCATGAAGTCAACGCTACCCCCATGGAACGCGTATTTTGGTTTACTTTTTTTCCTAATTGCTGGCATTCTTCGAGAGAATATCCTTTTTCGGCGGCAGCTCCCACGATTTTTTCCACGATGACCGTTCCGCCCACACCCCGGCGACCCGCCGTATAAAGACTGTCTTTGACCGCCACATCATCATCTACCAAAATAGAAGCTACTTTGATGCCGTCAGCATTTGCCATTTCCAAGCCTGTTTCAAAATTCAGCACATCACCTGTGTAATTTTTAACAATATAAAGCACGCCGGCACCGCTATCTACCGCTTTGGCAGCCTCGTACATTTGGTCGGGCGTAGGCGATGTGAACATTTCGCCCGGGCAAGCGGCACTAAGCATTCCTTTGCCTACAAATCCGCCGTGAAGAGGCTCATGTCCGCTACCGCCTCCCGAAATAAGTGCTACTTTGCCTTTGGACAAATTGCGTGCATACATATAATGCGGATTGGTTTTTATCACCAATTCGGGATGTGCCAATGCCATTCCTTCGAGTGATTCGACAACAACATCTTCTACTTTATTGATTAATTTTTTCATGGTATAATTATTTTATAGATATTCTGAGTGTAAAATTACGAAACTAAAAAATAATTAAGTGGCAGTAAAAGTTAAAAAAATAATAATTTAAAAACACAAACTTTTTTTCACTTAGCAATATTCAAACATTTTTCTTTTTTTATTGCCTAAATATCACTTCGGCTAACCGTTTGGTAAGATATCTACGGCTGTACGGTGCCAATCCTACCGGGTGGGTTTCGAGTTTACCTTGTTTGTATTGCTGATGCCATGCCTTCAGGACGGTTTTTATCGTATCAAAATCATTATACGCAACGCTTTTGCCCGTATTGGTATTTATGACTATTTGGGCAGCTTCCCAGCCCTCGGGACCTATTGCCAATATCGGTCGTCCGCTTACCATATATTCAAAAAGTTTGCCCGGAATGATGCCTTTCGTTTCCTCTGAATCGATTTCGATAAGAAGCAATAATTGCGATTTTTGCTGTAATTCAACAGCTTCATTATGAGATATATACCTTTTGTTAGTAATATAATTCCCCAACCCTAAATTTTCCAATTCGGTGAGAATATCAGAGCTTATTTTCCCTGCCAATACGAGTTCAAAATCATCTTTAAATCCCTCAACCGTTTGTATCATATCAGCAAAAACTTTCCACAATGTGTGAGGATTGCGGGCAGAAAGCAACGACCCAATATGCGATACGGCAAACGTATCCGACAGTTGTGCTTTCGGTTGTACGGCATTGTCGTATCCGTTGGTAATGACTTCGATAGGTGTATTCGTGATTTTTGCAAATTCCTCTTTGGTCGTTTGGCTTGTAGTGATGAGTATATCAGCGGAGGTTAATATCCTCTTTTCCAAAGTTTTATGTTTTCGTTGCGAATACTCGGTAAGTAATAAATGTTTGTGATACCCAATAGTTGTCCACGGATCACGGAAATCGGCTATCCAGCGTAAGTGTGGAAACTTTTGTTTCAATCCTTCACCTATTAAGTGAATGCTGTGCGGTGGCGAAGTAGTTATAACAGTCTGTATATCATTATCTTTGACATACTTTGTTAAATATTTAATAGATGGTTTTGCCCAATATTTTCGAGCATCGGGAATGAACAAATTACCTCGTACCCAAAGTAACATTTTCTCGGTCAGCGATTTTTTCTTTTCTGAAATAATTCCTGCGCTAATCGTTTTTGTCTTTTTCTTGGAAAACAACGAAGCCAACGAATACGGTTCCCATATCGGTTGTTGCAATACTTCGATATCATTGGGCAAATCATCAGCAATGGCAGGGTCGAGCATCGGATATTGCGGATTAAGCGGTGCGTATACGACAGGCTCAACACCAAAATCACGCAAATATTTGACAAACTTAATCCAACGTTGCACCCCAGGCCCTCCTGCAGGTGTCCAGTAATACGTGATAATGAGGGTTTTATGTAATATACGCTGAGAAATAATTATCTATTTTTATAGTTTGTATCTTAAAAATTTGGCAATTTGAAAACATATTCTTGTGATACCTTAATTACACAACCTGAGTTTGATATGATAAAATAGTGTAAATCAACGCTTTAATTCCCTCACCCCAACCCCTCTCCTCTGGAGAGGGGGAGCCACTCGGATAGTATTGAGCTTTTTCTCCCCTCTCCTTTGGAGAAGGGCTGGGGCGAGGTTTTAATCATTGCCAAATCTTCAAATTAAAAATTATTTCGAAAACAGCGGTCTTTCAGCCATAAAATCATTTACTTTTTCAGCGATTTCTTCGAGTTTTTCATCATTCGTATGCTGAGTAATGGCACTATCAATAAAATCCGCAATCTGTTGCATATCCTCCTCTTTAAGTCCGCGCGTAGTGATTGCCGAAACGCCCACTCGGATACCGCTGGTAACAAAGGGCGAACGCGTATCAAACGGCACCATATTTTTATTGACCGTGATATCGGCTTTGCCCAATGCTTCTTCCGCTTCTTTTCCGCTTATATCTTTGTTTCTCAAATCGATAAGCATCATGTGGTTATCTGTTCCTTTAGAAATAATGTCGTAGCCTTTTTCCACCAAAATTTTCGCCAGACGGCGTGCGTTTTTTTGGATTTGTATCGTATAATGCAAAAAATCATCGGAAAGAGCCTCACCAAAAGCAATCGCTTTCGCAGCGATAATATGTTCAAGCGGCCCCCCTTGATTCCCTGGGAATACAGCACTATCAAGCAATGATGACATCATACGCAATTCACCCTTAGGGGTAGTAATTCCAAACGGATTTTCAAAATCTTTTCCCATCAAAATCAGTCCGCCTCGGGGGCCTCTGAGCGTTTTGTGCGTAGTGGTCGTTACGATATGGCAATGCGGAATAGGGTCATTGAGCAACCCTTTGGCGATAAGCCCTGCAGGGTGCGATATATCAGCGAACAAAATCGCCCCGACGCTATCGGCAATTTCTCTAAACTTTTGAAAATCAATATCTCTCGAATAAGATGAAGCCCCCGCAATAATAAGTTTCGGTTTCTCTTTTTGAGCAATTTCCCTGATATTTTCATACTTAAGCCGCCCCGTTTCTTTTTCCACCCCATAAAAGACAGGCTGATACAATTTCCCCGAAAAATTCACAGGCGAACCATGCGTAAGATGCCCGCCGTGCGAGAGGTCAAAGCCCAAAATCTTGTCGCCCGGCTTGAGACACGCTGCATAAACCGCCGTATTAGCCTGCGACCCGCTGTGCGGTTGTACGTTTGCATATGCTGCCCCAAAAAGTTCTTTAGCACGGTCGATAGCAATCTGCTCAATTTCGTCAACTACCTCACAACCACCATAATAGCGGCGTCCGGGATAGCCTTCCGCATATTTATTCGTCAAGACAGAACCTGCCGCCTCCATCACTTGCTCACTGACAAAATTCTCCGATGCTATCAGTTCGATACCATGAATTTGTCTATCTTTTTCTTCTTCTATAAGACCAAAAATTTGTTCATCACGCTTCATAGCTGTAAAGTTTTGTTATAAATGATTAAAGCACCAAATGTATAAAAATTTTGAAAATAAAACAGCCTGTTTTCATCAAAAAGATTATTTTTTTTAGGGCGTGCCCCCAAAAAAAGTTCAGGTTATTGTCCGGCAATAATGTTTATCGGCTTACTTAATTTTTTAATCTCTAAATTATCACATTTTTTCATTTTTTGGGGTCGGGCTTTCCGCTGCAATACACTCGCAAAAACGC
>JAUNTM010000127.1 GCA_030538675.1 Capnocytophaga sp.
AAAGAATTTAAAATCTAATGGCTATTGGCTAATTCCTAACCCTTAAACCCCTCAAAAAATGAACTTACCTTTTATAGAAATCATCGAATGGGTGGAGCAATCCCCGAACTTGTTGCTTTGGAAATTTCCCGATGCGGATAAAGAAATCAAGAATGGGGCAAGGCTCATCGTAAGGGAAAGCCAGTCGGCTGCTTTTCTCAACGAAGGCGATTGGGGCGATGTGTTCCGTCCCGGCACGCACAAGCTCGAAACCAAAAACATTCCCATTCTCTCACGGATGAAAGGTTGGAAATACGGTTTTGAAAGTCCTTTCAAAGCCGATGTATACTTTATCAGCACCAAGCAGTTCGTCAACCTCAAGTGGGGAACGCCTGCTCCGATACTCATGCCCGACCCCAAATTCGGACAAGTACGTGTGAGGGCTTTCGGCACGTACAACGTCCGCATTACCGGCGAAGAGAAGTTTTTCAAAGAATATGCCGGCACGTATCCGCAGTTGACCGTTTTTGAATTGGAATGCCAAATCCGCGACTTTATCGCCCCGAAATTCGGCGAAGTTTTAGCCAATGCCAATCTGTCCGTAACAGATATTGCGGGCAACATTTCCGCCCTCAACGAGCGGATAGCACCACAGATACAGCCGTATTTCGAGCCGTTTGGTATTGAAATAACGGCATTTACCGTCAGTTCCGTAACGCTTCCCGACGAGGTAACCGCCTATTACGACAAAGTAACGGGAATGAACATGATTCACGATATGGATAAATTCCAAAAATTCAATACCGCCATCGCCACCTCGCAACCCAATACTGCCGTCAATGCCGGCATGCAGCAAGGCATGGCTATGGGAATGATGATGAACCAAATGGCTCAAAACCAAAATAGTACACCTCAAAAGACCGAATCGGCTGAAGGAGAAATCATGGCGAAATTGAAGCAGCTGAAAGCTCTTTTTGAACAGGAACTGATAAGTGAAGACGAATATAAAGCGAAAAGAACATCATTATTAGATAGTTTATAATCAATATGTTATGGAAGAAAAACCGTCAAAATCGCTGTCGTTTCTTCAAAAACTGAAAGAAAAACAGGCAGACAAACCCACCCCACAGCCTGAGACGGCAAGCATGAAAGCCACTGATTGCCCGAATTGCGGTGCCGGACGAGCCAAGCAAGAAGGGTTAACACATTGTGCCTATTGCGGTTACGAGTTCATCGCTGTAACACTGACCGACGGCATTCACTTGACTAAAAACGATAATTCCCGCAAACAATAATAGCATTCTTTCTGTTTTTATTAGATAGTTTATAATCAATATGTTATGGAAGAAAAACCGTCAAAATCGCTGTCGTTTCTTCAAAAACTGAAAGAAAAACAGGCAGACAAACCCACCCCACAGCCTGAGACGGCAAGCATGAAAGCCACTGATTGCCCGAATTGCGGTGCCGGACGAGCCAAGCAAGAAGGGTTAACACATTGTGCCTATTGCGGTTACGAGTTCATCGCTGTAACACTGACCGACGGCATTCACTTGACTAAAAACGATAATTCCCGCAAACAATAATAGCATTCTTTCTGTTTTTTTGAGTTTAATAAACAAACGGATATACACAAGAATATGAAAAAATCGGCAGAACAATGGCTTGACGAAGCCCGGCAAACGCAACAGCGGTGGATTGTTTTCTTAGAAAAATTAGAAGAGAAAGCCGCCGAACTGACCGATGCGGCAGTACCCGAGCTGCAAACCGTTTTCCAGAGTGAAGGTGCAGACTCGGCTCATTACTTCCAAATGCGGATGGGCGTACAAGGGCAGTTGGAAAATATCCGCCGGAAGGCTACCGATACCTACGAGCAGAAAATGTTACCCATATTCCGTCAAGCGGAAACGGCTGTGGGAATATTTCATCCGATGTATACTACTATCCAATCGGTGCTTCACGAATGTCAAGACAGGTATTTTCAAGAATTTCAAGGAAAATTGCAAATTTGGAAAGACGCTATCGACAACGTAGAAAAAGAAAGAAACCTCGAAGCCGAATACCAGCAAATAGTGGACGAATACGAAGCGATAAAAGATGCTTTCCGGTGTACGCAATGTGGCGGCGGACTTCATATCGGTAAGATATTTTTCATCACGACACACATCACTTGTCCGTTCTGCCAAACCCAAAATACGTTTGAGCCGAGCACTCAGGCACGTAAGTTGGAATTTCTCTCGAGAGAGTTGGCGGAACAACGGAGCGCCCCTTTATTAGTGGCTTACCAGGCGATGAACGGGCAGGCCCACGAGGCTTGGAATCGCTACCGGAATCTTAAATCGGATTGGCAGTTTGAAAGCCGGATTCCACAGAAAGAACTACTGAAAAAGCAGTTGGATGAAGCCGGAATTGCATTCCGCGAAAGCGAAAACCAAGCCAACATATTGTATGAAAAATACCTGCGCACCATGTTTGACCATTGGAACGAACTCGTACCCGAACTGACCCGGAACCACGAAGGATTTTATCAAAATCTGCTTGACCAACATCGTAAAACCATTAAAAAATAAACATTAAATCAAATACAACTATGAAAAAAATGTTCAAAAAAATGGTGGAAGACATGGAGAAAATGTCGCAATCCATGGGAGAAAATTTCACTGAAAAATCATCGGAAAACGAAGAAAACAAGCTGCCCGACTATGATGATACACGGGAGGAAGAAGAGGAGGAAATCGTGCTTGACCCCGTTACGCTGCACGGTACGCATTATACGATTGAAGAATTTGAAGATACCGTCGAGGAATATGTAGAAGACTGGATTGCCGACCAAGAGGCTGAGGGCGAACTCGTTAGCCAGCAAGACATCGACAATATCTATCGGGAATACCGAAGAATGATTTACGTACAGTGGAACCATGCCGATGAGTCGTTAGTCCACCGTTGGGAGCATGTCAACAGCCTCAAACACACGGGAGTATCACAATTTGGCGCGGCGGTAAATGACACGGACAATCCGCTTTTAGAGCCCATACACGGCGTGTCGCTTGAGGAGTACAGTGCCATGTGTGCCGCCATGGCAAGCGGGCTTGACGAGAATAAAGTCATCCAAGCTTTCGGAATCGACCAAGCTATTTTTGACGAAATCAACGTAATATGGCCTAAGCGGATGGCGGAAGACAGCAGTTTTTCGGTAACGAACCTGTTCAGCCAATATTTCGCAAGCGGTGCGAGCCACCCCAAACTACAGCAACTACAATCAGCAAACGTACCGGCTTCCAATCCTGAAAACCTTCAAAAAATGCGTTCCGACCGTTATTTTTACGAAGAACTCAATGCCGCCCGTAATGCTGCCTACCAATACGGCTTGGACGGAGCCGCTTGGATTGAAACGAATTTCGGCATTACGTTGGGCGACTTTCAGTCCGTTGCCACCGATTGGGCGATGCGTGGTGCCGGCAATTGGGATATGGAAGAAATGCAGCACTTTATGCGTTTTCAAGATGAGAAATTCAAAGAATATGCCGACCGTTTTGCTGCCGAAATGGGTGGCAACATTGCCGATGATGTCGATTTTTAACCGATTTTGCAGTAGCGTGTAACCGCAAAAAAATGGGTTTACACGCCCAAGTGTGTAATTTTCATACAAGCAGTTGTGTAAAATTACACACTTTTTTGTGCAAAATATTTTCATCTGGAATATTTAAAAATATATAAATACTTGTTTTTCAATTACTTAAAAATTAAATACATTTATTTACCGAAAAAGGCATAGATTTTTCAATATGATAGGCGTAAACAAGTAAAACGAAAAAAGATGTCAACCGAAACCATTATCATAGGAAAAAGACTTCCGTTGCTCGGGGAACTCAAAAAAATAAATCCCACAACGGTGTATGACGGAATCATGGATGTGATATTTCGTGAAGAACAAACCGAAATGACATCGGCTGTACTCCCGAAAGGTATCGGTACTGTATTGGAAAAGAATTTTTTGAGTAGCGCTGTCAGAAATTTTTTGGAAGATATGGCAACAAATGCCGCCCGTCTTTTCAGAAGAAACGAACTGGCATAATCCAATGACGTAGCGCTTGTTACATTCTATAAAAGCCTTCGAAGCACAACTCATTAAAACAAAAAAGTAACGTAAACAAAAATTATTAAAACAAGAAATCATGAAAAAGACTTTATTTATGGGACTGTTGGCAGTCGGAACATTGACTGCCTTCGCCCAAAATCAGGAAACAAAAAACAATGAAACAAACATCGTACTTGTACAAGGAGAGTACAAAGAAATCGAAAAAGATAAGTTGCCAGAAGCCGTGGTAAAAGCCTTTGAACATTCGTACCAAGGAGCCACCATCGACAAGGTTTTTGTCAATGACAAAGAAGAATACAAAATCGAAGCTACTGACAGCCAGTCAACTGCATTCGTAGTATTCGCCGACAAAGACGGCAATTGGATTACCAAAGCCGAGTAAAACAAGGAGTTAGTAGTATTTTATATGCATTGTTAAGGAAGAGCTGCCGATAAGGCGGCTCTTTCTTTATGATATCAATTTTAGGATGTGTCCAAAAAAGATACGCATCGTCCGGCAATAATTACCATCAGTGTTGTTTAAAAAATTAAAGAAACTCATTTTTTTTGAAAAAAATATTTATTTTTGTCATCTATTTCGAAGTTTTTTTAAAGTAATTCTATAAATAACATTAATATGAAAGCAAAACACATTTTATTCGCTACGGCATTAGCATTAGTTTCCTGCAAACAGGGGACTCAAACCGTCCAAACCGAAAGCCAGACAGCCGAAACCACCGACAAACAAGCCGTTTGGGACACCTCTTACGGCGGCGTCGACAAAGCCTACGACACCGAATTACTGGCGATGCGTGCCGAAATTGCCCCGAAATTCCAACGGTTGGCTTTTGAAGACGAAACCACCGGCAGAACGATGTATTATAATCTGTTCACGCCCAAAAGTGATGACGAAAACCAAAAATATCCGTTGGTATTGTTTATGGCAGATGCCAGTACGGTCGGCAAAAGTCCGCAAGCACCGCTAATGCAGGGCTACGGTGGCATCATTTGGGCAACGGACGAAAGTCAGGCGGAAAATCCGAGTTTCGTACTCGTCCCCGAATTTGCAGGCCCCGAAAGTGCCGTGAACGACAAATCGCAAACCACCGATGAAGTCGGCATCGCCCTACGGTTGCTCGAAAAAATCGTTTCCACGCACGCCATTGACCGCAACCGCCTCTACACCACAGGGCAGTCAATGGGCGGAATGATTTCGTTTTACTTCAATGCCACGCACCCCGATTTGTTTGCGGCATCACTTTTCGTAGGAAGCCAATGGGACATAAACGTACTGAAACCGCTCGAAAAAGAAAAATTTTTCTACATCGTTTCCGCAGGCGATGAAAGAGCATCGGCAGGAATGGCAAATTTAGAAAATTTGTTCAAAACAGATAACATCGCTTTCGGACAAACGCAATTTTCGGCAAAACTACCGCAAGCCGAACAAGAAGCCAAAATACAACAACTGATAAACGAAGGTTTTGAAAGAAATTTCGTAAAATTCGACAAAAACACCGTTGTCCCGGCAGGCGTTTCCATGCAAGGAGCTCCCGAACACATGTACTCGTTCGATTACGCGTACAAACTGCAAAAAGTGCGGGAATGGCTCTTCCGCCAAACAAAAAAGTAATGATAAAATAAATAACATTTATCCTAATCTTTAACAATTGAGAGATTACACCAACTTTCGGTATAAAAATTGTAGGTCACAAAAACA
>JAUNTM010000128.1 GCA_030538675.1 Capnocytophaga sp.
TGTATTAGGCAATTCTTCGGCTATAAGTTTAAAAAATTCATTAGAAATTCCTTGTTCTTCTTCTGTAAGGTTTTTAAATGTAAATTCCATTTTAATTATCGTTTAAATCGTGATATTTTTTCTTCTTGGGCAATATTTTCTTTTTCTGCAACCTTCTCGTTTTGTGGTGCGAGTTTGAAAAATGTTTTGTTTTCTTCGGCACGTTCGGCTATAAAATCAACTTGTACCGTGTTTTTTTGGGCTTCATTTTCTTGTTTGTATTGTGTAATGAGCCTATCCTCTTTTTCAGGAAGTTCTATTTTGATACGCTTGTCCAATTCCGCTATTTTCGATTCCGTACGCTCATTTTGTTTTTTAAAATCCGCAATGATAACCCCTTTTGCTTCAAGCTCTAATTCTATTTTTTTTAGATTTTTTAGTTCGGAGTCCAACCGTATTTCAAGCCGAGCGATTTCGTTGTTCCAATATCCATCTTTTTCATCAACTGCATATTTTTTGTATGTTTCAATTCTGTTTTGGATAAAATTTACAGCAGTGTATTCCTTCGATTTTACGTACTCATCAAATTTCCTTGACACAAAACCCAAGTCGGCTGCATAACGGCTTTTTTCGGCTTCTAACTTCCTTTTTTCTAATGTAATTTCAATATTGGCTCTCATTTTTGGGTCGGTAATGATAGCTGTTTTAAGTTCCTGCGTATCGACATCAGAAATGTCGATAATGTTAGCTCCACTCTTCATCGCTTCCAAATACCGGGCTTGTTTTACCTGTAATTTTTGAAGCATAAACACATCTATGCTGTCGTTAATCAGCATATAATTGACACGTATGTTCTCCCATTGGTTGCCTTGTCGCCACGCCCTGCCTTCGGTTTGGCGTAATGAAGTGAAATTGTAGGGTAGCGAAAGCAAATACATGTCTGAGGTTTTTTCTTGCAGATTCATTCCCTCTTGTATGGCTTCGGAGCCGATGATAACTTTGATTCTTCCTTGATTAAATTTTTCTTGTAAATCAACACGTTGGTTTTTAGTCGTTTTTCCGGTAATGATACCTACCTCACTATCCTTAAAACCCACCTCATTGACAAGGTACTCCTTTATCTTTGGAAACTCGGACACTGCTACTTCCGAATAGATAATTTGCCCTGCTTCGGGTTGGTCTTTCTTGTTTTGGGCGATGAGTTCGATTGTTGTTTTCAGTTTTGGCGAATTTTCTATAAATTCTTTTGCTGTAGGCGGTTCTCCTTTGTAAAACTTGGACAAATACGGCGAAAAAGCAATGAGCCGAGCGTTAAGAATGTGTGTGAGAATTGCTCCACCTTGTGATTCGTCGTAGTTACCGCTAAGTAAATCGTACTGTTTCCGGGTTAAGTCGTTCTGTTTGATTTTGTATTCTTTATTGATACGGTTAGGACGTTTCAGTTCCGGATTGTCTTCTTCGCCTTTGATGTCGATAAATTCTGATAATAATTGTTGGAATAAGGCATTGTTTTTGAACCGTCGGACGTTGGACTTGAATTTAATATCGCCCGTTGCGCCGATGTCCATATCGTTATCGGCTTCCATAAAGGTTTCAAAGAAATTATTTACGTTGAAATAACCGCTTTCTTCTAACCGTTTATTAGCAACGAGCGATAGTACAGAATAATATTCCAACGGTTTGTTTGTGAACGGAGTTGCGGAAAGAAGGGTAACATTACGTCCGTTATTTTGGTCTTGGATGTATTGGGAAGCTACCCACGTATTCATTCCGAGTCTTGATGTTATTTGATTTTGACTCCGGAAATCCGAAGCAAAACGACGGTCTTCAATCCGTACTTTTCCTACAATGTGGTTGGCGTTGTGTACCTCGTCAAATGTCAAATGGTCAAAACCGAAATCTTCCCAATCATACACTTTTCCACGCTTCATTTTCCCCTCGACAACTTTCGTTTCCTCCATTTCTTTCTGAATATCACGCTCCGTGTTATTAATACTTTTCATTTCATTGTGAGATATATATGAAAATCGTTCTGCCAACTCCTGTGTGATTTTTTGCGAAAAACCGATATTATTAAAGCCTTCGTAGGTAACCAACGTAATTTCGTTGTCTTTATTATCGAACTTTGACAAATCATAGTCTTTCCCCAAGTTGCCCAATACGTTCACTTTAGCATTCGGTATTGTTTCATAAATCGTTTCAACCCATTGCTTGAGAATACTGTCATTCGGCACAACAATTAACGGACGCTTTGCGTTTCCTCTTTCCATGGCTTCGTGCATTGAAAGTACGCCTGACAGGGTTTTTCCGAAGCCTACTTCATGAGCGAGCAAACCTACGCCTTTAGTAGTCATCCGCCCGATACCTGCTTTTTGAACTTCGGTCAAATTCAGCGGTTTGCCTTTAAAATTTTGATTTATTTTGGAAAACAGCGGAAACTGCGAATAGTCCGGAACGTGAATATTGTTGTAGTTCCGGTTGAATTGCGAAACGAAACGCTGTTGTAATTCTGGGGTTAATTCTTCCCGAAGATACTTATTAAATAAGTCGTTGGCAACTATTTTCCGCCGTTCCCGAACTAGTGCGTTCCGCTCACTGTCAGACCCAGTAACCGTTACATTATTGATAAAATCCATAACTTCTGAACAATAAGAGTCCGAAAATGCTGAAGACGGTAATTCCCGCAAAAAATCTTTAAATTTTTCACTCAACGTATAATCGACGGTTTTCATCTCTAAAGCTTCGTATCTGCCTGTTTTTGGATTATTACCATATTCAGCCCTTTGCGTTTTACCGACTATAAAATTGCTGACAAACTCGTGGTTCGGACTGATAATTATATCGTCCAATACTTTTGGTTTTGGCAAAACACTCTCCAAAAGCGATTTTTGTTTCTCATATTGTCCAACCGTGCCATTTTGTTCTCTATCCTTGAAATCAACTTCCAGCTGGTCTAACTTCTTATAAATATTTCCTTCGGCATAATAAAAATCGTGAATCCATTTCCCATTACTATAATTAGCAACATCTTTGTTGCTGTCTTTAAGTGGAATTGTTCCGTCATAATCTGCATCTCGAAAAGTTTCTATCTTATCTTGTGAAATACTGTTATTATTGTGTATCGAAGCATCTACAACCGTATCTTGTTTTGAAAACTGATATTTCAAAATTCCCTTTTTTATATCGGGCTTTTCCTGCACTAAATATTCGGAAAGTCTATTTTTTTTAATTTTTGGCGTTTGAAGTTGAATGATATTGTCGGCTTTTTTTACAATATCGGCTAAAGCTTCGGAGGTAAAACGTTCTGGTTCGGTTTCCAATTGCGTAACCAACTCCCCATAGGCTTGAATTTCTTCAGCAACGGATAGCGATTTGAATTTTATATTGCTAAGTGCTTCTAAAGCTTCGGATGCTTTCTGTTTTGCCAATTCGAGTTCCTGACGGATTTCGATTTGAGTTTCGTCTTTTGTGATTTTTTTTTCTGCAACATCTTCCTCTACCGTATCAAAGAGGTTGAGTTGTACGCTTATCGGTTTGGACACTACGGCACTTCTTCGGCGGTGTTCCTCCAATAGCATTAAGGCATCGTCCAAGTTTCCTTTTATATAGTTTTCCAACCTACCGAAACGGTTTGTTCTTTGAACGGTTTCGCCAAGTATTTTTTCGGGATTTTTATCAAAGAAAGTCGAAATATCATTATTTCGGATTTGGCTGTTTTTCTTCAGAATGATAATATCCGTGCCAATACCGGTTGCTTTGAAAGCTCCGCTGGGTAATCGGTAGGCATCGGTTAGTTCTGCAGCGTTGAGTTTTTTCTGACCGTTAAGCCAACCCGACGGAAGCACCATGGCGAGCGTTCCGCCTTCTTTCATCACATCGAGCGAACGCTTAACAAAATAATTTTCATATTTCCCGATACCGGGTTCTTCGCCCAAACCTTTGTACAATCCCCTGTGTGTGCCGTAAGGCGGATTGCCGATGACCAAATCGTATTTTTGTTCAAATTCTTTTTTCTGTCCGTTGTCGGTAATAAATTCCGTTTCAAACGAACGCAGATTGACCTTGCTCTCGGGGTGAAGGATTTTGGCTATTTTAGCCGTAGTTTCGTTGATTTCAAAAGCAGTAATATTTGTTTTGAGGTCTAAATCTTTTGCAGCATACAGAAAATTCCCTGTACCGACACTGGGTTCTAAAACATGGATGGATTGCTTGCCTTTGAAGTTGTTTTGTATAAGATTTCTAACGGCATTGACTAATTTTTCATCGGTGTAGTATTCGTCTAAAATGCCCCGTCCTTCTTTGGCTACGCCACCACTTTTGTATTGTGAAACGAGGTTTTTGATGTCATCAGAAAGAGCAACGCCTTCTTTAATGCCGATTTCTTTCGTGTTGGAAACAAAAGCAACGGCATTCACGATTTCCGTGATTTGCTCGTTGCTTAGTTTTTGTCCTTTTAGGCTTGAAAAATCTAATACGGAAGTCCCGAAAGAATCAGTGATTTTACCCTCGCCATTTCCTTGATTTCGGGGTTCGTTTCCGTCAGTAATATCCTGTCCACCTCTCTCATATTTTTCTCCTTGAACCACTTGTTGAGTTCCGCTACCTTCTTGTTGTGAGCTACTATCCGGTCGTATTCCGGATTGTCCTCTTCCTCCCACACCGAACTGTTCTGATGTGTCAAGTCCATTTCGAGCATCGTTGCTGCCCACGTTTTGTCGGCTTCCGTTATCGTTGTCTTGCTCGGATTGGCTTTTTTCGCTAATGTTTCCAGTGTTTCGTCCAACAGATTTTTGTCCCATTGGCTCAGAAGCGGATACTCCTGCGGATTCAATTGATTGCTCATTTTGGGTATGATTTTGAGGGTTATTTTCTTGTGCTAAGATACGGTTTTTCTCTTGAGGAACAGCGATATTTAACGTTGCTTTTAAATAGTCATTCAAATCTTCGACACCGCCTTCTCTAATGCTGTACCTGTGTCGGGAATCTTCCACTGTTAAGTGTTTGAAAGCATCCATAATTTTTTGCGTCGCTTCGTTTCCGGCATTATTTCCGTCTAAAACCAAATTGATTTTTCCTTGATAATCACGGAATTTGTCGATGAAATTATTCGTATTAGTAACGGAATTCAAAACTGCTAACGTATATTTGTTTTCCCGATTGTTCTTTTTCAGCAATTGCATAAACGAAAGCATATCGGTCATTCCTTCAAAAACGACCAAATTATTTTTCCCTTCGTTGATGATAGAAATATCACTTCTGCCGAGCTTTGTTTTCATGTAAGGATTTCGTATTTCGTAACCGCCTTCTTGGTTTTTCAGTCCGATACCGAAGTATTCCTTACCGCCCACATTGTAATGGATTTGCTGTGTATTTTCTTTTAAAACATCTGCCGAAATGCCTCTTTGTCCGAAATATTCAATAAGTTTCGGATTATTGGGTTTTACCACTTTGGTAATGCTCATTTTGTTTTCCCTATTCAATATTTTGCGTTCTCGTTTGGCTCTTTCAGCGTTTACTTCTGCCGTAGTTTCTACTTTTGAAAAATCTTTCAAAAAAAGCAAGGCATCTTTCCACGATTTATTTTCCAATTCCATTACAGCCTTGATGATTTTTCCGCCTTTTCCGGCTTTGAAATCATAAAAACCGTCATC
>JAUNTM010000129.1 GCA_030538675.1 Capnocytophaga sp.
AAATCTTCAAATCCTTCAAATTTCCAAATCCTTCACACGAGCTTGCGACTGCCGAAGGAAACGGCAAAGCCATTCAAATTATATCAAACAATTTCAAATCTTTCAGGCAATTTCCAAATTGCGAAATCTTAATAATCTCCGAGTGTTTCGGGATTTTGGGCTAAGGCTTTGGCAAGCTGTTCGTCATTGGGTGCTTTGCCGTGCCAAGCGTGGGTGTGCATCATAAAATCTACTCCGTTGCCCATTTCGGTATGCAACAGCACGCAAACGGGCTTTCCTTTTCCAGTGCTGTTTTTGGCTTTTTTCATTCCTTCTAAAATCGAAGAAATATCGTTACCTTTCTCTATATCAACCACTTCCCAACCGAAAGCCTCAAATTTGGCTCGGATGCTTCCCATCGGTAGCACTTCATCGGTCGTCCCGTCTATTTGCTTTCCGTTAAGGTCAATGGTCGAGATGATATTATCGACTTTTTTGGCTGCGGCAAACATAATTGCTTCCCAGTTTTGTCCTTCTTGCAACTCGCCGTCGCCGTGCAGGCTGTATATTATTTTGTCGTCATTGTTCAGTTTTTTTGCCAATGCCGCCCCGATAGCCACCGACATTCCTTGTCCGAGTGAACCGCTTGCCACCCGAACGCCCGGCAGATGCTCGTGCGTGGTGGGGTGTCCTTGCAGACGGCTATCCAACAAACGGAACGTACTCAATTCGCTCACAGGAAAATAGCCTCTTCGTGCCAAAACGCTGTAAAACACAGGTGAAATATGTCCGTTAGACAAAAAGAATAAATCTTCGCCTTTGCCGTCCATATCAAAATCGGTGTTAATCTGCATAATATCATTGTACAGACATACGAAAAATTCGGTACAGCCCAACGAACCGCCGGGGTGTCCCGAATTTACCTTGTGTACCATACGCAGTATGTCCCTGCGGACTTGGGTTGTCAGGTCTTGTAATTGTTTTATATCACTCATAAATTTCGAATATTAAGGTACAAAAATAAAATATATGTTTTGTATGGGCAAATTAAATTTTAAATTTCCTTATCTATTTGGATATTTTGCAGAATATGAATTGGCAAAAAAAAATCCAACAACAAATCTTATTTTCAAGAACTGCTGTTGGAATATTCTATTTTTTTCTTTTCTTATTAAAAAAGGATATATTTAAATCTAACCCCGATAGTTGGTGTTACTCTCCCCACACGGTATTTTTCTTCTATATTATAAAAATGCCCTACCCCTACATGAAACGTGAAAAGAAATTTACCCGAAAGTTCCGTTTGTACACCCCAATGCACTTCATTAAGCATCGTAGTTCCTGTGGGATTAGCACTTCCGTAGAAAAATTTATTTTGAAACCCGACGAAATTACCATGATTATGTTTAATACTTTTCCCTTTTTCAATCCTTTTCTGCAGATTATAAAAATATTTAAGTCCTGCTCTTGTGTAAGGTGCGAATTTGACAAGATTCATTTCGACTTCATTTTCGGTAATTTTCGCAACCGGTCCCATACCTCCACCTACTTCCAATAGGATTTTTTTTAGAGATAGGTAGTTCGTATGTTACCCCTGCGGAAATAAGAGAAGCCTCAACACCAAATTGCTTAACAAGTTCTTGGGCAGATAACTCAACACCCAATAAGACAAATACTCCTAATAAAATTATTTTCTTCATATAAAATTTAATTATGTATCACTATGAATTTACTTCACATTCTTCAGCAAAGACCGTAAATCTATAATTCCTTTTTATATAAAATCTCTTAATTCCCGTCGCGGTCAACTTTAATTCGTTCGCTGCGGTTGGCAAGTTCCCACGCCAGTGCAAAAATCAGTTGGGTACGCTTGTGTAAGGCTTCAAATTCTATTTTTTCTACAGTATCGGTCGCCATGTGGTAATCGGCATGCACTCCGTTAAAAAAGAAAACCGACGGAATGCCGTGCTTGGCAAAATTATAATGGTCGGAACGGTAATAAATCTGTTCGGGGTCGTTACGGTCATTGTATTTGTAATCCAAATTAAGGTTTGCATATTTTGAATTCACTGCTTCGTTGATGTTGTGCAAATCGGTACTCAATCGGTCAGAACCGATAACGTAAATGTAATTGCCGTCTTTGTGCAGGTTGCCGATACGCCCAATCATATCTATATTGATGTTGGCAATCGTATTTTCCAGCGGATACAGCGGATGTTGCGAATAATAGTCCGAGCCGAGCAATCCCCGTTCCTCGCCCGTTACGTGCAGGAATAAAATGGAACGCTTGGGGCGGTGTCCTTCTTTGGCAGCTTTGGCAAATACTTTAGCGATTTCCATCACGGCAACCGTTCCCGAACCGTTGTCGTCCGCACCGTTGTATACCTTACCGAACATTTCGCCTACGTGGTCGTAATGTGCTGATAGTACGAGTACTTCATCGGGATATTCGCTTCCTTCTATATATGCCCAAATATTGTCGGAATCGTTGTAGCGGTTACGCATAAACGCCGACGGTACGGTCTGAAACCAACCTTCGGCTTTCGGCGGATAGCCGATGCCCTCCTTTTCGTATTCCGATACGATATAGGCTGCTGCCTTGCGGATACCTTCGCTGCCGGTATCGCGTCCTTGCATTTCGTCCGAAGCGATGACGGTAAGGTTTTCTCTAAGCGAGGCTTCGGATATTTCGGCAACGTATTTTTCTAATATATCCTCATTGTCAATTTGCACCGTTTTTTTCTGAGAATTACATGACACGAAGAAAAATATTCCTATAAATAAATATTTCATGGTTTACAATTTAAAATTTGGGGATTTGAAGATTTGGAAATTCGAAGATTTGGAAATCCCTCCAAAAAGTAGCGAACTCATATAAAAATAGCGAGTAAGCAATCATTTTCAAATTTCCAAATCTTCAAATTTCCCAATTATCTAACTCTTGGTGTATTGTTTTACAGTTGCTTTTCTTTTGATCTTGTGGCTATCCGTGAATACGAATTTCGGTACAAAATACACCGTTCTCGGTATCTCGTAGCGTAACATTTCTTTATCTTTATGCAAGATATTCAGCAAGTTAGGATAATCCGTTTCATCGGCTTCCACGTACAAGACGGCTTTGTTACCAAGTTCTTCATCGGCTTCATGCGTGATGAAATATTGGTGTTTGAGGTGCTTTCCGAGCTTGCGTTCCACACTTTCGGGGAATACTTTAAATCCGCCCGAGTTGATAACGTTGTCGTGCCGTCCGAGCCATTCAAATTCGGTTGCCGAAATGAGATTCACCACGTCATTCGTTACGATTTGGTGGTCGGCGATGGCAGGTGCATCAATGATTAAGCAATGATTTTCGTCTTGCGAAAACGTTACGCCCGGCAGCGCTTTGTATGATTTTTCGTGTGTTGCCGAATGGTTTACTTTCCGCATGGCGATGTGCGAAATTGTTTCGGTCATGCCGTAAGAAGCGTAAATTTTCGTAGAAACCGATTGCAATTTTTCTTCCAAATCATCGTCGATAGAAGCCCCGCCGAGGATTAGTTTGCGGATGCGCCCCAGGTCATAATACGATTTGGAAGCCTGCAACGGAATCATGGCGGCAAAGTCGAAATCACTATTGGTCAAGGCCAACGGCATTGAGGAAGGCGGAATGATTTCCAAGTGAAGTCCTAAGACAATCGCTCTGATAAGCATCATTTTACCGGCTATAAAATCCGCCGGAAGGCAAAGCAAAGCTGTATTCCCGGGACTGAGTTCCAAATAGTTGCCTGTAGCCAAAGCGGAATTGACCATGTGTTGTTTTTTCAATCGGATTACTTTTGGCAATCCTGTCGAACCCGATGTCGTAGCTTCGATATAATCACGCTCGTCCAACCAATCGAATAAAAAATTTCCGATGGATTGCATGTACGGGTCGCCGTCTTTCACGTACGTTCCCGCCAAGGTGAGAAGCCTGTCGTAATTGATAGGAAAATCATTTATTTGAAATTCGTTGTGTACGAACGTGTAATCGATTTTGTCCATTAATCTTTTATTATTTTGTTAAGAAATTCTTGTTTATTTATCATTTTACCAGTTAGTTTTTCTTTCCAATGTGTCCAACCGTATTTTCGTGCAAATATAATGAGTATAATAGGAAATACTACTAATAAAGGTAAAAAAATATCAAACGCTGCGGTGGGTTCGGACATGTCTTTGAAAAGCGAAGGTGTCTGGAAAGCCGTCCAATTTGCCGTAACGAGCAGTGCCATAAGCATATTGTTGGCGGCGTGAAACCCAAGTGCGAGTTCCAGACCTTCGTCCATAAGCGTGATGATGCCGAGAAAAAGTCCCGTACCTATATAATATAGGAGTAAACTATAGCCCATTTTCCCGATTTCGGGGTTGGCTATGTGCATCAGCCCGAACATTACTGAGGTGAAAAGTAACGGAAACCAGCGATTGCCCACGCCAATCCCAACTGCCTGCATGAGGTAGCCTCTGAAAAAATATTCTTCAAAACTCGTTTGTAACGGAATGAAAACCAAAGTTATAAAAAACAATCCTAAAAAAGGAAACAACTGAAAATTCCATTGATAATTTTCGGGCGAAAGCATATAATTAATGCCTGAAATCAACAGTAAAACGGCTACCCAAAGTCCGAACGAGAAAAATATTCTGTGCCAATCTATTTTACGACGCGTGGTTGTCAATGCCCGCAGCGGTTGCTGATGCACAAATTTTACCCATAAAAATAATCCGCCAAGCATCACCGCAAACGGAATGAGCATCATCAGTAAATATTGTATTTCGCCATGTGTATCAATCTGTTGTGCCATCATTGTATCAACATCGACCACGAACATAAAAAGAATATTCACGCCCATAAATCCGAAAAATAACAACGGAAATATCCAATAAAGCCAACTCGGCGTTTTGCTCAAATATACATTTTCAAGATACATTTTGTTTTTTTTTAGAAATTACATGACCGGTATTTGTTACAGAAAATGAAGCATAATCAGCTCCAATTCGCCTGACAGACAAAAGAAACGCCGAAAGTAATTAAATGTTTTCAAATTTCCAAACTTTCAATTTTTCAAATTACCTTCTTACTACAGCATTTTTTTGGTATCTTCGCAACCTAAAATAAGAACCCATGATATACAAATTTAGAGTTATCCTCGATGTGGAAGAAGACGTCATCCGCGATATTGCTATCGAAGAAAATGACACTTTAGAAGATTTGCACAATACTGTTACACAAGCATTTGGCTTTGCCGGCGACGAAATGGCTTCGTTCTACACCAGCGATGAGCAATGGAATCAAGTCGAAGAAATCACGCTGTTTGACCTTTCGGAAAATGGCGAAACAAAGCTCATGAATGAGACGAGTATAGGCGATATCGTCAGTTTGGAAAAACCACGCCTATTATATGTATATGATTTTTTCAACATGTGGACATTCTTCGTTGAACTGAAAGAAACCGAAGACGAACAGGCAGGACTCTCCTACCCTGCCCTACTGTTTGCCCACGGAAATATCCCCGCCGACGCTCCCGAAAAAAACTTTCAATCCGCTGAAAATAATGACGATTTCGACGAATTTGAAGACGAATTCAACGA
>JAUNTM010000130.1 GCA_030538675.1 Capnocytophaga sp.
TAATGGAACAGCCAATAGGAAATGCGCCGCTTGCCAAGCCTGAAAGGCTGGCTTATTCCAGCCCAACGCCTTACGTTGGGTAATGGAACAGCCTCATACACAAAAAAAGCTGCCCCGCAGAGGACAGCTTTCTATCAAAAATAAATTGCGTTTTTTATTTGTATTTGTTGTAACGTTCCGTTACGCTTTCCCAATCAACAATGTTGAAAAAAGCATTGATATAATCAGGACGACGGTTTTGATAATTCAAGTAATAGGCATGTTCCCACACATCAATTCCGAGAATTGGCGTACCTTCGCAGCCTACGCCCGGCATCAGCGGATTATCTTGATTGGGCGTCGAGCAAACTTCTACTTTACCACCTTTGAGAACGCAAAGCCAAGCCCAACCCGAACCAAACCGAGTAGCTGCCGCTTTGCTAAAAACCTCTTTGAACTCTTCAAAACTTCCGAAAGCAGCCTTAATAGCATCTGCCAAAGCACCATTGGGCTGACCGCCTCCGTTGGGCGATAATATTTCCCAAAAAAGATTGTGATTGTAATACCCGCCGCCGTTGTTACGAAGAGCAGCGTTATTCATATCCAAATTAGTGAGGATTTCCTCAATACTTTTGCCGTCGAGAGCAGTCCCTTCGATGGCTGTATTTAAGTTCGTTGTGTACGCATTGTGATGCTTCGTGTGGTGGATTTCCATAGTTCGAGCATCGATATGAGGCTCAAGGGCATCGTAAGCGTACGGTAATTTAGGGAGTGTAAATGACATAGTAATTTGTGTTTTACGGTTAGTTCACAAAAATAGAAAAATATTTCAAATCTCCAAGAGTATTTTCTAAAAAAACATTTATGGCGATATACGCAGTATCTATTCTCGAAAGATACTTTGGCATTACAATTTCAGGTTTCGCAAGCGCAAAGCATTGGCGATAACGCTTACCGAACTGAAACTCATAGCCAACGCACCCAACATCGGCGAAAGCAATATCCCGAAAAGCGGAAATAAAATCCCTGCCGCTACGGGAATTCCTATCGTGTTGTATATCAAGGCGAAAAACAAATTTTCTTTGATGTTTTTCATCACAGCGTGGCTTAATTTTTTCACTTTGACGATGCCTTGCAGGTCGCCTTTCACGAGTGTAACCTCGGCACTTTGTATGGCGATGTCCGTGCCTGTTCCCATCGCGATGCCTACGTTGGCTTGAGCTAAAGCGGGGGCATCGTTGATACCGTCGCCCGCCATGGCTACCGTGTGTCCTTGTTGCTGCCATTTTTCCACTTCGGCTTGTTTGTCCTGCGGCAGTAATCCTGCTTTGTAATGGGTGATTCCTGTTTGTTCGGCTACAGCTTTGGCAGTCAGCGGGTTGTCGCCTGTCAGCATCACGATTTGCATTCCCGATTGTCGTAATTCTGCTAAAGCGTTTACCGTAGAAGTTTTTATTTTATCGGCAATAACAACCATTCCGGCGATGTTGTTTCCAACGGCAAGAAACGAAACCGTTTTGCCTTGCAGTTGTTCCGTTTTTGCGTGTCTGGATATGGCTATCGGAAGTAGTATCCCGACATCAGCCATGAGTTTGTCATTCCCAAACGAAACGGTTTTATGGTCGATGACAGCTTGCACTCCTTTGCCCGTAATACTTTTAAAACCAACCGCTTCGAGAGGTTTTACAGCTTGATTTCCAGCGTATTCGTTGGTGGCTTTGGCAAGCGGATGTTCGCTGTGTGCATTCACGGAATACAGATATTGCAGTAGGCGGGCGTTGTCAAATTCCCCGTAAGGGAAAATATTCTCAACACTTGGTTTTCCTTCGGTCAGTGTGCCTGTCTTGTCGATGACCAACACATCTACTTTGTTCATCAATTCGAGAGCTTGGGCATTTTTGACGAGTATTCCGCTTTGGGCTCCTTTGCCAATTCCGACCATTACGGACATCGGTGTTGCCAGTCCCAACGCACACGGACAAGCGATAATCAGTACCGCGATGGCGTTCACAAGGGCGTAGGCATACGGCGGATACGGTCCGAAAATAGCCCAGATGACGAACGTAATGACCGCCACCGCCACGACAATCGGGACGAAATAGGCCGAAATTCGGTCGGCTAATTTTTGTATGGGGGCTTGGCTCCGGCTGGCTTTTTTGACCATCTCGACGATTTGCGAGAGCAGCGTTTCCGAGCCTATTTTTTCTGCCTGCATCACGAACGTTTGTGTGCCGTTGAGCGTTCCTGCCGTTACGCTATCGCCTTGCTGTTTGCCAACGGGAAGCGGTTCGCCCGTAATCATACTCTCGTCGATGCTCGAATTGCCTTGCACGACAATACCGTCCACAGGGATTTTCGCCCCGGGCTTGACACGCAACAGGTCGCCTTTGCTTACGTGCCGGATAGAAATTTCTTCTTCTTTTCCGTCCGTAATGCGAAAGGCTTTTTCGGGGGTTAAGTTCAGAAGTGCTTTGACGGCATCTTGGGTTTTGCTGTGGGCAGCGGCTTCGAGCATTTGCCCAAGCATGACGAGGGTAAGAATGACGGTGGCTGCCTCAAAATAAACGTGGACTTCGCCGTGATGCGTTTTGAATTGATCGGGGAAAAAATCGGGGAAAAGCAAGCCTGCCACACTGAACAGCCACGCCACGCCCGCACCAATTCCGATGAGGGTAAACATGTTGAAATTCAATGTTTTAATGCTTCGCCACGCACGCTCGAAAAATATCCGGCAGAAATAAAAAACAACAGGGAGGGAAAGTAATAATTGTATCCAATTCCAATATTTTTGCGGCATCATTTCATACAACGGATTGCCCGAAATCATTTCGCTCATTGCGATGATGAATATCGGTAAGGTAAACGCTACCGACCACCAAAATTTGTGTTTCAGTTCGTTATATTTTTGATTATCAGAATTTTGCGTAGATGTTTCTTCTACTAAGTCCATTCCGCAAACAGGGCAATCACCGGGCTTATCGTATGTTTTGTCGCCTTCGCAATGCATCGGGCAGTAGAAAACACCACTGCCGGTTGAGGTTTTTTCTTCCGACGAAACGCTGGTTTCTCCCAACGTTTTGTGTAATGAATAATGCGTGCCTTCAAGCGATTGCGACAGTTTGGCAAACGATACGGGGGCTGACATCTTTACGATTGCCGTGCTATTTTTGGCATTTACGTCAGCATTTTCCACGCCGTCCACCTGCTCCAATCGCTCACGAACGGTATTTTCACAACCGCTACAACTCATCCCTTTTACGTAATACGTATGCGTTTGAGCTTCGTCAAGCTGCTGGTGCAGTGAATAATGTGTGCCTTCGAGAGCCGCTTGTAACGTTTCGAAAGGAATGTGATTTTCCATTTCGAGAGTTGCTTTTTGGTTTGCCAAATCCACGCTTGCAGAGGTTACGCCTTCCACTTCCGAAAGTTTTTTCTGAACATTGCCGGCACAACCCTGGCAGGTCATTCCTTTTATATAATAGGTATGTATCATGGTATTTTATTATTTTGATGCTGCAAAGGTCGGGTGTTCTTCCGAAATAAAGTTGTATTTAGATAGAAATATTGTTTCAAATTTTGGAAGAAATAAGACTATGATTAAAATAGCATGTCAACATTCTTTTCATCAATACGTTATCTCCAATTCCGGTACGGTTTTTTCAAAAATTTCATACGTGAGAAAAATACACGGACAAACGCCCGTGCATCATTGATTTTTAGGATTATTTTTCTAAAAAGGCTCCTTTTGAGTGGCTGTTACAGTAAATTTGATTTTTTTTGTTTTTTCGATACAAAAATATGAAAATACTGAAAATCAATTATTTATGATATAAATTTTATTTGTTTTTATTGAAATAAGTTTTAAAATAGTTTGTAGAAATGGAGTTTATGCGTATATTTGGGCGGTATCACCAATTATAATGGAGTCTCGAAAAAGTAACTGAATTATAAACCCTAAAACCATATCTTATGAAAATAAACATCGGAAAAACTGACCGCACCTTGCGAATAGCCTTAGCCATGGCATTAGCAGTTTTGGCGTATTTTAACATCGGTGGCACAACGCTAAGTATTGTATTTTTAGTATTGGCTGTCGTCATGTTAGTAACGGCATTGTTCCGTTTTTGTCCGCTGTACACATTATTCGGCTTTACCTCTTGTCCTCTTGACAAAAAATAATGTCCAACCAATATTTTTAAGAAAATCTGTTTTCGTGATTTGAAAACTGTTTTTTTTTAATGAAATTCAATCTAAATCCACACTCTTTTTTATTGAACCTATTTAAACTTATTTTATACTAAAAAGAGTGCCAATAAAAATTAGCATTTTTGTATTTGCAAGCAAAAAAACGAATCATTTGGAACGATAGAGAAATAGATTTTACCCCATTTAAGCAAAGGAAAAAGAGGATTTTCCTCTCGGTATGATATGACAAAAATAATCAGTCTGATTATAAAACACTTAAAAACAGAGTGTCAGTGGCGGGAGGTGAGTGTGAAAGAATATTTCGGAGAAGAAAAAATCTCTTGGCAAACCGTCTATTATTATTTCAATAAATGGAGCAAAAACGGTTCTTTCAGGAGGGTTTGGATACGTCTTTTGCTTTCAAATAAAAGGAAATTGGATATGTCAAGCGTTCAACCCGATGGAAGTCACACACGTTACAGAATGGGCGGATAAGCTGTTGGTTATCAGGAAAGAAAGAAATCAAAAACGACCAACAGTATTTTTTTGTGTGACAATCAGGGGCAGATGTTGGCAATGGGCAGCCCCACCAGCGGCAACCACAACGATTTGTATGAAATAGAGCGGGTTTTGGAAGAAATCCTATCTCTTCTGAAGGAAGCAGAAATAGCTCATAAGGACTTATTTCTCAATACAGATGCTGGCTTCGACAGTAAAAATATAAGATATTTTTTAGAAAAAGAAGAAATCATTTCTAATATTAAAACTAATCCCAGAAACAGCCAAACGGAGGATAATGATTGTTTTTTGGATGATGAATTGTACAAAAGACGATTTAAAATCGAAAAAGCCAATGCTTGGTTAGATGGTTTCAAAGCATTATTGGTGCGCTTTGAAACATCTGTAAAAAACTGGGTGCTTTGCATTATATCGCTTTTGCCATCAGATTTTTAACGAAAATAAAAGTTTAAACAGGTTCAATTTGTAAACTCAAAAATTATGTTTGCTAGTTGAATCTGCCCTTTGCTCAAATGGGATAAAATCCATTTCTCTATCGTACCTTTGCTGATGAGTTCCAAATGATTAGTTTTTTTGCTTGCAAATACAAAAATGCTAATTTTTATTGGCACTCTTTTTAGTATAAAATAAGTTTAAACAGGTTCAGGTTCATCATTATATTACTCCAAACCAAATGTACAAGCAAGAAAAATTAAAAATCAAAACCTATAAAAACAAAAACCAAAGCAAAAACGTTTTTGCTTTGGTTTAATTATCTATATTTGCCTCATAATCTGTATCGCTATTTCAGGATGGGACAGTTTATGTTATTAACAATTATTACAATTTCTTTTTCACGGCAACCTCTTGGTAGGCT
>JAUNTM010000014.1 GCA_030538675.1 Capnocytophaga sp.
TTATTTATCAAAATCATAACAATTATGAAAAAGTTTCTACCAATATTGTTAGCGGTAACACAAGTGGCATATTCACAGATGATAAACGATGCCAATATACCCGCACTGAATGAGCAAATACAAAAACGCGTGCAGCAATACGAACGTAGCACTACGCCCGTAATAGCTTCAAAACCAACGGCAATAGCAGATTTTTTCTACCTCATAACCGATGAACCCGAAGCGTTCTTACAAGCAATCGGTCAAGCAGCCAATTCAGAGGAACTGCGTACCGTATTGAAAGGAAAAATAACAATGATATGTGATTTGCCTATCAGTAAAACGGATTATATTTCTTATGAAGGAAAGCCTTCCGTCTATCTTACCACGCTTTTGCCGGAAGAGCATTTTAATGCGCAACTATACGTAGAAGCTACCGAAGGAAATACAGTGGCTGACGCCCGGTATATTATGCAGCAATCTTTTTGGGGAGGCGAAACTACTTTTAGAGGATTTTTTTTAAAAACGGCGTTTCAACAAAAACCGGTTCCTGCAAAATATGCAGATTGGATACACTATGCGGATATCGTCATACACCCTTCGACAAAAGTAATTCAAGCAAAGGAAACAAAGGAGGTTCGTTATAGAACAGACCCGTTGGTGGAATATTTCAGAAAAAAAACGAATTTTCCGTCGGTAAATGAAGATACCGATACCGAAACAGCCAACAAACGGATTGACGAATGGTATCAAAAAAGACCGCATTTATTGGATAGTATATTGAAAAACGATGAAAAATTCGCGAAATTGGTACAAAAAGAATTTCGTTTGGCTGAAAAAAACAACAATCCCAGCGATTTTCTTAAAGAAGTAGCCGGAAAATATATTCCAAAAGAACGGATATTAAATTTACTCCGGAAGCAACGGGTTGAAGGCTCTTGCAGTTTTGACAGCAGTCCTAACGAACATTTGCGCAAAATAGCAAGGCTGTCGGCAGAGGTTGGCAATTGGGATGTTTTCATCAAGGCATATCTTGATTATGTTAACGGAAATGTGGAACGGGTGGCTTACAGCAATATCGGCGATATGGCACAACAGATGCCCGACGACGAATTGTCATTACTTGATGTAGACAAAGACAAATTATACTTAGGAACACTGCTTAGCACCGACAGCCCTGAGACACATTACCATTCCGATAGGGTCCGTATGGCAAAGTTATATGCAAACAATCCGAGTTCCCATCGTTTTGAAACAGAAATACTTGGCATTATTCAAAATGAGGAAGTAGACATTGCCAATCGGTTGGGAATGTTGCACCAGCTCGACCTGTACGCATATTTCCTAAAAGATTCCGTACATGCCGATCAAGTACGCCGCCAACGGTCAGAAACCATACAAACACTGCCGGTTATCATCCGGAATAGTTTACTTCAAAAATCCAAACCGATATATGATTTGTACCCCGACGTGAAAGACGAATTGGACAAATACATCTGGAACGAAGATAGATTTCCAAGAAATTATCTCCCGAACATGAATTTTACTGCCAAAGAGAAAAATCAGCCGGATATTGAATACGATTTGGATTTGCTTGTAGAAAAAGAATTCCCCGACATAAAAGATTTTTTTGCAATGCAAACGATAGCCCGCCAACGGATAGAATCACATCCTTACCTGAAAAAGATAAGAGAGGCTAATCCCGATTTCAAGCTAAAGGTTGAATATTACAACAGTAATAAGAGAAAAATGCGTATTTTTAAAGAAATTCCTAAAGAACTGTTGCAGGCAATAAATACAGAAGATGCTATAAGCATCGTAATGGACAAAGGCGGGTACAAAAGCCGGTTTATCTTGCTTGCTGACGGACATTTGTTGATGAAAACGATGCCAAAAGGCTTTGAAATGCCGGGCTATACATTTGTGCAGTTATTGCCCGAAAGGAAAGAATACCCCGGTGTAACCACGTACATAACAAATAAAATGTTTACTTCGGAAGGGGAGGTTACAAATCCCATTAAAGCGAAAGTGATACCGCAAATACCGCTCAGAGAACAGAAGAACTAAGGGTAAATCAATGTGTTAATTCCTCACCCCCGCCCCCTATATCTCATTTTTATTAGTTTACATTTTGGTTTCGATGAATCTTCGATTTCCAAGGGAGAGGGGAGCCACTCGGATACCATTGAGCTTTTTCTCCCCTCTCCTTTGGAGAGGGGCGGGGGTGAGGGCTTTATTCTTTGAACTTCTCTACCCTTCCAAGCCGTACTGTTTTATTTTCCGGTATAAAGTCCGTTCGGAAATCCCGAGTTCTTTGGCGGCTTCTTTGCGTCGTCCGTCATTGCGGTCGAGGGCTTTAACGATGAGTTCCAGCTCTTTATCTTGCAACGAAAGCGTTTCTTCCTCCTCTTCGATATTTTCGGCATAGTCGTAATCGTCATCGTTTGTTTTTTGGGAAGACGGTGCATTCATCGGAATAATGGAAACGGACGGTTGCGAAGCAGACGGTTTGTCGCCGTATATTTTATGAATGAGCGATTGGTTTTCTTCTTGCACTTTCGTGGAATTGCCGTGCTGCATGAGTTCCAGCGTGAGTTTTTTCAAGTCGTTGAGGTCGTTTTTCATATCGAAAAGCACCTTGTAGAGAATTTCACGTTCGTTACTAAAATCACTTTCGCTTCGGGAGGTTTGCGTTATAGCAGGCAATTGGCTGCCTTCGTTCGGCAGATACGAATGCAAAACGGAAGCCGAAATTTCACGTTTTTGTTCCAACACGGAAATTTGTTCGGCGATATTTCGCAATTGGCGGATATTGCCCGCCCAACGGTAATTTACAAGGATTTGGACGGCATCATCAGTAAGACGGATGGCAGGCATTTTGTATTTTTCGGCAAAATCCGAAGCAAATTTTCTGAAAAGCAAATACACATCATCTTTTCGTTCCCGCAACGGCGGAAGATGGATTTCAACCGTACTCAACCGATAATACAAATCTTCGCGAAAACGTTCCTTGCGGATAGCTTCCTGCATATTCACGTTGGTTGCCGCAACAATCCGAACGTTCGTTTTCTGTACCACCGATGAACCCACTTTGATAAACTCGCCGTTTTCAAGCACACGCAGTAGCCGCACTTGAGTGGTAAGCGGCAGTTCGCCCACTTCGTCAAGAAAAATCGTACCACCGTCGGCTTCTTCAAAATAGCCGCTTCGGGTAGCGGTTGCCCCCGTAAACGCCCCTTTTTCATGTCCGAAAAGTTCCGAATCAATCGTGCCTTCGGGGATTGCCCCGCAGTTTACGGCAATATATTTCCCGTGCTTACGGTGTGAGAGCGAATGGATAATCTTCGGGACAGCTTCCTTGCCTACGCCGCTTTCGCCTGTTACCAACACCGAAATATCGGTGGCGGCTACTTGTACAGCTTTTTCTATGGCACGGTTGAGCTTCGGGTCATTGCCGATGATGCCGAACCGCTGTTTGATAGTTTGAATATTTTCCATAGTGAAGAGTTGTTTATCTGATTGTGAGGCGGTTGTTAATTGTGATTATTGAAGAAAAACAGTGTTATTCATTGAACATTTGGGTAAAATCCGACCAGTTTTTAATTTCAAAAGCCCTTATATCCCGGACAGATTTCCGAAACCAAACAATACGATTAAGTGCATTCATGGCTTTTGTAACAGTATATAAATCGTCATTATTTGTTACATAAACGCTCCCTTGAATCCATGAAAAACCACATTCGGGCAACACTCTCTTTATTTCGCCGTAGGCAGAATGGTAAGGTGTTCCGTATTGTTTTTCTAATTCGGAAATGACCATATCGAAACTAATGGCAAACATGCTTAATTTATTTTTTTAAATAAATATTCTTTTTCAAAAACTCCTCCTAACTCTTTTGTTTTTGCTGTGATGACAATCCCTACGAAAGGATTGTTTTCAACCTCAATGACAATTCCTTTGACCCATTCTTTTTCGTGAGTTACCTGCGGAGAAATTAGAACCTCATCTCCTACGCTGAACGCTGATTTTAGGTTGTAGTCTTTGTTTTTAGTAACCGTTGTACTCATATCTTTAGTTGTTTTATTCCCGACAAAGATACGAAAAAATACTATTGCGATATTTTTACGTGGATTTTGAAAACAGTTACGCGGAATAAAGTCTTAATTTCTCAAAATGTTAAACTTTATTTTAGGATGCTGCTTACCTAAAATGATTTCGTACATTTGGTTCAAAATAACATCATTGTAAACGAAGTAAATGCAGATTGCTGAGTTTTTCGCATGCCGAATTAAGGCAAATCACAATCCTTGCACAGGACGAGGAAAGCTATGGGGAAATAAAAACTTTTAATACAACATAATATGGATGGATTATTTTTAGAAGGAACGATTTTCACAATCCTTCAGCTTGGGTTACTATTTGCTATATTTGTTTTACCGGTCATCGCGTTGGTAGGATTGTACCGGAAAAGAGAATATCTGATCCAGAGCCAGATTGTTCTGTGGGTTTTTGCCATTGGGCTTGTTCCTTTGTTTGGTTCGGTCGCTTCTTTTTTCCTTATTAAGAAAGAAGAAACCGTTTAGAATTTACGTGAACAAGGCTTTCTAAAAAAACAAAAACGGCATTGTGAAGTTATCTATTTTACGATGCCGTTTTTTGATACGCTTGTCATTTCAATATATTTCGAAAGAAAACGACAATTTTAACATTTGGTAAATTTACATAATTGTGTTTTTACTTTTATTTTTTAATGCATTGATTAATAGTTACTTATATCAAAAACCTGTTGTGTGCTAAATTAATTTTTCAAAATATTTTATTTCGAAGCATTGCGTTTTAATTTCGTTTTGTTTGTTTTATTTATTTTTGTTTTATACTTTTGTAATGAAAATTTAATTGTTTCATAACCATACCAAACTATAAAACCGTATGAAAAAGCAAACCACACGGAAGGTTTGGGAGTTTTATATTAAAACTTTCAGCCTTGCACTACTGCTTTTAGGTAGTGTTAAAATCTATGCGGGGGGGGTAAATTAGATAATCTATCTAACGAATCGGCTCTTCAACAAGAAACCAACATCACGGGAACGGTAACAGACGCTTCAGGCGTGCCGTTGCCCGGAGTAACCATCCTCATCAAAAATTCCACCAAAGGAACTTCTACTGACTTTGACGGAAATTTTGAAATCAACGCCAAAAGTACCGATGTACTTGTATTTACCTACATTGGTTTTGCCAAGCGGGAAGTAACCGTCGGCAGAAACCGTACTCTCAAAATCACTTTAAACGAAGACACCCAGCAGCTTGATGATGTGGTGGTGGTCGGTTTTGGGCAGCAGAAAAAGGAAAGTTTGGTCGTTTCCATCAGTTCGGTCAAGCCGAAAGACATTTCCACGCCCACCCGTAACCTTACCAATGCCTTAGCCGGACAGGTTGCCGGACTTATCGCCGTGCAGCGTTCGGGTGAGCCGGGCTATGACAACGCCGAGTTTTGGATACGCGGTATCAGCACGTTTGCCGGAGGTTCCAAGCCGTTGGTGCTTGTAGACGGCGTTCCCCGTTCTATTAATGACGTAGAACCCGACGAAATCGAAACCTTTTCTATCTTGAAAGATGCTGCCGCAACCGCCGTGTACGGGGCACAAGGGGCGAACGGCGTAGTGCTTGTAACCACCAAACGCGGTAAAGTAGAAAAAGCCCGTATCTCATTCCGCACCGAGCATACGGTATCCATGCCCACGCGTCTGCCTAAGTTCGTAGGTTCGGCAGACTATATGTCGCTTTTTAACGAAGCCCGTAGGAACGACGGCGAAGTACCGCAATTTTCGGAAGAATTAATCCAAAAATACCGCGACAATGCCGACCCCGACCTCTATCCCAGTACCAATTGGATTGACGAAATGCTCGATGATTTCACGACTAACCAACGCTACTCGCTCAACGCACAAGGCGGAACGGAAAGAGCCCGCTATTTCGTGTCGGGAGCATTGTACCGCGAAACCGGGATTTTCAAAAACAAGCCCGACGAAAAATACGATACCAGTATCGGGCTGAAAAGGTTCAACCTCCGTTCCAATGTAGATATTGATATTACGGAAAGTACAGCCGTTTCGGTAGACCTTTCGGGACAGTATATGGTCAATTCCTACCCCGGTACGGGAACTCCGCAGATATTCAGAGCCATGCTCATCACGCCGCCCCACACGTTTCCGGCGGTGTACAGTGACGGTACGATTTCCACCTACCTGCAAGAGCGGGATTCCAATATGCGCAATCCGTACAACCAACTGATGAATTCTGGTTATGCCAAAGAATGGCGTACCGCAATACAGTCAAAAGTAACGTTAAACCAAAAATTAGATGCCATTACCAAAGGACTGAAATACAGAGCGTTCATTAGTTTTGACTTTGATAATAATTTTCTCAGCCGCCGCACGTTCAATCCCACCCGTTACCATGCCACGGGGCGTGATGCCGACGGTAAGTTGATATTCACGCAAGTGGTATCGGGTACGCCCGACCTCTCGAACCATAGTCCGTCTTCAGAAGCCAACAAAAAAATCTATTTTGAAACGGCATTTGACTACGCCCGTAATTTCGGCGACCACAGAGTAACAGGGATGACCCTCTTCATGACAAGAGATTCGCAAGCACATAACAATGCCCTGCCTTTCCGCAGCATGGGGGCTGTCGGGCGTGTTACTTACGGGTATGCCGACCGCTACTTTGTAGAAGCCAACTTCGGGTACACAGGTTCTGAAAAATTTGCCAAAGGCTACCGCTTCGGGTTTTTCCCGGCGGTGGGCGTAGCGTATTTTCTTTCCAATGAAGACTTTTATCCGCAAGGGCTGAAAGACTATGTGTCAAAAGTGAAAATCAGGGCTTCGCTCGGGCGTACCGGAAATGATGACACAGGCGGTTCTCGCTTTTTGTACCGTCCTACGTTTGTTACCAATGCCGGAGGTTTTAACCAAGGTATTGGCGACAACGGAGCATTGAACGGCATCGGTAACGGTATCTATGAAGACCGTCTTGCTTCGCCACATCTCACGTGGGAAATTGAAACCAAACGCAACTTTGGTGTGGAACTCGGCTTCTGGAAAAACCAGATACAGCTCGTAGCCGACTACTTTGATACCCAGCGTGACGGCATCCTTTTGCAGCGTCGTACCCTGCCGCAAGTGAGCGGTTTCCGTTCCGACCCTTGGGAAAACTACGGTAAAGTACGAAACCGGGGAATTGACGCATCGCTTGACGGACAAACCAAACTCGGCGATTTTACCGTCGGGCTTCGCTCCACATTTACCTTCGCCCGTAACAAAGTCATCGAATATGACGAACTGCCCACACGCTACCCTTGGATGGCGGTTACAGGAACGCGGATTTCCGAAAATACGCTCTACATTGCCGACAGGCTCTACACCGAAGATGATTTCACATCGGTAACGAACCCCAACGGCACAAAAACGTATTCATTGAACCCCAACCTGCCGCAACCTACGCTCGGCGGTATTTTAGGTCCCGGCGATATTAAATATGTAGACGTGAACGGCGATGGCGTGATTGACAATTATGACCGTGTACGCGGTGTAGGAAATCCTGCCGTGCCGGAAATTGTGTACGGTTTCGGATTTTCGGTACAGTACAAAAGGGTGTACATCAATGCCTTTTTCCAAGGCGTAGCGAATACGTCCGTACAGCTTGGCGGCAATGAAGCACAAGGCTGGTATCCGTTCGCTTGGGGCGTTGACCAGTCCAACTACCGTGAGTTTGCCCTCAGCCGCTGGCAAGAAGGAGCCGATAACAGCAACGTACTGATGCCCCGGCTGCACTCAAGCAATGCCAATAATGCGAACAACCGCGTGAACAGTACGTGGTGGCAACGCAACGGCTCATTCCTAAGGTTTAAAAATGCTGAAATAGGCTGGAACGTACCCGAAACAATTCTTCAAAAAGCCAAAATCAATTCGGCAAGAATTTATCTGATGGGCTACAACCTCGCCGTTTGGGACGACATCAAGTATTTTGACCCCGAATCCGGAAATGCAAATGCCGGATTAAATTATCCGCTGCCGCGAAATTTCGCTTTCGGCGTTGACCTGTCTTTTTAACCAACTCTTTAAAAACAACGTATCATGAAAAAGATAAAATATTCATTCTGGATGTTTATTTCCTTATTGACAATGGGTTCGTGCAGCGATTTCTTGGACGTATCCGATGAAATGGCAGACGGGCTTCAGAATATCGACCAAATATTTGACAACGTAGACTATACCCGGCGGTATTATGCCAACGTATTTACGGCAGTTCCGGATTATTCGGGAGTGGTCAACTCCGGAGGATTTAAAAACCCGTGGATGGGAATGACCGATGAGATTATTTCTACTTACGGCGATGTAGGGGATTATTCCATTTCGGACAAAAACGAAGAAAACGTAAAATTCCACCGCTGGGGCGATGCGTACAAACTTATCCGCCAAGCGAATATTTTCCTTGCCAACGTAAAACCGCTCGTGGCGGAAGGTTCGCAAGCCGACGTATTGCGTCCCGCCGAAGTTGCCGAAATGAAGGCAAATGTCCGCTTTATGCGTGCTTTCTACCACTATATGCTTTTTGAGCAATACGGTTCTATCCAATTGGTGAAAGACCGTATTTTTGCAAGTTCCGATGATATGGACATTCCGCGTGCACCGCTCGATGAGGTCATCAATTATATTGACGAAGAACTGCTCGCCGTATCGCAAGAGCTTCGGCAAGCACCTATTGAAGACGAGCAATACCGTGCGTGGCCAACCAAAGGCGTTGCCCTTGCCGTGCGTGCCAAACTCTGGATGTACGCCGCAAGTCCGCTTTTCAACGGCGGTTACCGCGAAGCCTTGTCGGTAATGACCCCTGCGGGCGATAACGGAGCGATGGTACGTATGTATCCCGACCATGATGCCTCAAAATGGCAGAAAGCCAAAAATGCCGTCAAGGATTTTATCGATTATGCCGAAGCCGGAAATTACGAACTTTATTCGACAGGCAACCCAGCGACCGATGTGTACGAACTTTTCCAGAAATACACCAAAGAAATCGTTTGGGCTACGGCGACCACCAATTGGGGCGGTATGGACGGCGATGCTTTTGACCGTCGTGCCACGCCGAGAAGCGAGCAGAACGGACTGGGTTCAATAGCGGTTTTCCAAGAATTGGTGGACGATTTTTATATGGCAGACGGATTGCCCATTGCCGACACCGATTTCTTGCCGGCATCACCCGATTATACTGAAAATGGCTTCTCCGCTATGAATGGAGTGCAGGTGTCAAATATGTGGGTGGGCAGAGAGCCTCGTTTTTACAACACCGTTTTCTTTCAAGGGAGAAAATGGCATATCACCAATAACGTTATCGAGTTCCATCTCGGTTCGCCCAATGACATGACGGGGCAGCACACCCGCACAGGATATATGCTTTACAAGCGTTTCAACCGCCAAGTGCACAAGCGTACTCCGGGCGTAACCAGCCGTTTCCGTCCGTCAATTATTTTCCGTTTGGCGGATTTCCATTTGCTGTACGCCGAAGTGCTGAACGAAACCGACCCTGCCGATACCAACGTTTTGGTCTATCTGAACAAAGTGCGTACCCGTGCCGGACTTCCTGCCATCGAAACGCTGAATCCTGCCGTTGCAGGCAACCAAGATTTGCAGCGAAAAGCCATCCGCAGAGAACGCCGCATTGAACTTGCCACCGAAGGACAGCGCTATTTTGATGTCCGCCGATGGATGATTGCCGATACCGATGAAGGACAGCAAAACAGAGATTTGCACGGAATGAATATGGGAGCGGCATTGCCCGGATTCTTCACCCGAACCAGAGTGCAACGCAACGTGTTCAACCGTAAAATGTACCTCTATCCCATACCGTTCTACGAACTGCAAAAATCAAAAGGAGCAGTAGTGCAAAACCCCGGTTGGAGAATATAAACCTTTTAAATTTGATGAAAATGAAATATTCTATAGTATTTTTTGCAATTTGTGCCGCATTTTTGTACGGATGCGACAAGAATGATACGGCGGAAGGAAAAGCTCCGGGCGTGCTGTACCTTTCAGAGAATGGCGTGAACAAACTAACGTCGTATGATGTGGGCGAAACCTTTGAAAAAGAAATCTGGGTAGGCAAAGGCGGTCTGTCAAGCGCCGCCATTCCGTACCGTGTGGAAGTCGCCGCACAGTGGCTCGATTCGGTCAATGTTGCCAACGGCACCTCATTCAGCCTGTTGCCTGCCGACAGCTATGAGTTGGTTGCCGAAGCCGAAGCCATCGGAGGAATTTCGGGCGAAATAAAAACCGTACTCCGCTATGACCCCGACAAAATATTGTCGCATTCGGGCAACCAATACGATGCGGAAACCTTTATGCTGCCGTTGCAATTGACATCAACGCAGGCAGGAGTAGTCAATCCCGCCAAGAGAAGTGTTTTTTATACCTTCGCAGTGTCTGACCCGATACTTCAGATTATGGACGAAGGCATTGTTACCGTAAATTTGTCGGGAACAGATGCGATTGATTTGAAAACGACATTAGGCGTTCCGTTTTCCAATAAATGGGATATTACCGCTACGATTGGGCATAAACAGGAGACTATTGATGCGTACAACACGACCAACAATTCGTTTTTTGCACTGTTGCCTTCAACGAGCTATTCGGGCGAAGACACTGCTGTATTGGCTTCGGGAGAGAACAGCAAAGAAGTGGTTTATACCGTCAATGCTTCGCAGATAGCCCCCGGCAATTACATTCTGCCCGTACAGATTTCGGCAATCACATCGTCATTAAACGGCACGGTTACGGACAATATCAAGTTCAATGCCGAAAAAAGCAAGTTGTTTATTTTCTCCAAAATGGGTGAAAAACTCTCCAAAACAGGTTGGACAATCACGTCTGTCAATTCCGAAGAAAAAACAGGCGAAGGAACAAATAACGGACAGGCAAAACACATGATTGACGATAATCTCAACACGTTTTGGCACAGCAGATGGCAAGGCGGAGATGACCCGTTGCCTTTTGAAATTGTGGTGGATATGGGAGCGGAACATTTAGTATCGCAGATAGAAATCATTCCGAGAAACAATGCCAATAACGGTATTACGCACCTGCGGTTTGAAACCAGTACCGACGGCACTACGTGGGAATACGTAGGAAGGTTTGAGTTTGTGTATTCGGCAGCTTCATTGGTATATGCCGTAAAAGCGAGCAATTGCCGCTACATCAAAGTCATTGTTCCCGAAGACGGGGCAAAATCAAGAGTTGCCGCCATAAGGGAAATGAACGCCTACGGAAGGTAATTTAACGTGAGGTTGGTTTGATAAGTAATTGAATAACAGCATCTTACTTTTGTTCTTATGTCGAACTCACGTTAGTTAATGTTTTTACGTAAGCTCAAAGTCGTGCTTTTTCCGAAGAAAAAGCACGACTTTATTGTAAAAAACCGCTTGCTGTACAAAAGTCAGGCTGGAAACTCCCACAAGTCGTATTACTACTACCTTTGTAGATAATCAAAAGAGATGGATAAAAAAGTGCTTTTACTGTAGTAAGCATTTTTCTTAGAAAATGCAGAAAAACAACATCCCGCCAAGCCTGAAAAGCAGTTTTGTTTCAAAGTTGCGTTTTTCAAACGGAAGATAAATATTAAAATAGGATTTGCAGGTGTTTATTTAAAAAAAATAAATATCTTTGCCCTACATTTAACCAATTACATAACCAAAACCTAAAGTAATATGATTCGACTTTGTTTGAAAAGATGCGAAAAAAACGCATTTGTAATCGTATGGCTGCTTTTATGTGTACCGATGAGTATACATAAAAATTATGGGGGGGGGTATTTTGATAGAGAAAATCTATCAACCACTTCGCTTTTGCAGCAACATACTCTTTCCGGAACAGTAACCGATGCACAAGGAATGCCACTTCCGGGAGTGAGCGTTGTCGTAAAAGGAACGACACGAGGCGTAGCAACAGACTTCAACGGACGCTACGAAATAGCTGTTTCGGCTTCTGAAATTCTTGAATTTTCATACTTAGGTTACAAAACCGTAGAAGTAACCGTAGGTACATCGGCAACACTGAACGTAACCTTACAAGAAGATTCCCAACAACTCGATGAAGTAGTGGTTGTCGGCTTCGGGACGCAGAGAAAAGTAAACCTCACAGGATCAGTGGCTACGGTCAATACCGAACTGTTGGATTCCCGTCCCGTATCACAATTGGGGCAGGCATTGCAAGGAGCGGTGCCGGGGCTGAACCTTAATGTGGGGTCGCTCGGCGGACAGCTCGGGCAGACAATGAACATCAATGTCCGGGGTGCAGGAACTATCGGGCAGGGGTCGGGAGCTTCGCCGCTCATTCTCATCGACGGTATCGAAGGGAATATGCAGAACCTCAACCCGAATGACATCGCCAGTATTTCGGTACTGAAAGATGCTGCTTCATCGGCAATCTACGGCTCAAGAGCGGCATTCGGTGTTATCTTGATTACCACCAAACGGGGCTTGGAAGGCAAAATGACCCTCACGTACAGCAGCAATCTCCGCTACAGCGGGCCTGCCAATCTTCCCAACCAACTTGACTCGTGGCGTTTTGCCAATTACTTCAACGAAGCCGCCGCCAACCAAGGACAAGGAGCTATTTTTGATGACGATACGCTCAACCGCATCCAGCAATATATGGCAGGCGAAATCACCACCACCACCATTCCCAACGGACGCAATTGGAATTTCCACCAAAGAGCCAATGACAACGTGAACTGGTGGAAAACCCACTTCGGGTGGAGCTGGGCAAGTGAGCACAACGTATCGCTCAGAGGCGGTTCGGAACGGCTCAAATACTACGCTTCCGCCAATTTGCTTGACCAAGACGGAAATCTTACCTACGGGAAAGACACTTACAAGCGTGTCAATGCAATGCTGCGTATCGATACCAAAATCAACGATTATCTAGAGTTTAACGTCGATACGAAGTTTATCCGCTTTACGCTCGATAATCCGTTGCTGGTAGAGTTGCCCGGCAATTCGGGTTTGTTCTATCACAACATCGTGCAAATGTGGCCGATGATGCCGTTCAAAGACCCCAACGGGTACTATATGCGTAACGGACGGTTGGCTTCAATGACCAGCGACAGCCGTGCCGTAACCAATAATGATAATTTGTACGCACAAGGGCAATTCATCTTGCGTCCGCTGAAAAACTGGAACATCTACGCACAGGCAGGAACGAGGATTGTCAACCAGAACAAGCACTCGCAATTGGTTCCTGTATTTGAATACGACATTGACGGAAACCCGCTCCCGATGCTCTATGCGTTGGGCGTTTCGGCATTTCCGGCAGGAGCTACTTTTGCCGAAGACGAGTACGCAAACACCAATTTCTATACCACGAGCCTCTATTCCGATTATTCGTTCGGCATCGACCGGCACGATTTCAAAATAATGCTCGGTATGAATACGGAAGAAAGCAAAAGCAAAGGTTTGGGTGCCCGCCGCCCCGATTTGATTACACCTTTGGTACCGCAAATTAGTGCGGCTACGGGCGAAGACAAAATACAGAGTTCGTATCTGCAAAATTGGGCAACTGCCGGCGTATTCGGGCGGTTGAACTATTCGTTTGCCGACAAATATATGATAGAAGCCAATTTGCGTTACGACGGTTCTTCACGCTTCCTCCGCAACCAACGGTGGACGTGGCTTCCTTCTTTTTCCGTAGGGTGGAACGTGGCGAACGAGGCTTTCTTTGAGCCGCTTGCGCAATATGTCAATACGCTGAAACCTCGTTTTTCGTGGGGAACGCTCGGCAACCAAAATACAAGTTCGCTCTATCCGTTCTATTTGACGCAGGGCGTGAGTGCCAACGGCGGTTCGTGGTTAGTGGGCGGAAGCCGTCCTACCATTGCCTATGCTCCGGGGGTTATCAGCGATTTCCTTACGTGGGAAAAAGTGTATAACACCAATTACGGGGTTGATGTGGGAGCATTTAACAGCCGCCTGCAGTTGAGTTTCGATTATTTTGTCCGTACTACGGAAGATATGGTAGGCCCTGCCGCCGAAGTGGGAGCGGCGTACGGTATCGGGTTGCCACCGACGAACAATGCCAAACTCCGCAACAAAGGCTGGGAATTGCAAATCGACTGGAACGACCAAATAGGCGATTTCAAATATTCATTGGGTTTCAACCTTTCGGACAACCGTGTACGCGTATTGAGCTACCCGAATCCGTCCAATTCGCTCGGAACGTATTATAACGGACAAGAATTGGGCGAAATCTGGGGGTACACCACGCAAGGCATCGCCAAAACCGACCAAGAAATGACCGACTGGCTGGCACACACAAGCCAACAACGGCTTTCGGGCGTGTGGCAGGCAGGCGATATTATGTACGTAGATACGAACGGCGACGGCGAAATCAGCAGTGGGGCAAACACGCTGGACGATCCGGGCGACCGCAGCATCATCGGAAATTCCAATCCGCGATTCCGCTTCGGGTTCAATCTCGGAGCTGCCTACAAAGGCTTTGACCTCGGTATTTTCCTGCAAGGTGTGATGAAACGCGATTACTGGCTCGGCGGGTCTTATTTTTGGGGAACGTCCAGTGGCGGTATGTGGCAGGCAACCGGATTTGAAGAACATCTCGATTATTTCCGTCCGGAAGGTACTACGTCCGTATTCGGGGCAAATGTAGATGCGTACTATCCGCGTCCGTATATGGGCGGGCGGGCTGCCAAAAACGAGCAGGTGCAAACCCGCTATCTGCAAAATGCCGCTTATTTGCGGGTGAAAAACATACAGCTCGGGTACAGCCTTCCGCAGGAAGTGCTTGCCAAAGTGGGCATCGACAAACTGCGGGTATATGTGAGTGGCGAAAACCTGATGACCTTCTCAAAAGTCGCTAAAATGTACGACCCCGAAGTGTTGGACGGAGGCTTTGGTTCGGGCAAATCATATCCGCTTTCGCAAACCATTTCGTTTGGCGTAAACCTTTCGCTTTAATTATAAAATAACTGATATAATGAAAAAGAATATCATACATTCCATACTACTATTGGCGGGCTTACTGACGGCTTCGTGCAATAATTTTTTAGACAGAGAGCCGTTGGATTCCGTTCCTTTGGAGCGTTATTTGTGGTCTGAGTCCGATTTGGCGGCTTATTCCATACGCCAATACGGTTTGTTCCCCACCCACGCCGGATTTGGATTGGGAACGTTCGCTTCGGACAATAACAGCGACAACCAAGCCGGCGTAGGCGAAAACGGACTGTTCGTACCCAAACGTTGGAGAGTCGGGCAAAGTGGCGGTGCGTGGGGCTTCGGCAGCATCCGCGACGTGAACTATTTCATCAATACCGTCCAGCCCCGATTGGACAATGGAGAACTTACAGGAAATGCCGCCAATGTGCGCCATTATTTGGGTGAAATGTATTTCTTCCGTGCGTACATCTATTTTTCAAAATTAGAATCATTGGGTGATTTTCCTATCTTAAAAGAATGGATTACCGAAGATTACGATGTGGTGCGTGAAAACAGCAAACGCCGTCCCCGCAATGAAGTGGCTCGGTTTATCTTGGAAGATTTGGACAAAGCCATTTCGTATCTGAATACGGCAGCCCCGCAATCCAACCGTTTGAACAAAAATGCGGCATTGCTTTTCAAAAGCCGGGTGGCACTTTTTGAAGGTACGTGGCTGAAATACCACAAAGGAACTGCCCGCGTGCCGGGAGGTCCGGGTTGGCCGGGAGCAGGAAAGGATTATTTGAGCGGTTTTTCGATAAACATCGACAGCGAAATCAACTTTTTCCTCACGGAAGCCAAAGAAGCCGCACGACAGGTTGCCGATAACGTGGCTCTTTCTCCAAATTACGAACAGATGTTCAACAGCATTACGCTCAACGTTCCCGAAGTATTGCTTTGGAGACAGTACGACGCCAACGTAACCCCGATGGTCAACCATTATGTTGTCGGTTACATACAGCGCAACGGCGGCGGCGGTACCGGGTTTACACGCAGTTTTGTAGAGTCGATATTGATGAGCAACGGACTGCCGATTTACGCTGCGGCATCGGGCTATCAAGGCGATGAAACGTTTGCCAAAGTATTCGCCGGAAGGGATAACCGCATGAAATACAACATTCTCAACGAAGGCGACCTGCTCACGACACGGGCTTCGTTTACGGAATACATCGTTAACGGCAACGGATATTTTTACCGTCCGCCACTCACCGAAAACGGCGAAAACCGCTCAACCACAGGCTATTCCATCAAAAAAGGCTTGATGACCGACCCTGCCCAAGGACCGACCCTGCCTTCCACTACGGCAAGCGTGGTATTCCGTGCCGCCGAAGCCTATCTCAATTATATGGAAGCTGATTTTGAGCTTTCCAACACCCTCGACGCCAATAGTTTAAGATATTGGAAAGCACTTCGCACACGTTCGGGCGTAAGCGATGACGTAAACGCTACGATTGCCGCCACCGACCTTACGAAAGAAAACGATTTGGCGGTCTATTCGGGCAGTACGCCGGTAGATGCCACGCTGTACAACATCCGCAGGGAAAGACGCATCGAACTGGCTGCCGAAGGCTCACGTTTGAGAGATTTACGCCGTTGGAGGGCTCTCGACAAAATGGACGGTTACATCGTGGAAGGATTTAATCTTTGGGACGAAAATTATCTAAAATACGAAGCAGACGCAACGTTGGGGCTTCCGAAGATAGAACTCAAAGAAACAGGCGTTGCCAATCCGAGCGTTTCGGCAAGGACAGACAGCAAATACCTGCGTCCGTACCGTATCAACACGTCCAATGAGGCGTTTGACGGCTACAAATTCAATCCCGTGAAATACCTTGACCCGATTGCTTTTGACCATTTCAGGCTGACAACCGACACGCCCGGCAATACCGATTACACCACCTCGACCATTTACCAAAATCCGGGTTGGAAAATCGAAACCAATTCCTTGCCCGAAGGCGATTAGCCGAATTATAGAGTAACTTATATTCTACCTACAAAAGCCGTGTTTTTTCCCGAAGAAAAAACACGGCTTTACTGTTTTGTTATTTCTGAATTCCTCCAATCTTCTAAAAAATGCGTATCTTTGTACGAACCAACCCATACCAACTTTAAAAATGAAAAAAAACACCGTATTTCTGTTTTTTTTGATATTTTCCAACGCCATAGCCCAGCATAATCTCTCGGCGTTATTGCCGTACCCGAACCAAATCGAACCGCAAAAAGGCATTTTGAAAATCACTAAAAAAGAAAAAATCCACGCTGACGGCGGATTGGAGTTCGCTTCTTCCGAATTGAAAACTATTTTCCAAAAACATTTTGGTTTTGAACCGATTTCGTCCGAAAAAGGAAATATCAGGCTAAAAATCAATCCGCAGTTGGAAAACGAAGAGCAGTACGTGCTTGACATCCGTCCGCAAGGGATTAGCATCGAAGGGAAAACGGCTGCCGGCGTGCTTTACGGAATTTATACGTTGGAGCAGATTTTAATAGGCGATACGGCACAAACAGCCCTGCAACGCATTCAATCCGTGCGGATTAACGACCGTCCTGCCTATCCGTTTCGGGCGTTGATGCTTGACCCGGCACGGCATTTTCTTCCGCTTGACGGCGTAAAAAAATACATCGCCCAAATGGCGAAATTCAAGTATAACACCCTGCAAATCCACCTCACGGACGACCAAGGCTGGCGTATCGAAATCAAAAGCCGTCCGCAGCTTACCGAAAAAGGCAACACACCGACAAAAAATGGCGAACGGAATTTTTATACGCAAGAAGAATTAACAGAACTCATTGATTTTTCAGTACTTAGAAACGTAGAAATCATTCCCGAAATTGATGTGCCCGGACACACGGCAGCTCTTTTAGCCGCGTATCCCGACCTGCGTTGCGATTTCTTGAAAGATTCCGTTTTTGTCATCGGGAAGACGGATAACGTGATGCTTTCGGCGGCAAATCCGGAGGTATATGCACTGTTGGACGATGTTATCCGCGAGGTGTCGGCTATCTTTCCGTCGAAGAAAATACATCTCGGCGGTGATGAATCCGCCATCGGGCGAAATTGGGCAAAAAGCGATGAAAATCTGAAATTGATGTCCGAAAAAGGCTACACGAAACCCGAAGAATTGATGAATATTTTCTTCGGAAGCGTACTCGCTTCGGTCAAAAAATACGGAATGCACGCCATTTTATGGTGCGAATTGGACAATATCCGTATGCCGGCAAACCGCTATCTGTTTGATTATCCGAAAGATGTAACCCTCGTAACGTGGCGGTACGGGCTTACGCCCAAGTGCATCGAACTCACGGGGCTGTCGGGCAACAACCTTATTCTCGCACCGGGCGAATACGCCTATCTGGACTATCCGCAGTACAAAAACGACCTGCCGGAATACAACAATTGGGGAATGCCCACGACCACGCTCGAAAAAACCTATTCGTTTGACCCGACGTATGGTCTTTCTACGAAAGAAACAGCTCATATTCAAGGGGTTATGGGAACGCTCTGGGGTGAGGCGATTAAGGATATCAACCGTGCCAATTATATGACCTATCCTCGCGGACTGGCTCTTGCCGAAGCCGGGTGGACAGAAAAACAGTTCCGAAATTGGGACTCGTTCCGTCAAAGGATTTATCCGAATTTAACAGAATTGATGAAAAACGGCACATCATTCCGAGTGCCTTTTGAAATAGCAGAAATCAAACAAAACCAACCTTAAATAGTTATGAATGCAAAACGAACCAAAAACATTTTTTTGTGGTTTTTACTCTCGGTAGTTTTTCCGTTGAAAGCACAAGAGCAGCCGCCCAATTTGGTCTTCATTATGGCTGACCAATGGCGTGCCGATGCCGTTGGCTATATGGGCAAAGAACCGGTACTGACACCAAATTTAGATAAATTATCTACCGAAGGCATTACCTTTACCGATGCCGTGAGCAATACGCCTGTGTGTTCGCCTGCACGAGCTTCGTTGATGACGGGAATGTATCCGCATGCAAACGGCGTAACGACCAATTGTAACTCAGCATCAGCACCTTACGGCGTAGAACTTTCGCCCGATGCCGTTACGTGGTCGGATATTTTGGCGGAAAACGGCTATGATTTGGCGTATTTGGGCAAATGGCATTTGGATTCGCCTCACCGGCCGTTTGTCGATACCTATAATAATCGGGGGAAAGTGGCGTGGAACGAATGGACACCGCCCGAAAGACGGCACGGTTTCCGCCATTGGATAGCTTACGGAACGTATGATTACCACCTCAAACCGATGTATTGGAACACCGACGGTGGTAGAGATGATTTTTATTATGTAGATGTATGGAGTCCTGAATATGAGGCTGATAAGGCTATCGAATACATTGAAAATAAGGGGGGTACGCTACGTCCTGCCGAGAAGCCTTTCGCCTTGGTGGTGTCGATGAATCCGCCGCATACGGGCTATGATCTCGTCCCCGATACCTACAAGGAAATCTACAAAAATCTCGATACGGAAAACCTTGCGGCACAGTTTCCCAACATCCCCCGAAAAGGAACGGAAATGGGGGATTATTTCCGACAAAATATTGCGGATTATTACGCCTGCATCACGGGAGTAGATGAACATATCGGTCGGATTATGAGGCAGTTGGAAGCTCAAGGTTTGGCGGAAAACACGATTGTGGTATTCACTTCCGACCACGGCATACAGATGGGAGCTCAAGAACTCGCCGGAAAGGATATTTATTTTGACGAATCAATGCGTATTCCGTTGATAATCAAATATCCTGCTAAATTAAAACCCCGACAGACCGATTTGCAGATGAGTTTTTCCGATTTTTACGGTACGCTTCTTTCATTAATGGATTTAGGAGATAAAATACCTACGGAAGTGCAGAGTTTCGACCTTTCGGAAATGCTCGTCAATCCGAAAAAAGAACGCCCCGTAACCCAACCGTATTATTATGTAAATCTTGACAACCACCGCAACGGCTACCGGGGGCTGCGTGACGGACGGTTTACTTTTGCCGTTCACGCAAAGGACGGAAAAATTGACGAAATCATCTTGCACGACCGCCAAAACGACCCTTTTCAATTGGAAAATATCGCTTTGAAATATCCTAATAAAATAAAAAGATATACTAAAAATCTCAAAAAACTGCTCGCTACAACAAACGACCCTTTTTTAGAAAATAAGTTTTAAGAAAGAAGCCAGATAACGAAAGTCCAATGTAGGATAATAATGTATTCCAGAATACATTTGAAAAATCATTGTTCTACATTGGCTTGCGTTACCTAAATACCCTTTTCAAATCTATTTTCAACTCCGGAAACAAAGATGAATTAATTTCGTCATCGTCAAAAAAAGTTCCTTTGAATGAAAATTTTCCGTTTTCTAAAGAAAAAACCTGTAAATCTTCTCTACTTGGGTCTATAATCCAATATTCTTTTACGCCGTTTTCTTCGTAAAGTCCGTATTTTATTTTCAATTCCTTTTTGGAGTTTCCGGGCGAAAGTACTTCCACAACAAGGTCGGGAGCACCAACACAACCTTTTTTATCGAGTTTTCCAGTGTCGCAGATAACGCACAAATCGGGTTGTATCACCGTGGTAACTTCGTTATTTTTCTTGTCTTTCGTTGTTAAACGGACATCAAAAGGAGCTGAAAAAACTCTACAAGGTTTGTTTTCAAAATAGACTCCCAAAACAAGTCCCATATTAAATGAAACTTCTTGATGTTTTGTTAATGGTGTCGGCAAACGAAATATTTTTCCTTTGATAAGTTCCACCCGCTCTTGGAATTTCCAAAGCAGGTAATCGGCGTAAGTGTAAGAGCTGTTTAAATCTAAATCATTGATGTTCAATATTTCAGCCATAATCGTAGTGTTTTATGTGTTGTCTTTGCAAAGATATGAATTTCATCGGAAAAATGTATCAGATGCTGAAATTTGGAAAATGTCCTGAAACAGCAACTTCATTAAAGAAAAGATAAATTATTGCTAAAAAACAAGAAAAGCAAATCTTTTCATCTGATTTTTCTATAAATTTGTTGCGGTAAAAAGATGTTCCTCTGTGGTTGTAAAGGTATGATGACGTGTGTTCACGAGGGTTTATTTAGTCTAATAAAATATAACTATAAAATAAATTCCAATGAAAAATTCTCTGAAAGGCAATGCCTTACTGCAAGACGCACGCCTGAACAAAGGCACGGCATTTACTGCCGAAGAACGCCAGAAACTCGGCATCGAAGGGCTTGTGCCGCCCGTCATCGAAACCATTGATGACCAGCTCAAAAGAGTAAACCTGCACCTTTCCACCAAAAAAACAGGCTTGGAGCAGTACATCTATTTAACGAATTTGCTCGACCGCAACGAAACGCTATTTTTCAAAACGCTGATGTCCGACCCGGCACGCTTCGTTCCTATAATGTATGACCCCGTGGTGGGCGAAGCCTGTTCCAAGTTCAGCGAAATCTACCGTGACAACAACGGTATGTACATCTCTTTGAAAGACAAAGGCAACATTAAAAATATCCTTAAAAATTGGGAAGGAAAAGACATCCGTTTCATCTGCGTAAGTAGTGGCGGACGCATCCTCGGGCTTGGTGATTTGGGAGCAAACGGTATGGGTATTCCGCTGGGAAAACTGCAACTTTATACCGCTTGTGCCGCCATTCCGCCCGACGGATTACTGCCGCTTCTGCTTGACAGCGGTACGGACAACCAAACGCTTCTCGACGACGAATTTTATATCGGGCTGAGAAAAAACCGTCCTTCAACGGAAGAATTAGACGAATTTGTGGAAGAATTCGTACAAGCCGTTCAGGAAGTTTTCCCAAAATGCTGTATCCATTTTGAAGATTGGAAAGGCACAGATGCCATCCGCCTTTTGGCAAAATACAAAGACCGCATCCTTTGTTATAATGACGATATCCAAGGAACGGGAGCGGTATCCGTTGCCGGTGTTTACGGAGCGTTAAACATTATAAACCAGAAACTTACCGACCAAAGCGTACTGTTCCTCGGAGCAGGTTCGGCAGGTATCGGTATCGCTAATATGATTGTCGAGGCGATGAAGCTCGAAGGCATTTCGGAAGCCGAAGCCATAACGAAAATCAACCATTTTGACGTAAACGGACTCGTGGAAAGTTCGCGTACCGACCTCTCGCCCGAGCAACGCAGATTCGCCAAAAACAATGCTCCGACCAAGAGTTTTGCCGAAGCCGTAAACACGCTCAAACCATCGATAATCATCGGGGTTAGTACCATCGGAAAAGCCTTTACGCAAGAAGTGGTCGAGGCGATGGCAAAACATAACGAACGCCCCATTATTTTCGCCCTTTCCAACCCGACCGAACACGCCGAATGCAGTGCCGAAGAAGCCTACCAATGGTCGGGCGGACGTGCCGTATATTGTGCCGGTGTGCCTTTCGATGAGGTAAAAATCGGAGAGAAAACGTTCTATCCCGGTCAGGCGAACAATTATTACTGCTTCCCCGGCGTGAGCTTGGCGATTTATGCCACCCAGCCCACCCGCGTAACCGATGCCCTGTGGATTGAGTCTGCCAAAGCACTTTCGCAGCTGCTTACGCCCGAAGAAAAAGCCAAAGGAATGGTATTTCCGCCGCAGAGCGATATTTTGAACGTGTCGTTGGAAGTTGCCGTCAAGGTTTCCGAAGCCATTTTCGATGCCGGATTGGCTCGCGTAGAACGCCCTTCGGACATCAAAGCATGGATTAAAACGATGCTTTACAATCCTGTATATCAAGAATTTAAATAATAAAAAATAAAAATGGTTTGGACACTAGAAGCGTTCAAACCATTTTTTTATAAAAAACAAAAATATGGCACTCATTTCATCTATCGAAAGTGTTGTTTCCATCGTATTACTAATCGTTTTAGGTTTCTTTTTACGAAAAAAAGGTTGGTTTTCCGATAGTTTTGGCGGTAATATCTCTAAATTTATTATGAATATTGCATTACCGGCCTCTATTTTCGTGTCGGTACTGTCGCATTTGACCAAGGACAAGCTGCTTTCCCTTTCGGGGGGATTGCTCTACGGCGGTATTTCGGTGGCGCTGGGCTATGTTATTGCGTTGGCATTGGCAAAAATCCTAAAAATCCGTAACGGAAGACGGGGAACGTTCGTGAATATGTTTGTCAATGCGAACACCATATTTATCGGGCTTCCGCTGAATGTGGCACTTTTTGGTGAAGACAGCATTCCGTATTTTTTGGTGTGCTACGTGCTGAATACGATTTCCACGTGGGCGATTGGCGTTTTCCTCATTTCCGCAGACCCGATGGATAAAAATTCGCAAGCGAAGAAAGAAAAGTTCAACTGGAAAAAATTGCTTCCGGCACCGCTCATCGGTTTTCTGGTGGCACTTGTTTTCCTTTTTGCCGAAATTCCCGTACCGGGTTTTATCCATTCGCCGTTGACATATTTGGGCAATACCGTTACACCGCTTTCGCTGATTTACATCGGGATTGTGCTGTGCAACGCCGGCCTGAAAAGTATTCATTTTGACAGAGATACGATAGCCGGATTGGTGTGCAAATTCGTACTCGCACCCGCACTCATCACGGGGCTTATCCTCATCGGGCGGGGGTGGATGCCGCTGCCGCTTCTGGAAGAAAAAACGCTGATTATCCAAGCCGCCGTGCCTGCTCTTGCCGTGCTTCCTATTTTGGTAAACGAAGCCAAAGGCGATGTCGCCTATGCTACGAATCTGGTTACGACAAGCACCGTACTTTTCATCGTTATTATTCCTGTGGTGGAAATGTTGCTGGGGTATTTGTAGCGGCGAATTGAAAATTGAAAGTGGAGGGTTGGCAATAGATTTCTATTTTCAATGCTTCGCTTTTTATTTGCGTGCGGTTGGCTGTAAAAGTTATTGAATAGTAGCATCTATAAAAAAATGATAAAATATCTTCTTTTACTACATTTGTTGGGGGCTTCCGTTTGGGTTGGAGGGCATTTGTTATTGCTTTTGCGTTATCTCCCCGAAGCTTTGAAGTCCAAAAATCCTGCTGTGGTACAGGCTTTTGAAAAAAAATATGAGCCTATCGGTATTCCCGCACTTTTGTTGCAAGTCATCACGGGGATATTTCTCGGAATGAAATATGACGTCAAATGGTTTTCGTTTGCCAGTCAGTTTGATATGGTGTTCAACTTGAAATTGATAACATTGGCACTCACTTTGCTGTTGGCCATTCACGCCCGATTTTTTATCATTCCGAAACTTAACGAAAAGAATTTGAACAGCTTAGCATTGCACATCGGAATGGTCAGCGTATTGGCTTTTATATTTGTATTCTTGGGTGTAACTTTCCGCTATGGCTGGTAGTTATTCTTGTAATAACCCGTAGCTGTCGACTATGTAGATAAGTAATAACGAAAGGATAAAAGCGATAAAGGGAGCAATCATCCACATGGTGAAAAATTTTCGCACCTGGGTTTTCCTAAAAATATTTTTCCCACCCATCTTGGCAACTCCCACACCGAGTATCGCAGCGACGTTGACTTGTACCAATGATGAAGGAACGCCTTTGACAAGCGAAGCCAGCAGCAACAAGCTTCCTGAAATAAAAGCTATGATGACCGCTTCAAATTTCCCAAAAAGGATGATTTCCTTGCCCGTATTTTTTACGATTTTATGCCCGAATAAGGAACTTCCGATACCGAAGCACGGCGCTACAATCAAAGTGGAAAGAATCATGATGAGTGTAAAATCACTTCCTTCTTTGCCCATATTGAGTTCGTTGAGTGTCATCGAGGCGATAGGTCCGGCAGCATTGGCAACATTATTCGCTCCAATAGCAAAAGAAACGTATAATGACATGATAATCAAGATACTATTCCATACGGGTTTGAGATTTTCGTTTTGAGCACGAAGCATTGTTAAGCCACGACGGCGCATTGGTTTGTAAATGTATTTGCCACACAAAAAACTTGCGATAAATGATACCACAGGAAGCAAAAACCACATGGGGATGATTTCCAAAAGTAATTTTTTAGAATCCAACACATTAAAATATATCGCAGGGGCTGTAACTGCCAATACTGCGGCTTGGCTTGTGGATTGTGGAATTCCTGCAATATTGGCTATCAGTAGCGTAACAGCTATCGAAAATAGAATAATTGACACGACCATAAATGACATGTAGTTCGGGTCGAGTATTCCCTTGCCCATGGTCATTGCTGTACCTTTGCCTGCTATGATAGCACCGAGAAATACTGCAATACCAAAAATACCGGGAATAAGCGTTTTGCGAATTACATTAGCACCATAACTTGCTGAAAAAGCGGGTGCTGTACCACTACCCCCCATAGTAATGGCCAATACCATGGCGATAATATAAGGTATAAGAAGTTGGTTAAATATCGGCGACATAAACGTGTGTTCTAAGAAATAAGAATTCAAATATACAAAAAATTGTGCAACAATGTTTTTTTTAACTTAGATTCTTAAGAAATTAATACCATGGAAAAAGTACCCAAACCCGGGTAGTATTTTTTAAAAGTCGGGCTCGCGTTGAGAATAAGGCAAATCGCACTAAATGGAAAAAAGCAGTACAAATACGAATATCTGTACTGCTTTATAGAATATTATTTTAATTTGTTTAATTCCGCTTCATTCTTTCAAGACGGAAAAAACGAATTATCCTAATAGCCATTGTTTTGTACCATATTTGAGTTTGCACCTATCTCTGTATTAGGGATAGGGAAAGCCAATTTTGAGGCACCTGCACTGATGGATTCCGTAAAGCGCTGTCTTATATCGTCTAATAACGGAATACCCTGTCCTGTTCTTACCAAGTCATGGAACCGGAATCCTTCAAAGGCAAACTCTTTTCTTCTTTCTAAAAGAATATTATCCATATTGGCAACGGTGTAAGTGCCGGCTCCTCTGTTTTGAGGAATTCTGTTTAGCCACACCAAGGCTTCCGCAGGATCGCTTGCCAATAATGATTCTGCATAGTTGAGTACGATTTCCTCATATCTAAACAGAGGAATCGCATCACCTCCGGTAGCGGTATCGGGGAACTTCCCGATGTTTCGGAATTGCCCGCCGCCGTCACCTGTTTTTGCTGATGACATCACGCTACTTACCCTAACATCTCCAGAACCGAAAATATCATGCAGATTTCCTAAGCCGACGACATCTCCATAACCACTTCCGCTTGCCGGAAGGCGGTATATGTAAGCCAATCCATTAATTCCCAATGACTCGTTTGACGTGTTGGCATAAATCGAAAAAATCCAGTTGCGAGATGTTTGTCCTTTCCATGAATTAACAAAATCATTTTCTGCTATTATGGAATATTTTGCTGAGTCAATGATTTCTTTTGAGACTGCCCGAGCAACTGTATAGTCGCCAAAATACGTAGCCATTCGGGACTTTAATGCTCTGGGGAGGTATGAGCTGCCATAGTAATTTTCGACAGGGTCAAGGCTGGAGTCCATTAGGCTGATAGCCGTGTTGATGTCATCCATGGCATTGTCATATACTTCCTGCACCGTATTTCTGGCCGGATACGGATTTGCCGGATCGCCTCTGAATACTTTTACATACGGGACTCCCAATGAGTTCATTCCCCCTTGTCCGGTTACATAATGCTGTCCGAAAATTCTAACCAGGTCAAAATGCCCCATCGCTCTTAGCGTATAGGCAATACCCACATAATGTTTGATTTCGGCTTCGTTGCCTTCTAATGGTAACCATCCGCCGACACCTTCGTATTTGTTGATGGCAAGATTAGCCCATCCTATTACTTCATAGATGCGGGACCAGGTATCCGGCATATTTCCTTGGTCAGGGGTGTATCTCATTTCAGACTCAATAACGTATCTGTTTGAGTTGCCGTTTGAGAATGCGTTGTCAGACCTTACCTCTCCGTAGATGTAGTAGTCTCTTCCGTAATAATTGGTATTTCGCATCCTATTATAGAGGCCGTTCATAAAAATGCTTAAATCATTGGGCGTAATAAGGCTCTCATCCAATTCTTTATCTTGCCCCAAGGTAGGGTCTAAGTCCGATTCATTGCAAGAATTAAGTCCCAAGAACCCAACGCTTAAAGCGAATAATGTATATAGTTTCTTTTTCATTTTATTTAAAAATTAAGGGTTAAACCAGCCATAACAGTTTTTACAGGAGGAGTGGTCAGTTGTATAGATCCATCGGCTCTTGTTTCGGGGTCTAATTTAAGATTTTTATCTTTTACCCAAGTCAAAAGGTTGCTTCCGGTAAGCTGTAATGTAACGCGGTCAATGCCTATGCTTCCGAGATATTCAGAGTCGAGGCTGTAGCCTACTTGCAGATTTCTCAAACGTACAAAAGTACCGTCGTACAGCCATCTTGTAGATGCTGCATGGAAATTATTGTTTGCGTTGTAGTTCAGTCTTGGTACATCTGTTACATCTCCCGCTTGCTGCCATCTGTCTAACAATTCTGCCGCTCCATTGTAGGTCTGTAAGGTAAAGTTATTGGTTCTCATATAGAACTGGGCAAAAGTCTCATAAATTTTGTGTCCTCCTTGGAATGTAAACAATACGTTGACAAAAACAGGGCCTATGTCAATTCGTGTACCGAGTCCGCCTTGGAATTTGGGAATAGACACTCCTTGGTCAGCCGTTCCGGCATCTCCCCAACTTGTTGTAGTAGCACCATCTACGCCGTTCACGTACCATTGTGGTGCTCCGGTTGCAGGGTCAACACCCGCCCACTTGCGCATGTTCCAATAATTATAGGAGGTACCTACCTCACCGCCACGAGTGGTGCTGCCCGGGAATAGTACCAAATCGTTTCCGAAAGAGTCTTTACCTAAACGGACGATTTCATTTTTGAGGGTAGAGAAATTCCCGTTTACGCTCCATTTGAATTTTTCATTATTGAAAATAGCATATGCCAGCGTAACTTCGAATCCGCTATTCCTCATATCACCAACATTCATCATTTGTTCGTCAAATCCGGAGGTTCTTGTTAGCGGAAGATATTGCAACAAATCATAGGTCAGTTTGTTGTAATAACCCACGGAACCTGATAGTTTTCGGTCAAATAAGGCAAAGTCTAGACCGACATCGAAAGACCTGTTTTTCTCCCATGTCAGTTCGTTGTTGGCATAATTTTTAGGGTATCCTGCCACGGACTCTCCATAATTACGGTTAAAAGCCATAAGGTCTTGGTAGAGGTTCACGTCAATGCCTGCATTTCCTGTAGTACCATAAGAGCTGCGGATTCTTAATTCATCGAATACCTCACGCAAAATATCTCTATGAAGATTATACGCTATACCTGCCGACCAAAAGTTACCATAACGGTGATCAGGCGCAAACTTTGAGGAGCCTTCTCTTCTGAAAGTCGCATCTAAAACGAAGCGGTTGTCATATGAATAGTTGAACATTCCCAATACGGCGGACTGTATAAAATCTTCGTATGACGATGATGCTTGAAAGTCTGCTCCTGCATTGGCAATATTTGTCAAGCCGTCGATAGGGAATTTTTGCCCATAACCACTCAACACATAATTCTGATTTTTTTGATATTCTACCAGTGCCAACACGTCAAAACTATGTTTGTTATTAAACGTCTTGTTCCAATTCAAGCTGGTTTGGTTGACGAAATTAACATTTTGGCGGTGGTTTCGAGACGAAGTCCCTTCATTGGCAACGCCGCCTCCGTGGTATCTGTTCTGGAAATTTTGGAAGTCCCTAAAGTTATAATCCATAGCAAAGTTATTTGCCAAGGTAAGATTTTTAACGATTTCGTAATCAACCCTTACATTAGCTAAAGCTCTAAGAATCCGGTTGTTGCGTTTATTATACTTGTTTGTGTACAAAGTATTGTATACAGAAGTGTACCTGGCAATACCATTTATATTAGGCTCTCCCTCTGCATTATACGGGCTATACCACGGTGTCATCAAGTATCTCGTCAAGAAAGGGTTGTCAAAAAATGAACTTTGCTCCAATATAGGGTCTTGGTCTACTTTCGACAGCAATACTGATGACTGTATTTTGGTTTTAGAGTTCAAGTCCGCATCTATTTTCACATTTGCGGCCGTTCTTTGAAAGCCTGTCCCTATCACGGTCGCTTCCGTCTTGTTGTGATTCAGCGAAAAATAATATTTCGTACCTTCACCACCTCCGCTAGCACTAAATGCGTGCTCATAGGTAAGTGCATTGTTATTGCGGATAGCCTCTGCCCAATCTCCGTTAGGGCGTCCTTCGGCAACCCAACCATTATAATTTCCTAAATTATTATCGCTTATTACGGCTAAGGCTGCATCCGGCGTTATGCTGCGCTGGTTCACAAGACCTTCTTGGAGCAACGTCAAGCGCTGCTCGGCTGTAAGCATGTCTCTCTTGTTATAGGCATCGTTCTGAAAACCTACGTTGGATGACAAGGTGAATTTTGCTTTGCCGCTTTTCCCTCTTTTTGTAGTGATGACAATAACCCCGTTAGACCCTCTTGCCCCATAGGCTGCAGTAGCCGAAGCATCTTTCAGCACCGTAATGCTTTCAATATCTTGCGAAGGGATAGAAGCCATTGGCGACAAGGTACTGAAATCAATTGTTCCGTCATTGTTTTTAATCCCGAAGTTGTCGTCGTTCACAGGCACTCCGTCAATCACGTATAGAGGGCGGTTACTTGCCGAAAAAGAACCTACTCCTCGGATGCGGATGTCTTGCTGGGCTCCTGGTGTACCCGAAGCAGCCACTGCCTGTACACCTGCCACCTGTCCCTGCAAAGCAGCTTCAGGGTTTACCGATGCCGGATTCTCAATTTGCGAAGCGCTTATTTGCTGAGAACTGCCCGTGGTGTTTTGAGCTGTCCTCTTTACGTAGCCCATCACTACCACATCATCCAGTATCAATGCGTCTTCCTCCATCGTTACGTTGATTTGGTCTGACGCACCTACGGTACGTTCCGTAGTTTTCATACCCAAATACGAAAACTCCAATACTTTACCCGGTGCTACCCTGATAGAATAATTTCCGTCGAAATCGGTTTGTGTACCGGTTCCTTCTCCTTTTACAAGTACTGCTACGCCCGGTAAGCCAATGCCCGAACCGTCTTTAATAGTACCCGTAACTGTTTTCTCTTGTGCGAAAGAGAGTTGTAGCGCCATAAAAAATAACGCTACCATCCAAGTTACTTTTACTTTCATAGTTGTTTTTATTTGAATTAGTCCACCGCAAATATTACTATTATTTTTTAATTCACCAACGTCGATATAAAAAATGATTTATTTTTTTATTACGTAAAAAGTATTTTTAATTCATAAACAATACACAAATCGCAATATTTTATTAGAATAGGATGAATATATTCTTTTAGCGTCTATTCCAAATGAGTTCTACCTTTATTTTTAACATTTTATTTTTTATGAAATATTTATTTTTAGAGTTCAACTTTTAAAGTTTGTTTAACTTTTTTATTTGGGATGTGTAGGTTTACATGTTTTGCCAAAAAAACAAAAGAGAGGCTGCCCGAAAAGGACAGCCTCTTTAAATAACGTGAGTTCGATGTAATAAAATAGTGTAAATCAACGCTTTAATTTCCTCATCCCCAACCCCTCTCCTTTGGAGAGGAGGTAAGGGCTTTTGCAAAAGTAAGATGCTGCTATTCAACGAATTATCACATCGGACTCACGTTAAATAAGTATGCGTCGGCAAGCTATTGTGCCCAAATCAGCTTGATGTCCATAGTATCGCCACTGCCGCCCATATTCTGTATGGCAGCTTGGTAGTTGTCTGCATTCAGTGTTTTGTACCGTGCCGAATAGCTCATTCTTCCCGGAAGGTCTGTCAGCGTAACCAAGGGAGTGAAGGTGTATGTACTGACGCTTACGGTGTTTCCGTTAGCATCTTCGTATGTGTACGGTCCATTTAGTGCATGCGTTTCACCCGGCTTTAAAAGAACGCTTGGGTATCCGGTACGGCGGTATTCATTCCATGCTTCGAGAGGCTGCATGAATAGTGCTATGTACTTCTGTGTCAATACATTTTCTTGGCTTGCTGCAGGCAATGTAGAAATATAGGTAGCAATATCCGAATCGGCGACTTCCCATTTTTCCATAGATGCCTTCACGCCATTTTCATAATGTGTCTGATCCCATCCGTTGATTTCCGAAAGCAGGAAGCATACTTCGGCATACTCCATAAATATTTCGGTATAATCGGGCTTCAACACATTATGGCTAAGAAAAGATATGCCTATACTTCTTTGCGAACGGGTCATGTTGCTTCTGATACCGTAAGGCATCCCTACGTAATCGTTTATATCGGAGCTTTCGGTGTAGTTATTGGTTCTTACGCTGGCGATGGTAATTCCTTTTGGGGTTGCCATCTTTTGTAGGCGTGGGTCTACTCCGAAATTTCCCCGCACGCCTTTGAGTATTTCTACAAAGATATTGGAGATGGTATAGTCCGTTCTATTATCAATGAAGAAAGCCGTATAGTTAGGGGCAGGATTTACCCGATTGTTTTCGTAGGTTAGCCCTACGCTGTCATCATTGGAGGTCATCACCCCCGAGGCTATTGCTTCGGTAATGTGTGTTGTTGCCGACGGTATCACGTTCTTGACCCGGTTGGCAATCCGCAAGCGCAGTGAATTGGCGAACTTCTTCATCTTATCGGGGGTGCCGAACAAGGCATCGCCCGATGTGAATACGCTCGATTCGGAAGTGTCGATCATTTCTGCGGCTTCTTTCAGTTCTTTCAATATATCGGTGTATATTTTCTCTTGCGAAGCATATTTCGGCTTGATGACATCCACATTAAGCGCCTGAAAATCAGCGTCATTATTTCCGTAAGAGTAGTACGGTACATCTCCGAAGCGGTCGGCCAAATTGCTGAATACGTACGCCAGCATGATGCGTGCTGCAGCAATCTGGTTGTCATTCGACCCATACAGGGCAGTATTCACTTTCGTCTGCTCGTCGGTATTGAGTTCGATAATGCTTTTATAGTCATTGGCTACCGAATAGAGATACCGCCAGAGGTTGTCCCCCGAAGTTACTCTATATTGGTACAAATCCTCTTCGGTGTAATTCATCTGGGCAGAATATTGTACCCAAGGCAATGCCACGCGTGCAGACGAAAACGAGCCTCGTGTGTTGTCCATAAGTTCTTTATTGGCACTGTTGAACAATCCGTATGAAGTGCCTTTTTCGGGCAGATTGGGATTGGTGTTGATGGTGTCAAACGCATGGTCGCAACTGCCCAATGAGAGCAGTCCGGCAGTGCATAATGTTATGAGAATATTATTTTTCATTTCTTTTCGGATTATAATTTTATCTGAACATTCATTCCGTAGGTTCTCGTAGAAGGCAAGGAACCTCCTTCAAGTCCTTGTATATTACCACTTCCGTAAGAAGTGTTTTCGGGGTCCATTCCTTTCCAGTCAAGCCCGGTTACCCACAGGTTGCGTCCGAATGCGGAGAACACGACTTCCTTCACGTGTTTGCCGGGTTGTATGGGCAGTTTGTACGATAGAGTAACCTCTCTGAGTTTCAAGTATGAGGCATCGAATACGTTCTGTGCATCTACTCTCGAGTAATAGTCTGCTCCCCAAGTGATGGCATCGAGCGCCGTCGTATTGGCAGAACCGTCGGCATAGACAGCATCGAGGACAATCCCGTTTTCGCGAACTCCATCGGCTGCCGTAGCCTCAAGCATCCCCGAATACATCCCCCACATGTGCGAGGTGGAGTAGTAGGAGCCTCCTTTTTGCATGTCGAACAATACCGATAGCGAGGCGTTCTTGTAGGTGAATGTATTTCTCAGGCCCGTATTGTAGTCAGGAATGATTGAACCGAGGGCTTTAATGGGCGATGTTACATAACGTCCGCTTGCGTCAACGATTCGTTTGCCGTTATCGTGGTACATGAAATCGCTACCGTATATTTGCCCGTAAGGTTCTCCTACTTTAGCATACAGAGTAGCCTTGAAAGGGGCATTCGATATCTGATATTCGTCGGTTTCTGCCAAGCTCAGCAATTTGTTGTTGTTCTTGGTGAAATTCCATGTAACATTCCATTGGAAATCGTCTGTGCGTATGGGAGCTACGCTGAGTGTCAGCTCAATACCTTTGTTTTCCAAACTTCCGCCGTTGAGGTATTTGTTGATGTATCCGGTGGCAACGTCAATAGAGAGCGGCATAATCAAGTCATCCGTTATGGTTTCGTAGTACGTAACATCTACCCCCACTCTTCGGGAGAATAAGCTCAGTTCGAGCCCTATCTCTTTGGTTGTTTTCATTTCGGGCAGAAGGTCTGTCTTGTTGAAGATATCCGGATTCGAATATCTGGGGCTGCTCAAGAAAGCGGCTCTTACGTCGGAATACGTTTCCAAGCGGTAAGGGTCGGTATCGTTTCCTACCTGTGCCCAGCCCAAGCGGAGCTTACCGAAGTTGAGCCATGGCTGTTTCACCAATGAAGAGAACACGAAACTTCCGGTTACCGACGGATAGAAAACGGATTTGGTTACGGTTGAGAACCAATCGTTGCGGGCAGTTCCTTCCAAAAAGAGGATGTTTTTGTATCCTAACGACACCATACCGAATACGCTATTGGTACGTCGCCACAGTTGGTAATCTTCGCCTTTCGGTTGTTCAACGCTATTGGCTAAATTGTAATAATTGGGCAAAGCAAGACCGCCTACGGTAGTTCCGTACACATAGTCGTACCGGCGCTCTCTGCGGGAAATTCCGGCGAAAGCGTTCAGGCTTAGGTCTTCCGAGAGTACTTTGTCAAAATGCAAGCGCCCTTCATAGGTAAAGTCCGTCAGCGACCGCTTGATGTCTGTAAAAGAAGGCAGTGCCTGCGAGCCTATGGCAACCCGCTCCCATATTCGGGAAGCGTACGTATCGCCGTACACCTTACCCACGGCGTACAATTCGGGGAGGAAATGATAGGTAATCCCTGCGTTGCCAAAGAATCGGTTACGCTTGTCCTCTGAAGTATTTTCGTTGATTACCCAATACGGGTTGTCGGAATACACGGGAGTAGGGTCATCCCATGAGGTTCGGTTCCAGGAACGCTGTGCACCGGTCGATGCTATTTTGTAATCCCTCAACTTTACCATGTCCAATTGCCGCTGTCCCCATTGCCAGAATTTCTGTGCTACGGAATTACTTCCATATCCTTGCTCGGGGCGGTTGTAGCCGCGGGTGTATACGTAATTGAACGAGCCGTCCAAGCGGAGCTTTTCAGTGAACTTGGAATTGAAGTTGAAGTTCAGATTGCTCCTGTCCAATTTGGAGTTAGGGATAACGCCTTCGGTTTGGTTATTGGCAAATGAAAGCCTCAAATTCGTATCTTGCACAGACCTTGAGAAAGATACAGAGTTAGAGTACGTTACTCCGGTACGGAAGAATTTGTCCACGTCGTTCTCCGGACTTACCCACGGCACCGTCTTCATATAGTCTTCGGGAAATTCGGGGTCAAATGCGTTCCAAGGCAAGTACATGGTACCATCATAGCGAGGCCCCCAACTCTCGTCATAAGCATATTCGGCGAGATTGTAGGTGGTACCGTTGATGACTGCCGTTTCAAAAGTATTAGAACTCCCTCCTCCATACAGTTTTTGCAGGTTCGGGTAGATGTAGATAGACTCAAAAGTAACGCCCGATTTTACATCAATATCGGTGCGTCCGTTCTTTCCGGACTTGGTGGTGTAGAGGATAACCCCATTACCGCCCCGGCTTCCGTACAAAGCCGCTGCCGGACCACCTCGGAGTACTGTTACCGACTCGATATCGTCAGGATTGATATCTGCCGAAGCATCTCCATAATCCCGACCGCCGGCACCTCGTTGGGTGTTGGTATCGTTATAGTTACCGTTGTCAAGAGGGACGCCGTCTACCACAATAAGCGGACGGTTCTCGCCAGTTACCGAGCCTACACCGCGAAGAACGATGCGCGTAGACCCACCCATGCTTGAGGGTGAAGTGATTTGCAGTCCTGCCACATTTCCCGAAAGGGCATTTAAGGCATTTTGTTGTCCCGCTTGGGAAATACTCTCTCCGGTTACGCTCTGTGCCGCATACCCGATAGACTGTTTATCACGCGTTACCCCCAGAGCCGTTACAACGACTTCCCCGAGCTGCTGTGCATCTTCTTCCAGTACCACATTGATTTCCAGCGTGTTACCCCCCTCCATGGGAATAGTACGTTCTGTAGTTTTCATCCCTAAGTACGAAAACTCCAATACCTTACCGGCTGCAGCTTTGACAGAATAATTTCCGTCGAAATCGGTCTGCGCTCCGGTACCTTCGCCTTTTACGAGTACTGCCACGCCCGGCAAGCCTATCCCTGCGGCGTCTTTAACAGTACCTGTAACGGTCTTCTCTTGTGCGAAAGAGAACTGCAGTGCCATAAAGAACAACACTGCCATGCAAGTTACTTTTACTTTCATAGTCATTTATTTAAATTAGTCTATCGCAAAGATTAGAAGTTTTTTTAGGAAAAACAAATTTTTAAATCTTTTTTTAAAGCATTATTGGCTTAATAAACGAATCTATGCAACGGTCTTTAACTTAAATAGTTTGATTATTAACTTTTTTTAATTACGAATCGATAATCTGTATAGAGCGAGAAGATTTTTTATGGAATATTTGTCAAAAAAATAATTTCTCAAAAAAATAATTTTTTCTTTATTCTAACCATTGTTAGTCTATGATTATGGAAGCATTCATTAAAAAATATTAAAAACCAACAGTTCTTTTATAAATCATAAAAATAAAATCAATAATCTAAGGTGTGACAAATCTATCAAATTTTCATAAAATAAATCTATAGAAGCTGAAAGCATGCCGATTTATTTTTCAAAAATGCAACGGATACCCATAGCGTTTATTCAGGCGTAATTAATAGATTGAAAACATTTTTAAAAAAATCAAATTTAGTTAATAATAAAAAAAAATACTTTTTTCCTCCACTATCATTATGTTTATCCGTCAGAAGTAGTATATTTGTTTCTGAAAACAAACTGACAAAAAATACATGATAGCAGAAATGAAGCAAGACGACAAATTTACATACCTCGAAAGAGGCGAAGGCACCCCTATAATCATTCTTCACGGACTGATGGGGGGGTTGAGCAATTTTGAAGGCGTGGTGTCGCATTTTTCTACCATTGGTTACAAAATCGTAGTGCCGGAATTACCTATTTATACACTGCCTTTACTTCGCACAAGCGTAAAAAGCCTTGTAAAATACATTCATAAATTTATTCTCCACAAAGGATTTGACAAGGTGATACTACTGGGCAATTCGCTTGGCGGACACGTAGGGTTGCTTTTTACAAAAATATATCCGGAACTCGTCAAAGGATTGGTGCTGACCGGAAGTTCAGGACTTTACGAGAAATCGATGGGCGACGGATATCCCAAACGGGGCAATTACGATTTCATAAAAAAGAAAAGCGAAGAGGTGTTCTACGACCCCAAAGTAGCTACCAAAGAGATTGTCGATGAAGTATTTGGCGTAGTCAATGACCGGGGAAAACTCATCAAAACGCTTGCCATAGCCAAGAGTGCTATCCGCCACAATATGGCAAAGGATTTGCCGAAAATGCACACGCCTACGTGTCTTATTTGGGGTAAAAATGACGGTGTTACGCCACCGAATGTGGCTGATGAATTTCACGCATTGCTGCCCGATTCTGACCTTTATTGGATTGACAAATGCGGACACGCACCCATGATGGAGCACCCCGAAGAGTTCAACCGATTGCTCGAAGGGTGGCTGCAAAAACGAAATTTTTAAGCCGTATGCAGATTACCAAAGCCGAATTCGTCATCAGCAACAGCGACGTTGCCAAATGTCCCAACGAACCGCTCCCCGAATATGCTTTCATAGGGCGGTCCAACGTGGGGAAATCGTCGCTTATCAATATGCTGACCAACCAGAAGAGCCTTGCCAAAACCTCAGGACGACCGGGTAAAACACAGCTTATCAATCATTTCCGTATCAACGGCAATTGGTTTTTGGTGGATTTGCCGGGCTATGGGTACGCACGGGTATCCAAATCGGCAAAAAAAGTATTCCAGAAATTTATTACCAATTATTTTGAAAAACGCAAGCAGTTAGTGTGTGCTTTCGTATTGGTAGATATCCGCCACGAACCCCAAAAAATTGATATGGAATTTATGCAGTGGCTCGGCGAAAGCCAGATTCCGTTTGCCATCATCTTTACCAAAGCCGACAAACTCAAGCCGGGGGCTATCACAAACCACATCAACACCTACCGCGAAAAAATGCTCGAAACCTGGGAAGAAATGCCACAACATTTTGTAACTTCATCAGTAGATTTTGTGGGAAAAGAAGAACTTTTAAACTATATCGGCGAACTCAACCAAATGATGCGGTAAAAAAATACCCGAACTGTTACGGCTCGGGATTTTTTACGGTTAACA
>JAUNTM010000015.1 GCA_030538675.1 Capnocytophaga sp.
TGCCAATGTGTACTTTTCCGAAAAAATGCATTCCAAGAAATTTATTTCTTTTTGACATCTTTCAAATTCGTATATTTGCAGTATCCAACACAATCCTTATGATACGCTACATCTTTGTTTTCGCTTTTTGTTTACATGGTTTCACACAAGTATTTTCCCAACAGCGCCATACCATCAGCGGTTATGTTTCCAACTCTCAGAACGGCGAAAAACTATCGTATGTCGCAGTATTCGTGCCTGATAGCAGTATCGGCACAACAACCAATGAATACGGATTCTACTCACTGACACTTCCTGCCGGTTCATACGCGTTGCGAATAGAATATTTGGGATTTGACACCATTGACGAGAACGTAAACGTACAATCCAACATACAGAAGAACTACAGCCTACAAACATCGGTACTTGAACTCGAAGGCATTGAGCTTCAAGCCCAAAGCTCCAAAGCCAATGTACGAAGCCCCGAGATAAGTGTCGTGAAAATACCTGTTGCTACCATCAAAAAAATGCCTGTTGTCCTCGGAGAAGTAGACATTCTCAAAAGCATTCTTTTACTCCCCGGCGTGAGCAACGCAGGCGAAGGCGCATCGGGATTCAATGTCCGCGGCGGGGGTGCTGACCAAAACCTGATATTACTCGACGAAGCTACAATCTTCAACGCCTCGCATCTGTTTGGTTTCTTTGGGATATTCAATGCCGATGCCATTCGCGACATCACGCTCTACAAAGGAGGAATCCCTGCCCGCTACGGCGGAAGAGCCTCTTCCGTACTTGATATTTATCAAAAAGAAGGCAATAACCAACAGCTTTCGGCCAATGGCGGCATCGGGTTGCTTTCCTCACGATTGCTCCTTGAAGGTCCCATTGCCAAAGACAAAGCCTCTTTTCTTATCGGCGGACGTAGCTCGTATGTACATCTGTTTACCAAACTTTTCAACCTCGACAATTCGGCATATTTCTACGACCTCAATACCAAAATCAGCTATCGCTTGAATGAAAAAAACACATTCTACGCTTCGGGTTATTTCGGCAGGGATGTATTCAGTCTCAATCAGAATTTCAAAAATACATACGGCAATGAGTTCGGCAATTTGCGGTGGAATCATCTTTATTCCGACAAATTATTTTCCAATCTTTCGGCAATATACAGTAGCTATTACTACGGATTTGATTTGGATTTTGTGGGATTTTCGTGGATTTCGTACATCAAAAACATCAATTTGAAATACGACCTCAAGCATTATGCAAGTCCGCAATCAAAATTCGCCTACGGAATCCAAACTATTTATCACGATTTTAATCCGGGAGAAATCACCCCGTATGGGGAAAACTCCACTATCAGCCCCGACAAGCTCAGCAAAAAATACGCTTTGGAAACGGCTCTCTATGCCGAAGGCGAACACAAACTCTCGCCCAAACTCTCCGTAGCGTACGGACTTCGGTACAGCCGCTTCAACAGGCTTGGTAGCGAAACCATACATCTGTACAGCGATGACCAACCGGTAGGCTATAATGCCCAACAGAAATTGTATTTTGCCAAAAACCCGATCGACAGTATTTCTTACGGAAAGCACAAAGCCATTGACCTATTTGACAATCTCGAACCGCGACTTTCGGCATCGTATGCGTTCAATGACCAACAGTCCGTAAAAATTGGTTACAACCGAATGGCACAATACCTCCACCTTATCTCAAATACAACTTCACCAACGCCTCTCAATGTATGGCTGCCGTCAGGCCGCTACATCAAACCTCAACTGCTCGACCAAATTGCCCTCGGGTATGCGTCCAATCTCAAGAATGACCGTTACAGCCTTGAGGTGGAAGCTTTTTACCGCAACGTACAAAACCGTGCTGATTATATTGACGGGGCAAACCTCATCGCCAATGACCATATCGAGCGAGAATTACTCTCAGGCGAGATGAGAGCCTACGGATTGGAATTTTACTTTCGTAAAAATACAGGCAAACTCACAGGGTGGATTTCGTATACATTATCAAAAGCCGAACAACGGATACAAGGACGCACCCCCGAAGAGACGGGCATCAATTATGGCAATTGGTACGACACCGGTTACAACAAAACGCACGACCTCTCGGTCAATGCCATGTACAAACTCAACGAACGCTGGGATTTTGCCGCAACATTCGTTGCCCAAAGCGGTCTTCCTGCTACATTTCCCAATGCCAAATACGAATACCAAGGCATTCTTATTCCCAATTTCGGACTGCGGAACACAAACCGTTTGCCTGCCTATCACCGGCTTGATATTTCAGCAACGTATACGCCTCAAGGCAGCAAAAACCGCCGTTGGAAAGGCGAATGGACGTTTGGCATTTACAATCTGTACAATCGTATGAATGCCGCCTCTGTTGCTTTTCGCCAAAATGCCGAAACGGGTCGTACCGAGGCTGCCAAATTTTCTATATTCGGCATCATCCCAAGTGCTACCTATAATTTCAAATTTTAAACCCATGAAATCATCTCTCTTTTCATATTCCAGATATACAGCGATGCTCCTACTGGCTGTGAGTTTATCATCGTGTGAAAAAATCATCACGCCCGACCTTGATACCGCAGCACCCCAATTGGTTATTGATGCTTCATTGGATTGGAAATCAGGAACTTCCGGGAATATACAATATATTTATATCTATACAACCAATGCGTATTTTGACACAGAAGAAGCCCCGAAAATAAGCGGTGCAACGGTGCATGTGAGCAATAATTCTGGTGATGTTTTCTTGTTCAGCGAACAAGCTGCAGGCACGTATGTATGTACTGATTTTGTCCCTGAGCTCGGAAAATCGTACCAACTGAATGTATTTCTTAACGGAACTGTATATACCGCTACCGACCAATTACAATCAGCTCCCACCGATGTTATTTTCACACAAAATACGGAAGGAGGATTGTTCGGAAATATCACAGAAATAAGAGGCTATTTCAATGGAATTGGCGATAAAAATAATGATTATTATTTAGTGAAAATTCTAAATAAATATGAGAAAACGCCTGCGTATATTGATATGGACGGTAAATATTATTCACAGGGAAGAATGTTTTTCATATACACCAATGATGATATTGAAGTGAAAGATACGCTACGTTTTTCGATACACCGAATATCAAGCCAATACTCTAACTACATCAACCGGTTGCTCAATTCTACATACAGCAGTTCAGGTCCTTTTTCTACGGTACCATCGCCTGTACGTGGCAACATTGTCAATCAGAATGACAATGATAACAATCCGCTTGGGGCATTTCGGGTTACCCAATACCTACAAGAAGAGTATATCGTAAAGGAATAAAAACCGGCACTATCCGTAGGCATTTCACTTGCCTATCGCTCGCTTGCAGAAGCCGAATCAGAATTTAACATAAAAAGAAACCTCTGCATCTTCTTTGAATTCTTGTTCGTTAAACGAATAAAGATACGAGCCTTTGCTTGAGGTCGTCATATCTTTAACTTTATGTTTTGTGAGAATTTTAAGGTCTTTCATTTTATTATAAAAATTCCTTTTGTCTATTTTTTTGTCCAATATAGCTTCGTAGAGAGCTTGTAATTGACGCATGGTAAATCGATCGGGAAGCAGTTTAAATCCTATTGGCTGTATGGCAGTACGCCTTCTCAGTCTACGAATTGCTTTGGAGAGCATTTCGTTATGGTCAAAAATAAGATTGGGCGTTTCTTTAATTTTAAACCAATTGGCGTTGTATTTATTCTTTAGGTTTTCACTATATTCACTTTTTTTAATCAATGTGTAATAGGCTACCGATATAGTACGCTCTTCCGGGTCCCGCTCTATTTCACTATAGGCGTACAGTTGCTCCATAAAGATGTCTTTAACGCCTGTGAGGTGTTGCAGTATTCTATTGGCTGCGTAGTCCAATGTTTCTTCTTGACGTAAAAACCCTCCGATAAGAGACCATTTTCCTTTTTCCGGGTTAAAATTGCGCTGAACCAATAGCACTTCGAGCTCGAGTTCGTCTTCTTCAAATCCAAAAACAATACAGTCAATCGCTACAAGTATTCTATCTTGATTATTATATCTGCTCAACATTTTCATCTATTATCCCACCTGTAGTGTTTTGTTAAAATTATCTTTAAATACAAAGCTACCTTCATTAGAAACAAAGGCAGCTTTGGTATATAAATCTGTATCTTATTGTAATTTGTAGTTCAATCCTAAGCCGAATAGCTCACGTACTTGCAATCCGCGGGCCGCATTATCATCATAAATTGCTTGGAAAGTAAAGTTTGCAGACAAAAATTTGTTGATAGTCATCACAATATTGGCTGTGTAATCAACATCTACATTTTGCGGGTCTTCAAGATAGTTGCTATACAAGTTGAGGATGTTTTCCATAGAAACGTTTTCCATCAAGTTGAATTTTGCATAACCACTGATAGCCATACCAAGCTCATAACGCATGGTTTTGTTGGCATCTACGCCGTAGTGAGCCCCGTCAACATATCCGGGCTCCCCTGTAAAGTATTTGCTTACGAATGTAAATTTAGACGTTGCCGGTGCGAAGTTTACTCTCAAGTTGTCGCTTTTTTTCCAAAGCATACCGGGACCTACTTGCAAGTATGCAGGCGAAAAGAATTTGTTCATCACCGTGCGCTGCGTTGGCGTTGTGCTTGTATCGTATTCATATCCTTTTGTGAATTGTGTTTTAAAATTCATGAATACCGAGTAATACCAATATTCGGTAGCTTGCTTACCAAGAATCGAGTTATACTCGAGGCGGTCTGTGGTTTTGCGTGAAAACTCATCGCCTTGCAATCGGGTAATACCGTAATCAACGTACAGGTTGTTATCCCAAGTCCAGTCATTTTTCTTGTAGTTGAACGCATAGCTGACAGCTAAGTTTGCCGCCAAGTTATTCGTTCCGCCACCTTGCCATTTGCTATTAAACGCAGCTTGATTGAATGTCAGGGCGATATTACCGCCTTTCGTCCACTGGCCTACAGAAGTGCTATCTTGCGGTGTTTGTGCCATAGCAACCGATGCGGTAGCCAATGCTACTACTGAAAGAATGATTTTCTTCATAAAAATTTAATTAAGTTAATTATTTAGGTTTTAATTTTTTTCTTTTTTAAAAATCGGCACTGCCGAACATGCCTCACCGTACATAACGCTTTTCGCTACGGGCTGTATCCGTGCAACTGCCATTACATAAGCACTCTCGGGTACGGGTTTGTGCGAACATCCCTTGATGATGACAGCTTTGCCGGCCAAATGCGACACGTCCAATGCTGCAATAATTTCGAAGTAAAGTGCTGTATCAAGAGCTTCCCTGTTACCGTACACTACGCGGCGGGCAACAGACTGCAACTTACTGGCGACCAGCATATACGACCATGCAGGCACAATCGCGTCAGTAGTACAATACAGTGCCACATAAGCATCCGTATAAGAAGCCCAGTCGTGTCGGATTATTTGTTCACGAAAATCTTTTTCTTTGAGAACACTGCCCTCCCATAAGAAATCTTTCAGGTCAAAGTCCATCCGTTTCCCTTCGGGATAATAATCTTCCAAATCAAAAACAACCAACGAGCTATTGGCGACTCTATTTACAATCTCGTCTGCCACGCCGTTATAAAAATCCGAGTTCTAATTTGGCAACTTCGCTCATCATTTCCTGTGTCCAGGGCGGATCGAACGTAATTTCGACTTCTACGTTTTTGATTTCGTCGATGCTTTTTACCTTTTCCTCCACCTCCATAGGGAGCACTTCCGCCACGGGACAGTTGGGCGTAGTGAGCGTCATGAGGATTTTCACTTCATAGGCTTCGTTGACGAACACGTCGTATATCAATCCTAATTCGTAAATATCCACAGGGATTTCGGGATCGTAAACAGTTTTTAAGACCGATACGATTTTTTCGCCTAAGTCTTCGGTATTTATGGTATTATCTGACATGGTTTATTTTTCTTTAAGTTGATACACAAGGGCGTAACGTTTCATTTGCTCAAGCATGCTTACCAATCCGTTGGCTCTGGTGGGCGAAAGGTGTTCTTTCAGCCCGATTCGGTTGATAAATTCAGTGTCGGCATCCATGATGTCTTTGGGCGACTGCCCCGAAAACGCACGTACGAGCAGCGCTACGATGCCTTTGGTGATAATCGCATCACTATCGGCGGTATAATGCACTTTGCCGTCGCGATAATCGGCATAGAGCCACACTTTGCTTTGACATCCTTTGATGGTATAATCGTCGGTTTTGTATTTTTCGTCAATTAGCGGCAACGATTTTCCGAGTTCTATCATATACTCGTACCGTTGCATCCAATCATCAAAAAAAGAAAATTCCGAAACAATGTCTTGTTGAATTTCTTCTATGGACATATTTTTTAATTTGGTGCAAAAGTAAAAAATGTTTTCCGTAAACAAAATTTCAAACCCTATACTTTAAAGTAGTTTTAATATTTTTCGACTGATAAAACATTGTTGTTAGTAAAAAAATAACAATTATTTTTCAGGAAATCCGTTTTCTTCGAGCAAAATAGTAATTATTTCACGAAAAACGGCGGGCGGGCGGTTATGGTCAAACGGAAGGGTTGTGAGCGTAGTATCCGAAAGGGTTACAAATTCCAATTGTGTATGATACCCGCCATCAAACGTAAAATTGCGGCTTGGTGCTTGTGTATTGGTTATCAATGAATCCGTGAGGTTTTGTGAAGCGCGCTGAAGTTCTTGCCAAAGCCCGGCAGCCATAGGTTTGACCTGCGAGATACGATCCCGCTTGGAAGCTATCTGCCATTGCTTTGCTTCTGCAACAATTACCAACGAATAATTTCGTCCCGAAGAACGGTAGGTTATTTTCTTAAAAACCTCTTGAGGAGGCTCGGGCTTGGAAGCACCGCAAGAGAGAAGCAACAGACAAAAAAACATTGATTTGTACATAGAATAATCTATTAATACCGCTTAACCGGCTGACAAAGATAGTTCTTTTTAAGAATACTATCTGAATTATCAATAAAAAATATTCCGGAAACGATTTTATTTTGTAATTAGTCTTATTTTATGACATATTATTACTGTGCATTTACATCATTATTCCAAAAACGACTAAAGTTATTCCTTTTTGGAATAATGTATTCCAAAAAGGAATAAGACCCAAGCCAAAAACGTCCTATCTCTACCCCCGTACAAAAAACATCAACGCGTGGGTGTTTTTTGTATAAGGTCTATTACTAATATAATTTTTTAACAAATGAAGGATTTAAAAATTGACAGAGTTGACAACTCAAGAATTAAGGCAAATACAAGGAGGCGGCTTTTTTGGAAGAGTCTGGAGATGGATAAAACAACATTTCTCTATAGAAGATTATAATGGAGATGGGGTTGGCTTAAGGGCTGTAGGGAGTTTTTAGATATATATTTGAAACGAGCTATAAATTTATTCAAAAGAAAAGCCGGCAGAATTTTCTACCGACCTCTTCAATCTGTTATACTATGAAGAAACTATTTTTAATTATTACAATTTTTATAGGACAATATTTATTTTCACAAGAAGAAGTTGTTATTGGGTTGGAAGAAGTAACCGTATCAGAAAACAGCGACCAATGCCATAAAGGTTTCTTAAAAAAATTTAAAGCCCTAAAGTTAGATTTACGTCCGTCAAAAACAAAATACAGTTTTATTTCAGACAAAAATACCCATCAAGGAGTGGCTCATTTGAAAGAAAATCTAAAAGTGAAATGTCTGGAAGAGGACTCTCCTGATTTTGAAAAAATAGAACATAACCACAACAGTATGATGCAATTGGCTTACACGGCTTGGCTTACCTTGCAAAATAAATTTCAAAGGAAAATGATTTGTAGCGGTGCCGGTAGCAATGAATGGAATTTTGCTTCCTACGGAACTATCAAAGGCATTAAATTAGAGGCGGAAGATAATTTTGAATTTCGGGTAAGGCTCCACGATGACGGCACGCTTGCTTCTGCTTTTATGAAAAACAGCGATAACTCAGAAAAAACAAGTGATTATGAAGTTACAATATTCTTTAAAAAGGAAGGTAAAAAATTGTTTTTCAAAAACATAGAAGGGATTATAAAAAGTGTGGAAAACAGAAATTTGGAAATCAGGGTTGATATTGAAATAGTAGCTTCAGAATAATTTTTTCAAAAAAAGTTAAATCATTCCCTTTGGGTTAGGTTTTAGCAAAAAAAATAGTACCTTGCGCAGACAAAAGCTTAGACACAACCTGACAAAGATCATTCAGAATATAAAAATTAAAATTTCATCTATGGAAAAGACTAATTATCTATTCGTTGGAAAAAGAGCTTTAAGTTTTGCTTTCAGTATATTCATTTTGTATTTGCTGATAAGCGTAATAGAATATCCGGAAGCATTTAAAGCTGGTTTTTTAGGAAGATAAACATTGGTTAAAATATGAAAATATCAACCCGTAAATTTTGGCAAATCTTATTATGGATTTGTGGCGTTTTGGTTTTTATACTGGTTATTCGGTTCATCGCAGTGAATTTTATGATTGGCTTTACCTCGCCCAGATAAAATTATGAAAAACGGTTTGTCAACCGAATGGCTTGGTTTTCATCAGTTAACGTGAAATTGATATAAGGCAATAGTTGATTTTTTTTTTTAGTCCTTGCTTTTCCTACCCTCGTAGGAATTGCTCTCGGGACTTTAATCCATCAAGAAACTAAGTAATTTAAGAATGACAAAAACCAAATCACTCGGATATTTAAAAACACCCGAGTGCTAAAAAAATCACAAATGTTACGTTTTGCTTTGTTATTTTTTACCATAACTGTTTTTTCGCAAGAAAAATATTATGAATTTCCCGTGTTTGACGGAAGCCGTATGATGACTATGTGGCAAAGCAACGAGTTGGTGCAAAATGCAAGCCGTTTGCTCGCCAATACGGTTATCGTAAGCGAACGAGATGCCGAGATATATAGCTGGGTATCTTTAGCGGCAACGACTTTGTTGCTGATGCCTGTTACCCACGAAGAAGGACATCGGTCGGTGTTGACTTTCAATGACATAGGGTCGGTATCACAACCGATACTCGACAAAAACTTGGTGGCAAAAGTAACCGGGGGTGAGTAACCAAACCCTGATAGATTTACGCAACAGCGACTTCCCTACCTACATCCGTTTGCATACGGCAGGCTTGGAAAGCGATTTTGCTTATGTAGGGTCATTGACCTCAAAACTGTCATTTGAAGAGGAAGAACGCAAGTATGTTTACGGTGATTTGCTGGCGCGTTCGTTCGGTATGGTTGGCTATTTTATGACATCATACATACAGCGTGGCATGAAGCTCGATGAGGCAGGCATTGATGAACTCAAGCTTGATGTGGCAGGACATGATTTATGGGGCATGGCACGGCATTTGTTCCGCAATCCGGACACCTCTGATTTTCACAGATATACAATCTACGAAGAGCTGACAGCAAGTGAAAAACGGTTTGTCAACCGAATGGCTTGGTTTTCATTAGTTAATTTTGTAAATCCTAATTTATTCGGAATCCGCAACTTCACGCTTAAAAACGGACATAAAATGAGTTTTAAACTCGGGTATTCCGTATCGCCTTTCGGCGGCTATTTTAGGGAAGATGTATACTATTTTATACCGTCAAAAAATCTTAAAATAGGAGGCTACCTTTCTGAATATATGAATCATACACGAATGTTCTTGGCAGGAGGCATAAGCCTGCACAATTATAAAATCACGGACAAAATACTTTTTAACGGAAATTTAGATATTTGGTCACAGCCCCGGCATTTGGATTTTACCACTTCACAGGCGATGACAGGTGCAGGAATTTCGTTGAATGGTGCGTATAAATTTTTTAAGTGGGAAGAGGGAAAGTCGCTTTATGCTAATTTTGGACTGTCTGCCAAAAGTAAAGGTTTTCTACCTGAAAATCCGTCGCTTGACAGTCATTTTAAGGTTCAAATGGGAATAATTTATGCGTTGGAGTGAGAATCTCGCTCGTCCCAATGGAGACAGACTGTCAATTTTTCAACAAACGGGATATTATCAAGTCTTTTTCGGATAATTGCTGCTTTAATCTATCGATTTCTTTCTGGAGAGAAGACATTTCCTCGATGATTTGTTTTTCTATAAACGCAAAACCTTCTTCTTGGTTAGAAAAAACATCTTTTACAGACAACTCTAATATGTCACATAATTTATGTAGCCTCCTAATGGACAAAGGAGAATCCCCTTTTTCAATTTTTGCGTAGGCACCTTGGGTAATGCCTAAATTTATAGCAACCGCTTCTTGCGAATATCCTCTCGCCTTCCGTGCTTCTTTAATAATTTCTAAATGTCTCTTCATAGAAATGATAGTTTTAAAGCAAAGAAAACTATTCTCTCTTTTATTTCCAAAAATAAAGTCAAAAATTTTATTCATGTAGAGAATAAAGTTTTGTAAATTTATTCCTTGCATGAATGTAAAATTCCTTACAAGAATAAGACCCAGCCTAAAAACACCCTATCTTTGCCCCATACAAAAAACATCAACGCGTGGGTGTTTTTTGTGTGGAAATTATTGTTTAACTTTAAAAGATATAAACTTATGAAATTATCTTTCTTTACACAAGAAGAACTTCGTACCGTAGAAGGCGGACACGGAGGGTATTACGGCGACGGTTGCCTAAAACCGAGTTTTATTATTTTACAACCTTATAATACAAAAGAAAAATGAAAACACAAAAATTAAACTTAGTAGAGTTAAATACTCAAGAATTGAAAAAAATCGACGGAGGCGGATGGGGTGCCCTTGGTAGTGGTCTTGCACTCTACCTTATGATAAGCGTTATTGAGTACCCGCAAGATTTTGTAGATGGATTATTAGGAAGATAAAAAATATAGATTATGAAAGATTTAAACAAACAAGAGCTATCCGAAATTAACGGTGGCGGTGGCGGTTCAAGAGAAGGTGCAAGACTCGCAGGAAGGTTGGTGGGTACAGCAATTGGAGGTCCTATTGCCATGATGTACTATGCTGGCTGTGATCTTGATTGGTGGTAAAGTGATTTGTAACACTTATATCCGAACCTAACAAAGATTATTCAGAATATAAAAATTAAAATTTCATCTATGGAAAAGACCAATTATCTATTCGTTGGAAAAAGAGCTTTAAGTTTTGCTTTCAGTATATTCATTTTGTATTTGCTGATAAGCGTAATAGAATATCCGGAAGCATTTAAAGCTGGTTTTTTAGGGCGGTAACTGTCTGAATTAGACAAGTCCAAATGATTTTATTACAGAGGAAGAATCTACACTTCTTCCTCTGTTTTTTTAATAAACAATTCATGAACACATCATTTTATTTTGAAACAATACTTTTACTCACGTTGAGTGTCGCACTTATCGTACAATATTTTAAACATAAATCAAACATTTTTCCAAAAGATGTATAAATGGCTGGTTTTTGTTTTGGCAGGGCTAACCGTTATCTACATAATAAAACTGTGTATAGAGGCGTTTGGTTATATGTTTTCGTAAGAAAATAAATGATTATAATTATAAAATGAAAACAACTAAAAATTTTTGGATAGGAATCTACGCCGGCGTTGCTACGGGCATCGCATTAGCTTTGTGGTTCATCTTCAAATAATATTTTAAAAAGTCAATACTATGAAAATTCAAAACGGCATTTATATAGCGGTATTGGTGCTTATTACGGGAGCGTTGGTGTCGCTTCCGCTGGTAAGCGTTCCCATATCGGCATCGGCACGGGGCGTGATACGGTCGGGCTATGAGGATATGCAACTCACGGCATCGGTCAGCGGTCGGGTGGTGTACAGCAGTCTGCTCAAAAACAACCAATCCATTACCAAAGGCGATACGCTGCTGGTCATCACTACCGAGCTATTGGATACCCAAAAAGAATTGATAGAAACCCAGCTGGAAGAGTACCAAGCCCGCCTTTCCGACCTTGCACACTTGGTACAGGGCAGATACGGCAGTCCGCAGACGGGGCAATACCGCCAAGAAGCCTTCGCCCTAAGGGAACGCCTCGCCCAACTGCAGGCACGGCTTACGCTCGCCCAAAAAGAATTGGACAGGGCTACCCAACTTTATGACAAACAGGTCATCGCCCGTGCCGAATACGAAAAAATATTTTATGCCCACCAAGAATTGGAACGCGAACTGCACAGCATCCGCCGCCAACAAACCGCCACGTGGCAGGCACAACACACCGAAACCGAACAAAAATTACAGTCGCTCAAATCCGAGTTAGAGCGCATCGGCAAGGAACAGCACAATTACGTGATGACCGCCCCCGAGTCGGGCAGCCTTACGGGGTACAAAAGCATACAGCAGGGCAGTTTTATCGTACAAGGGCAATCGGTGGCGGTGCTTTCGCCCGAACGGCAATTAATAGCAGAATGTGCCGTATCGCCCAAAGACATCGGTTTTATCCGTCTCGGTCAAAAAGTCCGTTTTCAGATAGACACCTACAATTACAACCAATGGGGACTGCTCGAGGGCAGCGTTGCCGAAATAGACCGCAATATCAATGCCGATACGCAAAGTGGCGAGGGCTACTTCCGTATCCTTTGCGATATGGACAGCGATTTCCTGCAACTGAAAAACGGTTACCGGAGCGGTATCGGCAAAGGAATGACCCTCACGGCACGCTTCCACCTGCTTGACCGCACGCTGTGGCAGTTACTTTTTGACCGTGTAGACGATTGGTTTAACCCAAACCTTGCTTAATGAGCGACATCTTAGTAAAACAGCACGACATCCGCGACTGCGGTGCGGCTTGCCTGGCATCGGTCGGGGCATATCACGGAATCAAAATGCCCATTGCCAAAATACGCCAACTGTGCCATACCGACACACGGGGTACGAACGCCCTCGGTATGGTGCAGGGATTGGAACAAATGGGCTTCCATTCCAAAGGCGTAAAGGGAACGCCCGAAGTACTTCCCGAGATTCCGCTGCCCGCCATTGCCCACGTGGTCGTCAAAGAACAGCTTCATCACTACGTGGTCATCTACAAAGTCAAAAACGGCATCATCACCGTGATGGACCCCGCCTTTGGCAAAATGGAAGAATACACGCAAAGCGATTTCCTCAAAATATGGACAGGCGTGCTTATCCTCTGCGAACCCAACGAATATTTTGAACAGAAAGACGAACGGACGAACCTTTACGCCCGCTTTTGGAATTTGGTCAGTCCGCATAAAACCATGCTTACACAGGCACTCATCGGGGCGGTTATTTACACCCTGCTGGGACTTTCAACCTCTATTTACATCGAAAAAATAACCGATTATGTGTTGATTGACGGCAATAGGCGGTTGCTCAACCTGCTCTCGGTCGGGATGATTGTCATTTTACTTTTTCAGATTTTCCTCGGGGCGATGAAAAGCGTGCTGGTACTGCAAACCGGGCAGAAAATGGATAAACATCTCATTCTCGGTTATTACAAGCACCTGCTGGCATTGCCGCAACGTTTTTTCGATACGATGCAGGTAGGCGAAATCATTTCACGGGTAAACGATGCGGTCAAAATCCGTTCGTTCATCAATGATGTTTCTATACAGATTTTTGTTAATATTTTTATCGTTATTTTTTCGTTTGCTTTAATGTTCACGTATTATTGGAAGCTGGCACTGCTCATCGTGCTGGTCATTCCCCTGTACGCCCTCGTGTATTGGATAGCAAACCGTCTGAACAAGAAAACCGAACGGAAAGTAATGGAAGAAGCTGCCGAGCTGGAATCGCACTTGGTGGAATCGCTTAACGCTATCCGTACCGTGAAGCAATTCGGCATTGAATCGTTTGCGAATAACAAAACGAGCAACCGCTTTTCGGCATTGCTCAAGGCGATTTACACATCGGTTCTCAACAGTATTTTTTCGGGCAATTCTTCGGAATTTCTGTCGAGGATTTTTACGATAATCCTGCTTTGGGCGGGTTCGGGCTATGTGATTGACCGACAGATAACGCCGGGCGAACTGCTTTCGTTTTATGCCCTCATCGGTTATTTTACCGCACCGGCATCCGAACTTATCGGAATGAACAAAACCATACAGAACGCCCTGATTGCCGCCGACCGCCTCTTTGAAATTATGGATTTGGAAAGGGAAGAAGCCTCTGAAAAAATAGAACTGACCCCGGCTTCGGTGGGCGACATAGCCTTCAAAAATGTATCGTTCAGCTACGGCAGCCGCGTTGATGTTTTTGAAGATTTCAGTTGCGTTATCGAAAAAGGAAAAACCACCGCTGTTGTGGGCGAAAGCGGTAGCGGAAAAACCACGCTGGCATCGCTTATCCAACACCTTTATCCGCTCAAAAACGGAAAAATCACCATCGGAAATTATGATGTGGGGTACATTTCCAATCATTCGCTACGCAGCATTGTATCGGTCGTGCCACAGCAAATTGATCTTTTTTCGGGCAATGTGATTGACAATATCGCTCTGGGCGAAGACATTCCCGATATGCAACGGATTGTGGACATCACGGACAAACTCGGCATTCTTCCGTTCATCGAAAAACTGCCCGACGGCTTCCGGACGCATCTCGGCGAAAACGGTTCGCAACTTTCGGGCGGACAAAAACAGCGTATTGCCATCGCAAGGGCGCTGTACAAAAATCCCGAAATCCTGATTTTGGACGAAGCCACCTCATCACTCGACACCCAAGCCGAACAGCTTATCCAAAAAACACTGAAAGAGTTTAAAAATCAAGGAAAAACGCTGATTGTCATCGCACACCGGCTGAGTACTATCGCTGCTGCAGATACTATTTTGGTTATGAAAAATGGACAAATTGCCGAAAAAGGTTCGCATTTGGAACTTTTAGACCAAAAAGGAAGTTATTATGACTTATGGCAAAAACAAAGTTTGGGTATTTAATTTTAGCAGCATGAAGACAGAGTATTTTGAGAAAATCAAAAAATTACACAACTACATCATCACAAAAAAAGTGGCTACACCTCACGAATTAGCTTCTTGCCTAAATGTCAGTAAGCGTACTTGTTTTGATATGATTGATTATTTAAAAAGTATAGGTGCTTCTATCTCATACAATCGAAAGGAGCAATGCTACTATTATAATAATGATTTTCATCTAATTATAGAAATAAAAGTGGTTGCTATTTCTGACGGAGAGATGAAAACGATTGTTGGAGGCTCACAAAAGAATGGTATATTTTTAAATTCCCTTGAAAAAATTAGTTTACTGCAAGGTTTTTGCACTGAACGAAACTAAATTTGTAGCCGTAAAACGTCAAGTAGATGCATCTTTTAAATGTTTTGCAAAAAAGTATCTTTTTTAATTTTTTTTGTAATATGAATTTAAAACAAACCAAAGGTGTTTAAGTACATGGTATGAAGAAACTCCAGAACATTAAAGGCGTAGAAGTACTGAACGCAAACGAACTTAGAGAAATTGAGGGAGGTGTAGCCCCTTTAGTAATTGCTATTGCCGTAGCCGCTTATTTACTGCTTGGCACAAATAAAGCGCACTAAAAATTCTTTAAAATACCTGCCAAAGTTCTTGCTTTTGGCGGGTATTTTTATATTTGCACAATGATAAAAACCGCATTCTATTTATCGTACATTTACTTTCGTAAATTCTTCGTCAAAGGCGATTTTTTGGCGTTGGGCATCCTTGCGGGTGTAACGGCGGCATTTTTATATACTGTATATCAGTCGTATAGCGGATATTACGGGCTTTTGTTCTTACCGTTGCTCGCTACGCTGTTTCATCATTGGGAACGGAAAGACACATCGCTTTTACGGCAACACACCTCATTGCGAAAAGTTATCATTTTTGAATATTTTATAGAAAATTCGCCATTTATAATTGTATTTTTATTAAAAACCGATTTTTTGATGCTTTTACTGTTTTTAGCGGCATTAGTATTGATAGCGTTCCTGCCACAAACGAGCGGTAAAACCATTCCGTATCCTTTTCTGCTGGTTACACCGCATTGGCATACCGCATTCCGCAAATACAAATTGCTGTGGACCATCCCGTTTTTGGCAGCTTTTCTCGTCATCGGGTATGTGTACGAAAACGAAAATCTCGCATTGTTTTCGTTGGGTTGTACGGCATTTGTCGGTACGTTACCGTATTTTGAACGCGGGCATACCGCCCATATCGCAGCGTCAAAATACATCGGAAATCATTTCCTATTTCGTGAAATAAAAACTGCTTTTTTGAATTTTTTAATGATTTTTACGCCTGTTTTTGTTTTATTTTTGGTGTTTTTTGAAATTTCATATTTCTGGACACTGCCCTTATTTTTTACGTTGCCCCTGCTCGGACTTCTTACCCAATACAGTTTTTACGGCAGTCCGCTTACGCAATCGGTGGTATTGGCGTTGCTGCTGGCATTTTCTCCCTATGGTTTGCCAATCGTTGTGCTTCCGGTGTTTTATTTTTCGTCACTTCGTTTTATCAAAAAGATACAATATGCTGATAATTAACATTCAAGAGAAAAAATATTCGTCTGAAATCATTCTGAAAAACATTGCGGAAACCATCTCCGGAAACGGATTGTACGGCGTGGTCGGACGAAACGGCTCGGGAAAAACCACATTTTTCAACTGCATCAGCCGTTTGACGGATTTTCAAGGGAATATTGTTTTTGACGGAAAAGAAATGACGCCCCGCCAAACCGCTTTTTGCCCGACCGAACCTTTTCTTTATGAGCATCTTACGGTAGGCGAATTTTACCGTTTTTACGAAAATCTCATCGGTGTAAAGCCTGCAAAACAGCATTTTTTCGATGTAAAAGAAACGTTGCTTACCAGCGAACTTTCCACCGGAATGCGAAAAAAAGCGTACTTAAATGCCTTACTGCAAAAGAAATACGACATTTATATTTTCGATGAGCCGTTCAACGGATTGGACATCGAATCGGCATACCAAGTGAAAACAAAAATCCGGCAATTGGCTGAAAATCATATTGTTTTCGTGTCATCGCACGTGTTGGAAACGCTCTCGGACTGCCGGTGTATTTTTTTAATAGAAAATAACTCTTTAGAAAAATTTTCTTTGTCAGAAATAAGAAAAATTGAAGAACGGCTTTTCGGTGAGAAATCAATTTAATCGTCGGGGACAAAACCTTTTTTATGGAAAATTTACCTAAAAAACGCCAATGAATCAACCATCCTATTTTCGTTCTTTTTACATTCTTTCCTTCCGCAAACTTTCACTACCTTTGCCGTTGCCAAAACGGAAACTATGTTTTTAGAAAATTCAATAAACAATCATCATAAATCGGGGTGGATAGAAGTTATCTGCGGGTCGATGTTTTCGGGGAAAACCGAAGAACTCATCCGCCGCCTACGCCGTGCCCAATTCGCCAAACAGAAAGTGGAAATATTCAAACCCACCACCGATGTGCGTTACGATGAAGAAAAGGTAGTGTCGCACGATGCCAACGAAATTCATTCTACACCCGTGAGTTCGGCAACCAGCATTTTACTCCTTGCCGACGGTTGCGATGTGGTGGGAATTGACGAAGCCCAGTTTTTCGATGACGAAATCGTGCGTGTGTGCAATGAACTTGCCAACCGAGGGGTGAGAGTTATCGCAGCAGGGCTTGACATGGATTTTAAAGGCAATCCGTTCGGACCGATGCCTGCCCTGATGGCAACCGCCGAATACGTTACCAAAGTGCACGCCGTATGCACCCGCACGGGCAATCTCGCCCATTTCAGCTACCGGAAAACCGACGATGAAGCCCAACTTATGCTTGGCGAAAAGGAAGAGTACGAACCGCTCAGCCGTGCCGCCTTTTACGAAGCGATGAAAAACAGAAAAACGTAATGTTACCGTCCGGCTTTCGCCAAATAGCTGTTGTAATATTCTACTTTCCCCGTAACTTCTTCGCCTAACCAATCGGGAACGGGGTATTTTTGGTGTTCGCTATCGAGTTCCACTTCGGCGATAAGCAAGCCCTCGTGGCTGCCACCAAACACATCTACTTCAAACATAAAGTCTTGATACGGAACCATATAACGAACTTTATCAATTACTCCCGGCTCGCAAAGTGGTAGTAAAGATTCCGCATCGGCTACGCTGATTTCCTTTTCCCACTCAAAGCGTGTCGTACCGAGTTCATTGCCGATGCCTTTGACGGTCAAATACGCTTTTCCGCCTTTGATACGCACTCGAACGGTTCGTTCGGGGTCGGTATTGAGAAAAGCCTGTACAATGCGTTCACACCCCATGGCTCCCGCTTTGAAACGCTCGTTTTTGACTAAAAATTTTCGTTCTATTTCGTTCATTTCAATGATTTATTTGATGATATACGGATTGATTTTTTCATAATTCCGAATGACAAATTGCAAACCACAATCTATGATTTCACCCATATTTTGTGTTTTTTTAAAATTCACATCCGATGTCAGTTTATGCAATTCCGCTTTGAGTTGGTTGATTTTTTCTTGGGTCGAAATCGTATCTTTTTTCATACTAAGAAGCAATCGGGAAAGCCGTTCGTTTTCATTGGTGGCACGTTTGGCGAGCAGGGAGCGTTCTTCGAGCATGTACTGTTCGATAGATTCGTTTTGCAACATGGACAACGTAGTTTCTACCATTTTCAGATTTTCTTTCAGAAACTGGGGCTTGTACACTTTGAGATTGCCTTCGTAACTTTGTTGGTCAAAATCAATGGCACGAATGCGGTATTGTATCTGGTCAAAATCATGCACCAACACAACCACGTAATTGTACGAACGCATATCGCCCAGAAGACGTACAAAACATCGTTCGTTGAACTTTACAAACTCTTTGGCAATCGCTCTTTGGTCTTGCTCGGAACATTTCGGAAGTATCTGCTCTATAAAATAATCGCCCGGAATCCCTTGTATGTGTTCTTCGATAAGCGTATCTTCATACACCAAATAATTGATATGGTTGGGCGAAAGCATATCCTCCAGTTCCAATCCGTAAATTCGCGAAGCATCTGCCCGCTTTACATACAGATACGAATAAATATCATTGAGAATATTGCGCACCTTTATCCGGAATGGTTTTGAATTGCCAAAAGTACAATAATCAATTGCATCGACCGAGAGGTAAGGAATTAGCATATCCGAACCATTGGCATGTAATATCGAGTACATCCGCTTGAGACTCAAATCTATCTCAACACGCTCAAATTCAGAATAATACACACGTATCCACAAGGTATCTTTGCCCGCTTCATCCAACACTTCGATACCGCCCTGAAAACGCAATAAATCATCATAACAAATAGGAATTTTGATAAGCCTCCCTTCGCCATGCAAATATTGGTGCAAAAGCGATGCGATAGGATACGTGGGTTTTTTCTTTGAGATAAGGCGTTCGTCCATCGGTTGTACTTTATATTAAACGACAATCATAGCTGGCAGAATAGCATACAGCAAAGCTAATCAAACTATTCCATACAGCACTATGATTGTCGTAAAAAATAATCGTACCTATTTCGGTTTTTTATCTCGAAAGCTCGATAACCATACTTGTTTTTCCTTTGATTTCTAATGGCTTGTCAAGAGAAAACGATTGTCCGCCGATGATGTCTTTCCCTTGTCGGAAACCTTGCAGACTTTCGGCAAACCGCTGTAAATCAATCATTTTCGTTTCTGTATTTTGATTGATGACAACCATCACCGCTTCGGTGTCGTTATAGCGGAAATACACGTAACTTTCGCTGTCGGGCAGGTATTGTTTCGTTTTCCCGAAGTGAACGACCGGTTTGTTTTTTCGCCAATTGAAGAGCTTGGCAGTAAAATCAAAATATTCGTTTTGCAAATCGGTTCGTCCGCTTTTGCTGAAAGCATTTTGGGCATCTTCTTTCCACCCTCCGGGGAAATCTTGACGGATATCGGCATCGCCTTTGCTTTTGTCGCCACGCATCCCGATTTCGCTGCCGTAATATAGTTGCGGAATGCCCCGTGCGGTCGCCAGCAATGTTACGATGAGTTTGTAATCTTCAATATTGTTGTAAATTTCGTTAATACGTGCCGTATCGTGGTTTTCGGCAAAAATCAACAGATTGTTGGTGTCTTTGTAAAGAAAGTCGTTCACGAAATTATCGTAAATCTGAATCATTCCTTTGTCCCACGAAGGTTGTGTACGGAAGGCTTCGCCAAACGCATCGTGCAACGTAAAGTCCATTACGGCAGGCAGATACGAATTGAAACTCTGTATCGCTCCGATGGGGCTGTCTTTCTGCCAATACGATATTTGGGCTTGGTCGTGCAGCCATACTTCGCCTACGATGTTGAAATTCGGATATTCGTCCATAATGGTTTTCGTCCAGTCGGCAATGGCGTTTTTGTCGTTATACGAATACGTATCAACGCGGTATCCGTCAAGGTCGGCATACTCAATCCACCAAATGGCATTTTGTTTCAAATAATTGAGAACCAACGGATTGTTTTGGTTAAGGTCGGGCATTGATTCTACAAACCAGCCGTTTACGCAATATTTCTTATCTATTTCAGAAAAATTAACGTCCATTTGCGTACTCATTCGGTAATTACTTTGGGCGTAGCCGGGAAATTGGTGTATCCAATCGTAGGTCGGCAAATCTTTTATCATCCAGTGCTGCCAACCCCAATGGTTGGTTACATAGTCCTTGATGAGTTTCATACCGCGTTTGTGCATTTCGGCGGCAAGACGGCGGTAATCCTCGTTCGTTCCGTAGCGTGCATCTATCTGATACACATCACTTTGCCCATACGTATGATACGAATAGGTTTCGTCATTATCTTCACACATAGGCGTACTCCATATTGCCGTTGCCCCGAGCGAATGTATGTAATCCAAATGGTTGATAATCCCTTGAATATCGCCTCCGTGCCGTCCGCCGGGCAGGTTTCGGTTGGCTTTTTCGGTCAATTTTGGTTGCGAATCATTATCAGGATTTCCGTTGGCAAACCGGTCGGGCATTAACAAATAAATAACGTCCGAAGCATCAAATCCTTTCCGCAAAGCTGAGCCTTCTCTTCGTTCTTTGAGTTCATAAGCGATGGTTTGTACGGTTTTCTTTTTGTCTTTCAGACGAATTTGGTATGTTCCCGATTTTTTATTTTCGGTATCAAGCGTTACGAACATATAGTTCGGATTCTCGGTTTTGATTACGCCCATTATCGTCAAATCGCTTTCGGGAACAAGCGTACCAATATTTTTTCCATAAAGCATCACTTGCACTTGCGAAAGATTCATCTCCGACCACCAAAATGGCGGTTCTATTTTCTCTACTTGGGCGATTGCCTTTCCGTAAAGAAGAATGAGGAATACAGTTACTATTTTTTTCATTGTTTATTTTTTTTGAAAAACTCCGACACAAATTACTTTTTCCGAAAACGCAATAGTTTTCTAAGCAATCCGTGTCGGAATTTATTTTTGTTTTTAAATGGAAATACTAATCGGTTGATTACCAACTACTATTACGTTTCCGTTCACGTTGATGTCAAGCCCGCCGCCTTCCGATTGCAGCGTAGCGTTGCCTTTTCCGACCGTCAGCGTTACGATGTGGTTGCGGTGGTTTATTTTGAAGGAATATTCTTCCCATTGCGACGGAATTTTCGGTTCAAAATAAAGCCGTCCGTCACGCATCCGCATTCCTCCGAAACCTTCCACGATGCTCATCCACGTACCCGCCATCGAGGTGATGTGCAACCCTTCGTGAACTTCCTTATTATAGTCGTCCAAATCAAGCCGCGAAGTCCGCAGATAGAACGTATAAGCCTGCTCCATACGGTCGAGTTTTGCCGCCAGAATGCTGTGTACGCAAGGCGAAAGCGACGATTCGTGTACGGTGAACGGCTCGTAAAAATCAAAATGGCGTTGCAGTTCTTCTACCGAAAAATGGTCTTCAAAGAAATAAAACCCTTGCAACGTATCTGCCTGCTTGATGTACGGCGAACGCAAAATTCTGTCCCACGACCAATGCTGGTTGATAGGGCGTTGTTTTTTGTCCAGTTTATCCACCGTAACCAATTCTTTGTCAAGAAAACCGTCTTGTTGCAGATACACATTGTGCGTTTCGCTATACGGAAAATACATATTTTCGGAAACCGACAACCATTTTTCTATTTCGTTTTCGGAAAGAGTTGTCGCTTTTATAATTCGCTGATAATCAGAAACGTTATTTTCCTTTACCTTTTTGATGTTTTCCACCGCATAACGAATGCACCATTGGGCTAAGTAGTTGGTATAGAAATTATTATTAACGTTATTTTCATATTCGTTAGGTCCGGTTACGCCGAGAATAACGTATTTGTTTTTTTCTGCGGAAAACGTTGCCCGTTGCTGCCAAAAACGTGCGATGCCGATAAGCACTTCCAATCCCATTTCGGGAACGTATGAAAAATCGCCCGTATAACGAACGTAATTGAAAATCGCAAAGGCAATCGCTCCGTTGCGGTGGATTTCCTCAAAAGTTATCTCCCACTCGTTGTGGCATTCTTCGCCGTTCATCGTAACCATCGGGTAGAGTGCCGCACCGCCTGTAAATCCTAATTTTTCGGCATTTTCAATAGCTTTCTGCAGATGGTTGTATCTGTATTTCAGCAAATTACGGGCTACTTCTTCGTTTTTGGTCGCCATATAGAATGAGAGGCAGTAGGCTTCGGTGTCCCAGTACGTGCTTCCGCCGTATTTTTCGCCCGTAAAACCTTTCGGACCGATATTCAGGTTCGGGTATTTCCCTGAGTATGTTTGGTTTAGCTGAAAAATATTAAACCGAATAGCTTGTTGGGCTTTCACATCGCCTTTGATGCTGATGTCCGCCATTTTCCAGACGCCCGCCCAATCATTTTTTTGTTGCAAAAGAAGGTTTTCGTAGCCGATTTTCGTCGCTTCCGAAAGCACATTTTTCGCTGTTTTTTCTAAATTCTCCTTATCGGAATTTAAGGACGAAACGTATCCGCCGAATTTTTCAAACACCGCCGTTTGATTTTTTTCTACGGAACAGACGTATTCTGCCGAGATGTATTTTTCAGCTTTTTTTGTCCCTTTCGGGGGAATGCCCGTCCCGCCGACAGAAAGCGAATTTTCCATAAACGTACACACACGGAATGCCGTTTTTTTGGTTTCGGCAAGAATAAAACCGCCGTTTTTTTCTTCGGAAACGCCCATCGTATTCCAGAATTTTTCCTCCCAATTCGTATCGTGGTTTTCAATATCGCTGTCCAGATACGACTCGAAAACGATGTCGGCATTTTGGTTTATCGGCGTGATTTCATAGCGGATAACGCCCAATTCATCGTGTTTCAAACTCAGAAAACGGGTAGAAACTACGCTGACTTTCAAATCATTGGAAAGCGTTGCCACAAACGAACGCTTGTACCAGCCTTCTTTCATATTGAGTTCTCTGCGGAAATTTTCGACGGATTTACAGGTGTTCAAATCGAGCGTTTCGCCATTGATTTTTATGTTAATGCCAATCCAGCCCGGGGCGTTGAGTACTTTGGCGAAATATTCGGGATAGCCGTTTTTCCACCAGCCGACTTTGGTTTTGTCGGGATAATACACACCGCCGATGTAACTTCCTTGGAAGGTCTGTCCGCTGTATTTTTCTTCAAAATTGGCACGCTGTCCCATCGCTCCGTTGCCGAGGCTGAACAGACTTTCGGAGGCACAAACACGCTCTTTTTCAAAGCCTTCTTCTATAATTGACCATTCATTAGGAATGATGTAATCTTGATTCATTTTTTTTAGGGATTAGGGTTTAGTAAATAGGTTTTAGGTTGTTCGATGTAATTTGATTTTGTTTGAATGCCTTCGGCGTTTGATGTGATTTGAGATTATTCGATATTGTTTGAATGCCTTTGGCGTTTGATGTGGTTCGAACTCTTCAAACGGCGAAGCCAATCGAACTATTTCAAATCTTTCAAACGGCGAAGCCAATCAAATCCGCAACAACCTCATCGGCTTGATGCAATATTTCGGGATTTCCGATGCCGATAGCTTTCATTCCTGCCGATTTTGCGGCCTCAATGCCGGCTTCCGAGTCCTCGAAGACCACGCATTCCCCGTAAGGGACACCGATTTTATCGGCAGCAAGGAGGAAAACTTCGGGGTCGGGTTTGGCTTTGCTCACGTCGTTGCCGTCCACAATGGCATCGAAAAGCGAAATAATATTTGTTTTTTCTAAAATCAAACGGGCGTTTTTACTCGCCGACCCGAGGGCGATTTTTTTATTTTCCGATTTTAGTTTTTCCAAATATTTTTTTACGCCCGGCAAGATGTCGTTTTCGTCCATTTTGGCAACGAAAGTCAGATAATCTTCGTTTTTGCGGGTAGCGAGTTCGTCAAATTCCCTGTCGGAAATACAGACTTTCGCCCAATCGAGGATTTTTTTGAGCGAATCAACCCTGCTTACGCCTTTGAGCTGTTCGTTTAGTTCGTGCGTGAGCGTAAACCCGAATTCGTCTCCGATTTTTTTCCACGCGAGGAAATGGAATTTCGCCGTATCGACAATCACGCCGTCGAGGTCGAAAATATAACCGTTTAATTGTTTCATATTTTATATTTTTTGCTGTCCGAAAAATACGGAAGCGATTTTTTTATTATTTTTCTTTGATGATAAATACCGAAAAAGCTCCGATAACCAGCAATACGCCTGCGATGACAAGCATCAGTATTGGGCTTGCTCCCAACATCTTGAAAACCACACCGCCCAACACCGCCGCGATGATTTGCGGAATGCAAATCGTGCCGTTAAACAAACCTAAATACGCTCCCATATTGTTGCCTTTCAGGGCATTGGTCAATATGGTAAACGGAAGTGCGAGCATCGCTGCCCACGCACACCCGATGAGCATATACGAGCCGAAAAGCACGTACTGGTCGGTAACGAAAAGGGTGGAAATGAAGCCGATACCGCCCAAAAGCAAACTTACAAAATACGCCGTTTTGTTGCTTTTGAAAAACGGCAGCACTACCGCCCACAAAATCGACCCGACGGATTGTACGGCAAAAAGCACCCCGACCCAGTTGCCTGCATTTTGGAAAGCCTCCGAATTGGCATCGGTGGTATTCCAGACGGTTTCGGCAATGCCTGCGTTGGTGTACGTCCACATATAGACGAACGCCGACCAGCAGAAAAATTGCGTCAGCCCGACCGTCCAGAATACTTTGGGAGCATTTTTCAAAAGAACGAAAACGTTTGTTTTCTGTTTTTTTTCTGAAACTTCTTCAATACCGTGAAATTCGGCATACTCCTTCGGTGGCATTTCTTTTACATTGAATATGGTGTACAGCACACAACCGATGAGAATCACCGCCCCGAGATAGAACGAATAAATCACCGAATCGGGGACAATACCCTCTGCCGCCGTATTTTGGATGCCTATCCACGTGAAAATAATCGGAAATAAAAATCCTACAAAATTCCCTGCATTACAGACGAAACTCTGCACCGAAAAAGCGAGTTTTTTCTGTTTTTCATTGACCATATCGCCGACCATCATTTTGAAAGGCTGCATCGCCACGTTGATAGCCGTATCGAGCAACATCAAGGCTATCAGCCCGAAAATCATTGCGTTGGCTACCGTGAGGTTGAAACTTCCTGCGTTGGGCAGGAGTGCCATCACGATAACGGCAACCACCGCCCCGACAAACAGATAAGGTATCCGCCGACCGAAACGAGTCCACGTTCTGTCGCTCGCCACGCCCACAATCGGCTGAATGATAAGCCCCATTAATGGCGGTAAAATCCAGAAATAACTCAAATTATGAGGGTCTGCCCCCAATGTAGAAAATATCCGGCTGTTATTGGCGTTTTGCAGTGCGTAAGCTATCTGCACGCCAAAAAAACCGAAATTGATATTCCATATATCCAAAAAACTTAAATTGCGTTTTTCCACAATATATCCTATTACCGAAAGCACACTGCTTTTTTTTGAAAAATGCCTCCGTTAGTTTGTAAAATCCGTTGAGAAATCATAATAAAAACCCTTACCCGAAGAATCAGGGAGTTTATTATGTGTTTTGAGAAGTATGAAATTGTTAGGGCAAATGTAGGAAATTATTTTTGGAAAACAAAAGGATTTTTCGAAAAATTTATTTGGCACACCGATAAGAACATTCAAAATAATTTAGTCTGCACAAAGCATTGCCAAAAAAACAGAATAGTGTATCTTTGCATTTCGGTTTATGCGTACTAAAAATAGTATGCTATATACCGAACCCGAACAAATATTTGTAGCATGAAGATTTCGTATAATTGGATTAAGAATTTTATCAAAACGGAATGGTCTTCCGAAGAAACAGCCGCTTTATTGACCGATTTAGGACTTGAAGTAGAAGGTATTGAACCCTTCGAAAGCATTCGTGGCGGACTCAAGGGTGTCGTAGTGGGACACGTTCTTGAATGTGAACAACATCCTAATGCCGACCGCTTGCGAATTACCAAAGTAGATGTAGGCGATGGCAAGCTCCTACAAATCGTTTGCGGAGCACCCAATGTAGCAAAAGGACAAAAAGTTCCCGTAGCGCTCATCGGAACAACGCTTTATGACGAAAAAGGGGAACCTTGGCAAATCAAAAAGGGAAAAATACGAGGTGAGGAAAGTTCGGGTATGATATGTGCCGAAGACGAATTAGGATTGGGCAAAAGCCATGAAGGCATTATGGTTTTGGACGACAAATACGAGCCCGGAACGCCTTGCAGTGAACTATTTGAAGTGGTTTCTGATGAAGTATTTGAAATCGGGCTTACCCCCAATCGTGCCGATGCAATGAGCCACTATGGTGTAGCAAGAGATTTGCGTGCCGGAATGATGCAAAAGGGCATAAACATAGAGTTTATAACGCCTTCCGTTACCAAATTCCACGTTGACAACCGAACACTCAAAATAGATGTGGAAGTAGAGGACAAAGAATTGGCGCCCCGATATACCGGCGTAACGATAAGTAATGTGAAAATAGCCGAATCACCTAAATGGTTGCAAAACAAACTTAAAGCTATCGGCATCACGCCCAAAAATAACGTAGTGGACGTAACCAACTACGTGCTGCACGAATTGGGGCAGCCGCTACACGCCTTTGACGCAGACCGTATCATTGGTAAAAAAATAATCGTCAAAAATGCTGAAGCCGGCACAAAGTTCACAACGCTTGATGAAGTGGAACGCACTCTCGACGCTGAAGACCTTATGATATACGATGCCGAAAAACCGCTCTGCATTGCAGGCGTGTTCGGGGGCTTGCACTCAGGAGTTACAGAACGTACCGCTACTATTTTCCTTGAAAGTGCTTACTTCAATCCCGTGTCGGTACGCAAATCGGCAAAACGACACGGACTCAGCACCGATTCTTCATTCCGCTTTGAGCGAGGCGTAAACATCGCCGATGTAAAGTACGCCCTGCTACACGCAGCAATTCTCATCAAAAATATTGCAGGCGGAGAGATATCATCGGATGTGACAGACTTGTACCCTAAAAAACAAGAAGAATTCCAAGTATTTCTTACGTTTGAAAAAGTACACAAACTCATCGGGCAAACTATTTCCAATGATATCATCAAAAGTATTTTGCATTCGCTCGATATAAAAATCAATTCCGTAACAGAACGAGGGCTCGGATTATCAGTGCCTTCGTATCGGGTAGATGTACAACGTGAAGTAGACGTTATCGAAGAAATATTACGAATATACGGATATAACAACATCGACTTCTCGACCAAAATAAATGCCTCCATGTCGCATTCGTCCAAATTTGACGACCACAACGTACAGGACATCATCGCAGGGCAACTCATGGGGCAAGGTTTCTTTGAAATCATGACCAACAGCCTCGTTCCTGACCGATATATTGAAGACTATGGTACAACCGAAAATGCCGTAAAAATACTCAATCCGCTAAGCAATGATTTAAGCTATATGCGCCAGCAATTGTTACCGTCGGCATTGGAAGCTATTGCGTATAACATCAACCGCAAACGCAACGACCTCAAGCTCTTCGAATTCGGAAAAACGTATACCAAAAACGGCGAAACCTACACCGAAAACAAACACTTGATGCTATTAGTGAGCGGTAACCGGTATAATGAAAATTGGAATAACCCACAACAGAAATCCGACTTCTTTTTCCTAAGAGGCATTGCCGATGCGTTATTATCACGACTGGGGCTAACCGAAACCTGCATACGCCCTTTGGATGCCAACCCTTGCTTGCAAGAAGGCATTGTCCTGACTGCCAAGAATATACAAGTAGCTACCATCGGATTGGTAAAAACTAAAATACTCAAAACTTTTGGCGTAAAACAAGAAGTGCTTTGTGCTGATTTTGATTGGTCGGCGATATTGGAAATCATCAAAGGGCAAAAAGTAAAATTCCAAGAAATCGTCAAATATCCGGAAGTACGCCGCGACCTAGCATTGGTTCTTGATGAAAAAATAAATTTCCAAGACATACACCAACTCGCCTACCAAACGGAAAAAACATTACTCAAAAACATCAACCTTTTTGACGTATACCAAGGTGATAAATTGCCCAAAGGTAAAAAAAGCTATGCTGTAAGTTTCGTATTGCAAGACGATAAAAAAACCTTGACCGACAAGCAAATCGAAAAAACCATGCAGAAATTGCAACAGCAATTTGAAGAAAAACTCGGTGCTACATTACGATAAAATTTGCACCAATAATAGCCAAGGCCGTTCGCATGTATTCGAACGGCTTTTATTTTAATCAACCAACACCTCACGAGCCGTCTTAGAATTGCCGTCAATAGTATGCGAGTATTCAAGTCCGAGTATTTTTGCCAGTATCGGGTACAAATTTACGTTTTCAAACGGCGGAACGGTAATTCCGTTGCGGAATGCGGGACCTTTCGCATAAAAAACAGCCAGCATTTCGGGGACTTCGGCGGGGTCATAACCGTGCTTGCCCGGCGTAACTTTTGAGTTTTTTTCTAAGAAAATTTTCGGAGCTTTGGGAACTAAAAGTATTTCGCCAATGCGGTTAAAGCGGTCATCACGAGCGGCATAATGAAGCTTTCGGGGAAAACGCTTGGTTAGAAAAACGTCATAATCGTCCGTTTTTTCTTTTTTTAACTGGCGAAAGACCTGTTTTATTTCCTTCGGATTTTTCACGTGAACCCGCAAAAGCGATTGCGAATTGATGTACAAAAACCGCTCTTTGTCAAGCAGAATTTCAGGAATTTCGAGCGGATTTTCAATATCCACCCGAAGCATTCCGTGGTCGGAAACGAAGATGTAATTCACATCGGGAAGCCCCAATTTATCAACAGCATCCATCAATTTGCCTACGCTTTCATCTACAAAACGCACCGCCTGTTCGGTTTCGGGAGTTTCCGGACCGAAAAGGTGTCCCATTTTATCCACTTCGGGGAAATAAAACGTGATGAAATGCGGACGCACATCTTCAGGAAGTTGCAACCAATCGGTTACGATTTTTATCTTTTGGTCGATGCCGAACTGTTCGTGATAATTGTAATAATAGGTAGGGCGTGTGCCACCAGCATCGCTATTGGCAGCCACCCAAAAAAGCGGTGCCGAAAGTACGCCCTGCCGCTCTGCAAGCGACCACAACGGCACGCCTCCCAACCACGAGCCGTCGCTGATTTTGTTTTGATGGCTCATCGCAAAATAGTCATCTCGCTTGAAATCGTAAAACCAATTATCCACAAAACCCGTATGCGACGGATACATTCCTGTCATCAGGGTATAGTGATTGGGACCCGTAATGCTCGGATAGGCAGGAATCATCGCTTCGGCTTGCACGCCTTCTTCGGCGAGTTTTAGCAGATTTTTGGCGTTGTATTTTTTGGCGAAATCGTACCGAAATCCGTCGGCAGAAATTACGATGAGATACGGTTTGCTAAGCGTAGCTTCGGCGTTTTTCCGGTTCGGGACGATGTGTTGCGTAGTGTCAACCGCTCTGTTTTGGGCAAATCCCGCTACGGCGGAAAACAGCAAAAAAGCGTAAGTGAAAATGGTTTTCATTTCAGAAAATTTTATCCGCAAAAATACTATTTTTTTCAAATACGTGCAGTTTCAATGACGTTTCGTAATGATTTGGTAATTTCGATAAAACAAAAGTGGTTTCCCTTATAAAAAAGAAAACCACTTTTGGAGGTTTAAAACAAATTGTTCTAATCGTCAATTCGTATGAATTTGCCTTTTGTGTTAAAAATTAATTCAACATCATTGTTTAGTTCAATTTTTTGTTGTTTACGTTCTGTTTCCCAACCAGTGATTGTATTATTCGGATAATGTTTTTTGGCGTATTGCATCAAAGCAACCGGAACAACACTTGCAGGTAACGCTGTTCGGCTGTCAATTTTTTTGATTTGAAATTTACTGTCAAACTCCAAATCAGTACCGTCATTGAGTTCTATTTCATATTCTTTTTTCATCATTTCAGTGTCCACTTCGGCTCTGGTTATGGTATGTTTGGGGAAATGTTTCTTGACATAAGTATGAATTTCCGATGGAATTTCTGTACTTTGAAGAACTCGGTCTTGGGCAAAAAATGCAACAGGCATCATAAAAAAGCATAGTGTAATAACTAATTCGATTTTGTTTAAGTATTTCATAGGATATTTAATTTTAGGGGTTTTAATAATTTTTTCCGACTATCAATTCATTTTAAAATAGAGAGCAAATGTAAACTATCCAATGATAAAACCGAAGATATTTATATTAAACAATTCATAAAAAATATTTTTTTAAGAAATAATTTTTGAGAACAAAAAAAAAAAAACGACTTCCCTATTTATAAAGAAAGCCGTTATTGTTATTTTTTTAAGAAAAATCAATCTTCCAGCGTTGCCAAGTAGCGTTCGGCATCGAGGGCAGCCATACAGCCCGTTCCGGCGGCAGTAATGGCTTGGCGGTAACGGCTGTCGGCAGCATCGCCGGCGACAAACACGCCTTGCACGTTGGTCAGCGAAGTGCCGGGTACGTTTTTGATGTAACCTACTTCGTCCGTATCGATAAAATCCTTGAAAACAGAAGTATTCGGCGTATGCCCGATAGCCACGAAAAATCCTGTTACGGGAATTTCGGTAATTTCACCCGATTGGTTGTTACGGACTTTGATGCCACTGACAACCTGTCCGTCGCCGAGAATTTCTTCCGTTTCGGTGTTGAACAATATTTCGATATTGGCGGCTTTCCGCACACGGTTTTCCATAATTTTGGAAGCACGGAAGGCATCACGGCGGACAATCATCGTTACTTTTTCGCAAATATTCGCCAGGTAAAGGGCTTCCTCACAAGCCGAATCGCCTGCTCCGACGATAGCGACCTGCTGTTTCCGGTAGAAAAATCCGTCGCAAACCGCACACGCCGACACGCCGCCGCCCGTACTCAAATAATGTTGTTCCGAAGGCAATCCCAAGTATTTGGCGGAAGCCCCCGTGGAAATAATCACCGCATCGGCGTGGATTTCGTGCGTTTCATTGACCCAGACTTTGTGCGGTGTTTGTGAAAAATCGACTTTCGTAACCCAACCGTCGCGGATGTCCGTACCGAAACGCTGGGCTTGCTGTTGCAACTGCATCATCATTTCGGGGCCTGTAATGCCATCGGGATAGCCGGGGAAATTTTCCACTTCGTTGGTGGTCGTGAGCTGTCCGCCGGGTTGCGACCCTTGGTACAGCACGGGATTCATATTGGCTCTCGCAGCGTAAATTGCCGCTGTATAACCCGACGGGCCTGAGCCGATTATCAAGCATTTTATTTTTTCAATTTCTGCCATATATAATTAGGTATATTTTGTTACGATAAAAATTCTGATGACTATCGGACGAAAACCGTGCCTTTTTTGCCGTTTCGCGATAGAGAACATTTATGGTTCATTAATATTTTAAGATGCTGTACACGTCCAGCCCGTCCAGTTTTTGAATTCCGTGAAGAAATTCCAATTCGATAAGGAAATTCAGTTGTATGATATTGCCACCGAGCGTTTGTACGAGTTTGACAGCAGCTTCGGCAGTGCCACCCGTTGCGAGAACGTCATCGTGAATAAGCACATTTTCGTCCGGGCGGATAGCGTCCGAATGGATTTCCAATTGGTCTTGTCCGTACTCGAGGTCATAGGTTTGAGTTACGGTTTTAAAAGGAAGTTTGCCCGGTTTGCGTACCGGCACGAAGCCCGCACCAAGGCGGTCGGCGAGTAACGTTCCGAAGAAAAAACCCCGACTTTCCATTCCCACTACTTTATCTATCTTTTTGTTTTTCAATTGGTTGACGAACAAATCCGTTGCCTTTCGCATCGCCTCGGGGTCGGACAGGATAGGCGTGATGTCTTTAAAAATAACGCCTTGTTTTGGGAAATCGTGAATATCCCTGATATTGTTTTTCAAATAAATAATGTCGTTTTGCATAACAAATTTTATATTGTTTGGGGTGGTTTGATGTGATTTGAAATGGTTTGATAGGCTTCGCTGTTTGATTTAGTTTGAACGCTTCGCAATTTGATTTACTCTGGTGGCTGAACGTAGTCGAAACCCAACTCAATGACTATGACTTCGACTATGCTCAGCCATTAACGCAGTTCAAACTACATCAAACGCCAAAGGCAATCAAACCATTTCAAATTAATCATTAAAAAATCTCTCTTCCCGAAAAATGAAAACTTCCTTCGATGGCGGCATTTTCGTTACTATCGGCACCGTGAATGGCATTTTCGGTAATGGATTTGGCGAATTTCCGTCGGATTGTTCCTTCTTCGGCCTGCTCTGGATTGGTTGCCCCGATGAGTTTTCGGAAATCTTCCACGGCATTTTCTTTTTCCAAAATCGCTGCCACGATAGGTCCTCGCGACATAAATTCAATCAAACCCGCAAAAAACGGTTTGTCTTTATGGACGGCGTAAAAAAGTTGTGCATCACGGCGGCTGAGCTGCGTGAGTTTGAGTGCTTTGATGCGAAATCCGGCTTCGGTAATCTGGTGGATAATGCTGCCCACGTGTCCGCCCTCAACGGCATCGGGTTTTATCATCGTAAAGGTTCTGTTAGTCATCATATTATGTGTATTTTTTCGTGTAAAATCAATCCGCGGTTTGTACCTTGTTTATGCAGTAACCAAAAGCAAAGATACAATTTTTTTTTGTGAAAAACTTGTTTGTTTGCAAAAAGTGCGTACATTTGCAACCGGCAAGTCCTACACGACCAGCTCCTGCAAAATCCTCCAGGGTGGGAACGCAGCAAAGGTATGTGGTCGTAGCGGTGCGATGTAGGTCGCTTGCCGATTTTTTTTGCCTTACGGCGAATGCAGGGTTGGATTGTCCGACCTTTTTTTATAAAAAATCTACACGGAATTTTGTCAATTCGCTGGAATTGTTTACTTTTGCACCTCGAATTTTTTAATAAACAATAATTAATATGAATCATTACGAAACTGTTTTCATTTTGAATCCCGTTTTATCTGATGTACAGATAAAGGAAGCAGTAGAGAAATACGAAAGTTTCTTGAAGGCAAGGGGTGCAGAATTTGTATCAAAAGAAGATTGGGGCTTGAAAAAATTAGCGTACGCAATCCAAAACAAAAAAAGTGGTTTTTACCATTTGTTCGAATTCAAAGCTCCGGGCGAGGCTATCGACCCTTTTGAGTTGGAATTCCGCAGAGATGAGCGCATTATGCGTTTTCTTACCGTGAAATTGGACAAACACGCTGTTGCGTGGGCTGAAAAAAGAAGAGAGAAACTAAAAACCAAAAAAGCCTAAACCATGTCGATAGAACAACAAGCCAAAGGTAAAAAAGACGGAGAAATCAGATATTTGACTCCGCTGAACATAGACACTTCAAAGCAGAAAAAATACTGCCGCTTCAAAAAATCGGGTATCAAATACATTGATTACAAAGATGCCGATTTCTTGCTGAAATTCGTGAACGAGCAAGGAAAACTGCTTCCTCGCCGCCTCACGGGAACATCACTCAAGTACCAACGCAAAGTAGCGGTGGCTGTCAAAAGAGCACGTCACTTAGCTTTGATGCCTTATGTAGCGGATTTATTAAAATAAAAAAAGGAAGTAGACTATGGAAATTATATTAAAACAAGACGTTCAAAACTTAGGGTTTAAAGATGACGTAGTAACGGTGCGCAACGGTTACGGACGCAACTATCTTATCCCTCAAGGACTTGCCGTATTGGCTACTCTTTCTGCCAAAAAAGTATTGGCTGAGAACTTGAAACAACGTGCCTACAAAGAACAACACGTTATTGACGAAGCTAAAAAAATTGCCCAAGCATTGGCGGCTTTGGAAGTGAAAATTTCAGCAAAAGTAGGTGCCGGCGACAAATTGTTCGGCTCTATCAACAATGCTGATTTGGCTTCGGAAATTGAAAAAGCAGGACACCAAATCGACAAGAAATTCATCACGATTGCCGGAAATACGCTCAAAAGAGCCGGGAAATACAATGCTTCTGTGCGTTTGCACCGAGAAGTGGTTATCGACCTTCCGTTTGAAATCGTTGCGGAAGTAGAGAAATAAGTCTTTTCCGTATAAAAGACTGAAAAAGAAGCTGTCCGAAAAGGGCAGCTTTTTTGCTTTGGTCAGTATCTTCTACAGACAGCTCTTTATCAAGAACTTAATCATTTCTAAAATACATTTTTAGTCCGTATAGCCAAATAATTTTTTCTCTTTGATAGTTTCAGCAACGCCTTCAGGAAGTAATTCTTCCCAACCCGAGCGCCCTTCTTCTATCATTTTTAGTATTTCTTTAGAGTAAATAGCCAGATTATTCTCACTATAATTTTTAATATCAACTACTTTTCCGTTGAATTTGAAGAATTTGTAGAGTTCCTTCATTCTCGGGTGGACTTTTAGGTTTTCACTGGTAATGACTTGCCCCGACTCGGCATCTTTCATCGGGAAGAGGTAAATTTTGATGTCGCGATAGAAAAGTTTACCAAATGCTTCCAAAATCCCTCCGCTGAGATGCCGGTAATATTTTTCGTCAAAAATAGCCACCAAATTGTTCACACCCATAGCCAATCCCATACGCGAACGCGTGTATTCCGAAAAATATTCTACCACCCTGTAGTATTCTTTAAAGTTGGAAATCAGCACTTTCTGACCAAGTGAACACAAAAGTTTAGCTCTGTCCATAAAATCTTGCTCATCGAGTTCGCCTTCCGCCGTAAGGTTGGAAAGCGTAATCTCAAAAATAACTTCGGTACGTGCAGGATTAACTTTTTTCTCCTCAAGGAAAATTTCGAATGATTTTTTGTACATATCCATATTGACTTTCGTTACGGGACGGAAACTTCCCCGCAGGGTCAGGATATTTTTTTTGTACAATTGTTCGGCGGGCAACAAATTATTGCCATCAGCACCGAACATCACGGCTTCGGTCATACCGTTTTTGATAAGTTGGAGGCTCATCAGGCGGTTGTCCACATGCTTAAAAGCCGGTCCCGAAAAGTTAATCATATCAATTTCGATAAGGTCTTTGTCGATATGGTCGTAAAGATATTTGAGTAGTTTTTTGGGTTTTCCGGTTTTATAAAACGCTCCGTAGATGAGATTTACGCCCAATATACCGAGCGTTTCTTGTTGTGCCCGTGCTTCGGTTTGGTGGAAACGGATATGAATCACAATCTCATTATACGCTCCTTGCGGTTCGGTCTGAAAGCGAAGTCCGACCCAGCCGTGTCCTTTGTAGCGTTTGGAAAAATCAATCGTAGCAACCGTATTGGCATACGAAAAAAACAATTTATTGGGATGATTTTCTCTCGTCAGGCGTGATTCTATGAGTTTTATTTCGTAATCAAGCATTTTTTTCAGGCGGCTTTCCGTTACGTAACGCCCATCGGGTTCTACGCCATACACCGCATCGCTGAATTCTTTGTCATACGCACTCATCGCTTTGGCTATCGTCCCTGAAGCTGCTCCTGCCCTGAAAAAGTGCCGAACCGTTTCCTGCCCGGCGCCTATCTCGGCAAACGTTCCGTAAATATTTTCGTTGAGGTTGATACGCAGCGCTTTTGCCTTCACGGAAGGAATGTCTTCGATGTCCTTGTCGCCTTGAATGATGACTGTCATAAGAAATAGTGTTTTTTAGGTATTGCAATTCTCGCTTTCAAAAATAGGAATTTTCTCCGATAAAATTAGTATATTTGACCGTAAAAATTTGACCTTTTTTACATTGTCAGTCTTTAGATAAAACTTATATTTTGAGAATAACGTTTTTAGGCACAGGTACTTCGCAAGGCATTCCCGTCATCGGAAGCACGCATCCCGTAGGATTTAGCGACAATCCGAAAGACAAACGATTGCGTACCGCTGCCTTGCTCTCTTGGAACGATACGCACATAGCTATCGACTGCGGTCCTGATTTTCGCCAGCAAATGCTCCGCCACGAAGTAACGCATCTCGAGGGGATTTTGTTCACGCACGAACATGCAGACCATACCGCCGGGCTTGACGATATTCGTCCGTTTGTACTCCAACAAGGCGATATGCCGATATTCGGATTGCCGAGAGTAATTTCAGAGCTGAAACGGCGGTTCGATTATATTTTTGCTACGGAAAACCGCTATCCGGGAGCTCCGTCAGTCATCATTCACGAGGTGGAAAACGAAAATTTCACCCTTTCGGGAAAAACAATTATTCCGATACACGTGATGCACGGCAATCTCCCGATTTTGGGCTTTCGAATTGAAAATATCGCTTATATTACTGACGCTAAAACCATTGCCGAAAGCGAACTGAAAAAACTTACAAATCTTGATGTGTTAGTAATCAATTGCCTGCGAAAAAACGAACATCCAACCCACCTAAACCTCAGCGAAGCTATTGAGATTATTGAAAAAATAAAACCCAAGCGGACATACTTCACTCACATTAGTCAAACTTTCGGGTTTCACGATGAAGTTTCTAAAGAACTCCCCAAAAACGTATTCCTTGCGTATGACGGTTTGACGGTTGAAATTTGGAAATGAGGAAATTTGGAAATACCACTCTGCTTTGAACAAAATACTTGTACTTGAAAAGGTAAATACCATGGCAAAAAAGAGGACGTTCGAAAAGTCTGATTTTAGCCATTTTTTAAAATATAAAACTCTCGTTTTCAGTAATTTAAAAATGCTGTTTCATTCAGAAACGACCTTTTCAGACACCCTCCTTTTCTAATTATTAAAAAAACACTTTTTTTGTAATACTT
>JAUNTM010000131.1 GCA_030538675.1 Capnocytophaga sp.
ATTGCCTTCGGCGTTCGATGTGATTCGAAATAGTTTGATTGCCTTCGGCGTTTGAAGTAGTTCAAACAACGTCAAACAGCGAAGCATCCAAACAACGTCAAATTCTTCAAATTCTTCAAACTGCGAAGTCTTCCAATTTCTATGGCACTTCAATTGTATTGATGATTTTGTTAATCATATCAATGGTTGTAACATTTTCAGCTTCAGCTTCGTATGTGATTCCGATACGGTGACGGAGAACGTCATACACTACGGCACGAACATCTTCAGGAATTACATATCCTCTACGTTTGATGAACGCATGACACTTGGATGCCATCGCCAAATTGATACTTCCCCTTGGTGAAGCTCCAAAACTAATGAGCGGCTTGAGGTCTGCCAATTGGTATTTTTCGGGATAACGAGTTGCGAATATAATATCGAGGATGTATTTTTCTATTTTTTCATCCATATATACTTCTCTTACAGCTACTTGAGCTTTGAGAATTTGGTCGAGTGTAACCACTTGATTTACTTCGGTGGCAATGTTGCGTAAATTATCACGCATGATTTGCTGCTCTTCGTTGATTTTAGGGTAGTCAATCACCGTTTTGAGCATAAACCGGTCTACTTGAGCTTCGGGTAACGGATATGTACCCTCTTGTTCCACAGGGTTTTGCGTTGCCATAACCATAAAAGGTCTGTCCAAACGGAAGGTAGTGTCACCAATGGTAACCTGCTTTTCTTGCATGGCTTCGAGTAGTGCCGATTGTACTTTGGCAGGGGCTCGATTTATCTCATCTGCTAAGATAAAGTTGGCGAAGATGGGTCCTTTCTTAATGTTAAAATCATTATTTTTGATGTTGTAAGTCATCGTTCCGACCACATCGGCAGGAAGTAAATCGGGAGTAAACTGTATCCGGTTGAAAGTACCGTGTACCGCTTTTGATAATGTGTTGATAGAAAGTGTCTTAGCCAATCCGGGAACACCTTCCAGCAAGATGTGTCCTTGTCCTAAAAGTCCGATGAGCAACGAATTGACCATGTGCTTCTGACCTACGATTACTTTATTCATTTCGGAAGTCAGGGCGTCGATGAACAAACTTTCACGCTCAATTCTCTCATTTATTTGTCCGATGTCGACGGATGAAGTGGTTATATTCATTATGTTAGTAATTATTTATTATTAGACGCATTGATTATTTTAATTCCTGTTATTCAGTTAGTTATGATGTTGGTGTGAGTATGTTTTACAAAGGTTGTTTTCTTTTTTTTGGATACAGCTATATGCTTTCAAATCGATTGGCAATATCATAAAAAAAACGTTCCGCTAATGTTAACGCAAAGTTAAAATAAAGAATTTAAGTTTCTTTTCTTAAATGCGCCCGTGAAAAATCAGTATTTTGTGATTTTATTTACGATTTTGTTATTTGCGGTCTGTGTTTTATTTTTCCGATAAAAATACTATTTTTGCACCCAAATCATATATAATATGCCTACTATTGACCGTTACAGAGCCGATTTTTTGGAACACATGCACGCTTACATCTCGCACAGAGAGCCTGTAAGTCTTTACGGACCAATGCATTACATATTGAATATCGGTGGTAAACGCATACGTCCTATTTTGACACTAATGGGGGCTGACATCTTCGGCAAAGATTATAAAAATGCTTTGCATGCCGCTTTGGCAGTGGAAGTTTTTCATAACTTTTCGTTGGTTCATGATGATATTATGGACAAAGCTCCTCTTAGGCGAGGCGAAACTACAGTGCACGAAAAGTGGAATTTGAATACGGCTATTCTTTCAGGCGATGCGATGCTGATATTGGCGTATCAATTTTTTGAAAGTTACAAACCCGAAATATTCCGGGAACTGGCTCAATTATTTAGTAAGACGGCATTGGAAGTCTGTGAGGGACAGCAATATGATATTGATTTTGAGAGCCAAAGCCTCGTGTCGGAAGCCGACTATTTGCTTATGATACGCTACAAAACCGCCGTATTGGTGGGGGCTGCCCTGCAAATGGGGGCTATCGTGGCTGAAACTTCTGCCGAAAACAAACAGCTAATCTATGATTTTGGTGTACAATTGGGATTGGCGTTTCAGCTGCAAGACGATTATTTGGATACGTTTGGCGATGATACATTTGGTAAAAAAATAGGGGGCGATATTCTTGAAAACAAAAAAACGCTATTGGTAATCAAAGCATTAGAAAACGCAAACGAAGCCCAACGAACTGAACTCACCCGTTGGCACCAACAAACCGATGCCGAGCCTGAAGCCAAAATACAAGCTGTAACCCAACTTTTTGTTGATACGAAAGCGGATGAATTTATCCGTAAGGAAATCGAAAAATATACATGGTCGGCATTGCAAAACCTTGACGCATTGGATATTGCTGCCGATAAAAAAGAGAAACTCAAAGAGTTTGCCCACGACTTGATGGATAGAACCGTCTGATAAGTTACGCGGGGTTAATGCAAAGAAGCTGTTGGATGGGTATTTTACTTTCGTACCTGTCCTCTGTATTGGCACGTTGTTGCTATATCAATAAATGGTATTTTCGTTTAGTCAATTGACAATTCGTGGGGTTTTATTTTTTTGTGTTAAAAAACTTGATTGGTAAATTATATTTGCATACATTTGCCTTGTGTGTAATATTTATAAAGTAGTGTACAAAGTAGCAGAAATGTTTTGGTGGTGGAATTTACTTACGTAGGACAATCGTGAGCGTACTGCCTGTACATTTTAAAAAGGTTTGTCAATTCACGGCAAACCTTTTTTTATGCCCAAAAATAAATTTCCGGTAAGAATAAAATAAAAATTTATATGAAACCATTTTCTTTTCAAACGCATACCCAAACCCTCATCGCTGATACTGTTACGCCAGTGAGTATTTACCTGAAAATCAGAGATAAATACCCGAACAGTATATTGCTAGAAAGTAGTGATTATCAAGCAAATAGCAACAGTTTTTCGTTTATATGTTTTACCCCGATAGCCGACATTAAAGTGGAAAACGAAACTATTACGCAACGCTATCCCGATGGAACGCATGAGGTGATTCCGATAAGTTCGGCGAGTAATATCCCCGACCAAATTAGTCATTTTGCCTCCCGATTCCATTCGGATTATGAAAATTCCAAAGTCATTTCCAACGGGCTTTTTGGCTACATCGCTTACGATGCCGTCCGCTATTTTGAGACGGTACACATCACAAAAAAAGACAACAGTATACCTATTCCGGATGTGTATTATGCTGTTTATAAGAATGTTATAGCGATAGACCATTTCAAGAATGAAGCTCATATATTCTCGCACGTATATGGCGATGACAGTAGCGAATTGCCCGAGATTATACAATTATTAAAATCGAAAAATTTCACTTCGTATAATTTCCAACGCTCGGGCGAGGCGTCTTCCAATATGACCGATGGCGATTTCAAGCAAATGGTTCGGCAAGCCAAAGAACATTGTTTTCGAGGCGATGTGTTTCAATTGGTATTGGGCAGGCGTTTTCAGCAAGCATTCAAAGGCGATGAATTTAACGTATATCGTGCTTTGCGAAGCATCAATCCGTCCCCGTATTTATTCTTTTTTGATTTTGGAAACTTCAAGCTCTTTGGTAGTTCGCCGGAGGCACAACTCATTGTGCGTGAGGGAAAAGCAGAGATACATCCCATTGCGGGAACCTTCCGCCGTACAGGCAATGATGCCCAGGATGCTGAGCTTGCCAAAGTACTTTCGGAAGATGCCAAAGAAAATGCCGAACACGTGATGTTGGTCGATTTGGCACGCAATGATTTGAGCCGCAACGGTTCGCAAGTAGAAGTAGAGACGTTCAAAGAAGTCCAGTTTTTCTCACATGTAATTCACTTAGTTTCAAAAGTAACAGGTATGAAAAAAACGGATATCCCGACCATGCAAGTAGTCGCTGATACCTTCCCCGCAGGGACACTCAGCGGGGCTCCCAAGCCAATGGCTCTCAGGCTGATAGAGAAGTACGAACCGACCTCACGGGGCTATTATGGCGGCGCGATTGGCTTTATGGATTTCAAAGGAAATTTCAATCATGCCATCATGATACGCACTTTTTTGTGTCATAATCACAAACTGTATTTTCAAGCAGGAGCAGGCATTGTGGCAGCATCGTCCGAAGAAAACGAAACCCAAGAAGTTTACAACAAACTCGGTGCATTGCAAAAAGCATTGCAAATTGCTGAAAATATCTAAATTAAATTAGAAAAAGAAGTTGCGAAAAGTATTTTTGGTATAAAATTTGATGTTATTTTAACAGTATAAACCAACCACAAACTTACCAATGACAGCGAGAAATAATGAAATGACCGAGACTGAACAAAAGGCAATAGAATATTACAAAGAAAATAGCATTCCGCATCTTTCGTTGGATTGCGTGATATTCGGCTACGACCGTGAGCAACTGAAGCTCAAAGGATTGCTGATAAAAATGAAACGACAAGACGATTGGGGACTTCCGGGAGGTTTTATTCGTTTTGATGAGAATTTGGAAGATGCCGCGATACGTATTCTCAAAGAACGGACGGGGGCAGAGGATATTTTTTTGAAACAATTTAATGTTTTTGGCGAACTCAACCGTTCGGAAGAATTTTATAACAAACCCGATGCTTCTATCAAAGATGAGTGGCTTGGAGCTCGATTTATCTCGATTGGATTTTACGCATTGGTTGATTATAAGAAAGTTACGCCTGTTGTCGACAAGCTGTCGAGTGACTGCCAATGGCATGATGTTGAGAAACTTCCGCAGCTGATGATGGACCATCGGTATATATTTGATACCGCCTTGGAAAGTCTTCGTAAAGACCTGACGATACATCCTGTAGGGTATAATCTGTTGCCTAAAAAATTTACGATGCCTGAGTTGCAATCTCTCTATGAAATTATATTAGGCAGAAAACTCAATCGGGGGAATTTCTATCGAAAGATAAATAATTACCAAATTCTTGAAAAATTAGATGAAGTGCGCAAAGGTGGAGCTCACAAATCACCATTTTTGTATTCATTTAACAAAGAAAGATATGATGAAGCTGTCAGAGAAGGACTCAAAGATATATGGTAAAGTTAGGGGAGAGGGGATAGCCAATAGGGAATAGCCAATA
>JAUNTM010000016.1 GCA_030538675.1 Capnocytophaga sp.
GTAATACTTTTTTTGTAATATTTCTCCCAAAGCACGAATAAAATAGCTGTTACAACGTAAATTATTAAGTAAAAAAGTTTGCTAAAACTAAATTTGAAAATAAAAGTGTCAAGAGCATAAATAACGATTGCCATTATCACGCTAAAAGTGATTATTTTTATAAATATATTCATAATAAAATTTAAATTAATTATAGTACAAAGATAGCGATGTGTTTCTATAATTATTATGCGATTATCGGGTAATTTAAAAAATAATTTTGTATTTTTGTGAAACGTTAAATAACGTGAGCTCGATGTAACAAGCTGCTGATTATTAGCGTCTTATTTTCGCGGAAACCCTCACCCCCAACCCCTCTCCAAAGGAGAGGGGAGAAAAAGCTCAATGCTATCCGAGTGGCTCCCCTCTCCCTTATGTGAGCGAAAGCGAGGAAGTGTTAGGGGTTGGGGGTGAGGGAATTAAAGCGTTGATTTACAATGTTTTCTTATATCGAACTCACGTTAAATAATTAGTTATGAAGAAAATTAGTCAGTAAAAAATTATTAACACTTCGTAATCAAAAAAAATGGTCGCAAGAAGAAATTGCTGATTTGTTAGAAATATCTCAATCGGCTTATTCCAGAATGGAAACAGGTCAAAGTAGCAAGTGGGTTATTCATATCGCTACAATATGCAAAATTTATAAAATAAGCATATTTGATTTTTTGTCAGATTGTCAAAACAAATAGTATACAGTTAATATCTGAATTTATTTTTTTTAATAAATATTTTTCTGCAAATATTCTATTTTTTTTTGTGAATTCAGCATCGATTTCAAACCCCAAACGGGTTTCGTCTTATTCTTTCCGCAGACGTTTTTTGGTGTCGCCTTGGCGGTTGAACGATAGTAGTTTTTCCCAGAGCATAGGTTTTTAATTTGGAAATTTCCAAATCAAAAATATTTTTGAGTAAGTAAATCATTTTCAAACTTTCAAATTCTCAAATTTCCAAATTATCTAATTTTATTGACTATCGCTTGCCAACGATATTTCCGTATCCATTTTCCTTGTTCTTTGGTTACCAAAAACGGTTGTTTTTCGTTTTTGGCTTTGAAAAATCCTTTGATATAGTCGGCGGACAAACGCACGTTGCCTTTCTTCAATGCTAATTTTACTGAAGCCAACAGCGACAGAATGTAACCGTATCGAAGTCTGTAAAAAACACTCCCTTGCAGATAGCGGGCATTGAGATTATAACCCGCTCCCGTAGGGCGTAAGTGCTTCACTCCCAAGCCTTCAATCGTTTTTACTTCCCAGCCGTGATAGCGGGCAAGAAGTTCGTCGGCGGTGTCCCAGCCCATCGCTATTTTAAGTCCGCCGACAGCCTCAAAACATTCTTTCCGATAGGCTTTTAACGCTCCCCGAAGATGATTTTTTGAGGTAAGATTTTCCAAAACCCAAGCTCCGTTTTTTTCGATAAGGCAATGACCGCCACACATTCCCAACCGGAGATTTTTAGAAAATTCACTTTCCATAACTTCCAAATAATTTTCAGGAAATACCAAATCGGCATCATATTTACAGATGATGTCCGTGTCGGGGTGTAAAAATGACAATCCCGCATTGAAAGTTTGCACCACTTTGCTTCCGGGCAAATGCGTTGCTCCTTCTTCCCTTCGGATAACCGTAATACACTCGTTTTCAGATTGATATTTTCTCAAAACAGAAGGCGTTTCATCAGTTGAATGGTCGTCAACCACAATGATTTGCAACGGTTTTTTGGTTTGTCGCAAAAGCGAATCAAGCGTCAAACCGATGCAGTCTGCTTCATTATGGGCGGGAATGATGATGCTAAAATTCATTTTTTGGGAGTTGGGTTTCGGGTATTAGGGCTTATTATCCGTAAAAAAGTAAAGACGTTGTACTGCAACGCCTTCACTTTATTTCTATCTAAAAATCAAATAGTTACGCAACCACCACCCATTCGCCTTTTTCGAGCAATGGCAGTGCTTGTTTGTATTTCATTTGTTTTTTCTCGCCGGTGAGTACGTGCTGTATCGTTACTTTTTCGTTACGCCCTACTTTGGGTTGCTCCCGGACGATGGTTTCCGTTATGCGTGGTCGCTGTTGCATTTCTCCGGCTTGGCGGTTGCGTGATGCCAATTCATCAGAATTAAGCACTTCTTCTTTGGAAGTTTGGTAGTTATCACGCTGCGGACGGGCTTGGCGTGCCTCTTGTACGGCATTCGGGTTTTGTACAGGAAGTTCGCCTTTGAACATAAACGAAATCATTTCTTTATTAACCTTGTCTACCATCGCTTTGAATAACTCAAAAGCCTCAAATTTGTAAATCAAAAGCGGGTCTTTCTGTTCGTGAACCGCCAACTGCACCGACTGCTTGAGTTCGTCCATTTTGCGGAGATGCGTTTTCCATTCCTCATCAATGACGGCAAGGGTTATGTTTTTCTCAAAATCATTGACCAATTTCTTACCCTGGCTTTCGTAGGCTTCTTTCAGGTCGGTAACAATATTGAGCGTTTTCTGTCCGTCGGTAAACGGCACTACGATGCGTTCGTAATGGTTCGACGGATTTTCGTACACGTCTTTAATTACGGGAAATGCCTGATTAGCACTGCGTTCTGTTTTTTCTTGATAATGCTTTAAAATTTCTTTATAAAGACGGAACTCAAGTTCGTTCGTTGTTTGTTTGGCAAATTCAGCTTCGGTGATTTCCGTTTTCAGCGAGAAATATTTAATGATTTCAAACTCGAAATTTTTATAGTTATTCCCTGCTTTGTTCACTTCTACAATGTTTTCACAGGTATCAAAAATCATATTAGCGATATCGACTTTGAGGCGTTCGCCTTCGAGTGCGTTGCGGCGGCGTTTGTAGATAACCTCACGCTGGGCGTTCATCACATCATCGTATTCAAGCAAGCGTTTCCGCACGCCGAAACTGTTCTCTTCCACCTTTTTCTGAGCCCGCTCGATGTGGCTGGTCATAATGGAATGCTGAATCACATCGCCTTCTTTGTGCCCCATTCTGTCCATCATTTTGGCGATGCGTTCCGAGCCGAAAAGCCGCATCAAATTATCTTCAAGCGACACGTAGAAGAGCGAACTTCCGGGGTCGCCCTGCCGTCCTGAACGACCGCGAAGCTGCCTGTCCACACGGCGTGAATCATGGCGTTCCGTCCCGATGATAGCCAATCCGCCGGCGGCTTTCACTTCGGGCGTAAGCTTGATGTCCGTTCCCCGACCTGCCATATTGGTCGCAATCGTTACCACGCCCGGTTTTCCGGCTTCGGCAACAATTTCGGCTTCTTTTTTGTGAAGTTTGGCGTTGAGAACGTTGTGCTGGATTTTCCGCATCGTGAGCATACGGCTGAGGAGTTCCGAAACTTCCACCGAAGTTGTCCCGATAAGTACCGGCCTGCCTGCTGCCGAAAGATTGGATACTTCGTCGATGACGGCGTTGTATTTTTCACGTTTCGTTTTGTAAATAAGGTCGTTATTATCCGCACGGGCGATGGGTCGGTTCGTTGGAATTTCCACGACATCGAGTTTGTAGATTTCCCAAAATTCGCCTGCTTCGGTAATTGCCGTTCCTGTCATCCCCGACAGTTTTTTGTACATACGGAAATAATTTTGGAGCGTAATGGTGGCGTAGGTTTGCGTAGCGGCTTCGATTTTAACATTTTCTTTTGCTTCGATGGCTTGGTGCAATCCGTCGGAATAACGCCGGCCGTCCATAATCCGCCCTGTTTGCTCATCGACAATCATTACTTTGTTGTCAATGACCACATATTCAACGTCTTTTTCAAAAAGGGCATAGGCTTTGAGGAGTTGGTTCAGCGTGTGGATACGTTCGCTTTTCACGCCGAAATCTTGGAATAATTTTTCTTTGAGAGCGGCTTCTTCTTCGATGGGCAGATTTTGTTTTTCGATATTGGCGATTTCAATTCCGATGTCGGGGAGGACGAAAAATTTCTCATCGCCGTCAAACGAAATATCCGAAAATCCTTTGTCGGTCAGTTCGATTTGGTTGTTTTTTTCGTCGATAACGAAATAGAGTTCCTCGTCAACTTTGGGCATTTCACGGTTGTTGTCCTGCATATAGAAATTTTCTGTTTTTTGCAGGATTTGCCTCACGCCTTCCTCACTGAGGAATTTGATAAGAGCTTTGTTTTTGGGCAATCCGCGGTGTACACGGAGCAGGAGGAAACCGCCGTCTTTGGTGTTTCCTTCGGAAATGAGCTTGCGGGCTTCGGCAAGGACGCCGTTGAGATACTGCCGTTGTTTGGCGACCAAATCCGCCACGACGGGTTTGAGTTCGTTAAATTCGTGGAGTTCGCCTTGGGGCGTAGGGCCGGATATAATAAGCGGCGTCCGTGCGTCATCGACCAAAACGGAATCTACCTCATCAACGATGGCGTAATTGTGCGGACGCTGTACCAAATCTTCGGGCGTGTGTGCCATATTGTCACGTAGGTAATCGAAACCGAACTCGTTATTCGTTCCGTAAGTGATGTCGGCTTCGTAAGCACGGCGGCGTTCGGGCGAGTTAGGTCTGTGATTATCAATACAATCTATACGCAATCCGTGGAACTCGAAGAGGGGTCCCATCCACGCACTGTCCCGGCGTGCCAAATAGTCATTCACGGTTACGAGGTGAACGCCATTTCCCGTAAGGGCATTGAGATAAACGGGCAATGTGGCAACGAGGGTTTTTCCTTCCCCTGTCTGCATTTCAGAAATTTTTCCTTGGTGGAGGGCGATACCGCCGATGAGTTGCACGTCATAATGCACCATGTCCCACGTAACTTCCTTTCCGGCAGCGTCCCACGAATTCTGCCAAACGGCATTATCGCCATCAAGCGTTACATACGGTTTTGTTGCTGAAAGTTCTCGGTCGTAAGGCGATGCTGTAACCGTAATCTCTTGATTATTAGCGAAGCGGCGGGCAGTTTCTTTTACCACGGCGAAGGCTTCCGGGAGGATTTCGTTGAGCATTTTTTCGGACAGTTCGTAGGCTTCGGCATTGAGTTTGTCAATTTCGGTGTACAAATCTTCCTTACGGTCGATGTCGTCCGTGGCATTGGCCTGCTCTTGGAGTTCGGCTATTTTGGTATCGGCAACGCTGCGAGCCGATTTTATTTTTTCTTTAAATTCGATGGTTTTTGCACGGAGTTCATCATTGGTAACTCCCTCTAAATGAGATGCAAATGCTTTTATTTTGGCTACAATCGGCTGTATTTCTTTGACGTCTTTTTTTGCTTTATCGCCTACGAAAATCTTGATTAGCGAATTTATGATACTCATGTTCTAATGTTGTTAATTGACGGAATCAGTTAAAATTTTATAGTTTAAAAAAGGCAATAAACATACCACTCTGCATTGGACTGCCAAATATACAGAAAAATAAAAAGCCCTTTAGTAAATAAAGGACTTTTTGCGGTATTCCCGACTTTAATACTCTTCTTCGTTCCAAAGGTAATCTTCTTCGGAAGGGTAATCAGGCCAAATTTCCTCAATCGATTCATACATATCCCCCTCATCTTCAAGTGATTGAAGGTTTTCAACTACCTCAAGCGGTGCTCCGGTACGGATAGCGTAATCAATCAACTCGTCTTTTGTAGCCGGCCACGGTGCATCGCTCAGATAAGATGCTAATTCTAATGTCCAATACATATTCTGATAGGTTTAAATTTATTTTTTTGCAAAAGTAATTTTTATTTTGAATTGTGCAAGTGGTCAAAGTGTTATTTTATTGAAAAGAAAAAACCGAAATAAACTGGGATTTCGTCCATATCTCTCTAGCCACAATGATTTACAATCTGAATGCTTTTAGGATATCGGTTAAACGATGTTTGCCATGCGTGTCTGACAACAATAATACTTTGTTTTTTTAATCGTGTTATAGATTCCATAGGTAAAAGCAATTTTCACAGAGAAGAATAGTCATTTTTTTATACTAATCTATATAAAATAACGTGAGTTTGATGTAGCAAGCTGCTGATTATTAGCATCTTATTTTCGAGAAAACCCTCACCCCCCAACCCCTAACACTTCCTCGCTTTCGCTCACATAAGGGAGAGGGGGTGAGGGAATTAAAGCGTTGATTTACAATATTTTCTTATATCGAACTCATGTTAAAATAATAGTACTTACTTATCTTTATTTATTCTATCTGTATATTTTATTTAACATCCGTATTTTACTTATTAAATATTGATTTTTAAATTTATATGAATTAAATTTGTATCATATTTATAATTGAGAGCGTATAAACTAAAAAAACAGGCTGATTATATTTCATTAAAAAATAAACAGTTTTTAGTTAATCTTATAAATTACAAAAATGAGCCTGTGTGCCGAAATAAAAATTGTCCTTATGCTCCTGAACCTTTTTATTCCATACACCATGATTAACGTTCAATCTACCACACGATGAAAATTAGTAGTTTTTTTGCCATACTTTTTGTTCCTTTCTTTTGTTGGGGACAGTTCAGCGTAAACGGAACGCTGGTAAATCATGATAATATCCCGGTAGCCAATTGTCCGATAAAGCTTTTGCAAGCGGATAACGTGATGAAAACCGCAATTTCAGCCGATAACGGAGCGTTTGCATTTCAAGAAATTCCACAAGGCACGTACACCATTGAAATCATATCGGTTTTTTACGACACGTATACGCAACAGGTTTTGGTCAATTCCAATGTGTCATTGGGGACTATTTCTATCGCTGAAAGTGTTCAAGAACTCAAAGAAGTCGTGGTTTCTGCCCAAAAAAATCCTATCGTCCCGACAGCTACCGGCACACTGATTGAGGTGGCAGGCTCTCGCTTGAGCAACCGCCCTGACATTTTTTCGATTTTGAATTACGCTCCGAGTATTTCGACTATCAACGGATTAAAAATCTTCGGGAGTGATGCTATTCTTGTCGTTTTTGACGGAAAGGAACTAAATCTAAGCAAAGACAAAATCGTATCGTTTTTAAGTTCAATTCCTATAAAAAGTATCCGAAATATTGAAGTTGTGGACAAAGTAGGTGCTGATGTAGATGCTTCTAAAGCAGGAGTCATCAAAATAAATACCATCCAGCGGGCAGGTTGGAGCGGTTCTTTGATGCAGAGTGTTTTTCATCGTAAAGAATTTGGATATACAAGTGATGCAAGTTTGTTTTACGGCACTGAACATTTCCGTGTATTCGGAATGTTGTATCACGGTCGTAGTAATTCTTTCATGGAAAATACGGCTAATCAATCGCTTAAAAATCAAAATCTTATCTATAATAGTTTCACAAACGCAAGTTTAAAACGGAAAGAAAATTTTTTCGATTTCGGTTTTGATTATTATCTGTCGGAAAATTCAGGTATAAGTTTTTTGTACATACTCGGTTACGATGCCGATGCCGACCATAACCGTAATACCCCGTACGGATATTTTCAGAAATAATGCGTATGATTATCTGCTGACTTCAAGGCGTACTTTTGACCAAATAAGCAAAGACCATTCCTTCTCGTTAAATTTTAACAGCACTCTTGATACGCTGGACTCAAATGTTAAAATTTCATTTGACTTTATGAGCAAAAAGTTTGAAAATCCGTTACAGGAAGAAGATATTCACCATCGTACCCTTGTCTCTACAAAATTGACCGAACAAAATTTATTTCAGACGGTTTTGTGTATGCGTTTGGAGCTTCTTGGAATAAAAAATACGCCAATAAAAGACAATTTTCATTAGGTACCCGGCTTTCATTGGTTGATAATAAAGATTATTTTGACTATATCGACATTTTGGGAGGTCAGCGGATTAAAAACACAAATTTTTCAAATGATTTTTTCCTAAAAGAATACATTTTGGCTGCTTTTTCCCGGTATAATTTTCCCGTTGGGAAAAAATCATCGGTAGCTTTGGGCGTTCGGTTGGAATATAATTACAATGATTTTACCAATACGCTGGTCAGTTATGACAATAACAACACCCGGTTACTATTCAACGCCCAATATAATACTACTTTATGGAATAAAAATTTTTACATTTCAGTAGCACAACGATTAAGCAGAGCGAATTATAATTTATTTAATCCTACGTACGTAATTACTTCTGCCACAACAGCTTATACAGGGAACGTAGATTTGAAGCCTACGGATTTTTATCAAATTCAGACTGGCTACAAAATAGGAAGGGTGGACGTAACTCTCTTGTACCGTTATTTTGAAAACAACATTTTATCAATCCCTTCCGATAGAAACGGCATATTGACCACGCGTCCTGAAAACATAGGCTATCAAAATAATTTTTATGTCGGTGCGTCCACATTTTATAAAATTAACGATTGGTGGGAAGCAAATTTAAAACTCACGGGCGGTTATTTGGATTTTAAACTTCCCAGCGAAAGATTTGCTTCGGCATACGGATACGTTCAACTGTTCCAACGCGTTTATTTACCTTGGCAAGATATGGAAATAGGGATAGATTATTCCGGCACTTCGGGCTACCGCTGGATGTACACCCGTAATTATTATAACAATTCGCTGAATATGAGTTTGTTTTATCCGATTTCTAAATCGTTCAAATTGAATGTTTATGCGAATGATATTTTCAATACTTCGCGGTCAAAATCTGAGTACGATTATAATAACATATACAGTTATAATTATCACAAAGCACATACGCAAATATTTGGCGTGTCGCTCACGTATAGTTTTTATAAAGGTAAAGAAGTAGATGACAACACAAGGAACAGCGGGCTTGAAGGAGAAAAAAGCAGATTGAGATAATGAAAATTTTCCCTCAATTAGATGAGATGGATTGCGGTCCTGCATGTCTGGCAATGATAACCTACTATTATGGAAAAAAATATAGTGTTGCTTTCCTGAGAAACCGTTGCTTTTTGACCAGAGAAGGGGTCTCATTACTTGATATTTCTGAGGTTGCCTCCGAATTGGGATTTAAGACAATTTATGACCGATTACAATCTTTTTTCAAAGGGAAAACGGTTATTGTCATAGCCCACCGTCTGTCTACAGTAAAAAATGCCGATAAGATAATTGTATTAAAGGAGGGGGGAATTATAGAACAAGGATCCCATAATGAATTAGTCTCCCAAAAAAAAGAATATTATAGTTTAATCAAAAATCAGTTAGAATTAGGACAATAAAAAAAGGGCAACTCAAGAAACTTGAACAGCCCTTTTTCTCGATAATTAATTACTTTTTTTAACCTACAACGCTTATTTAAAAAACGGTACAGTCTTCAATTATTAGAAAATAAATCCTAATCCTATGGAAAATACCGAGTTTTTGAAATCGTTTTTGTCGCCTATACTGATGTTGTTCCAAGAATCATTGTCTTTGTCAAATGTATTGGTTAATCCGTGCGTATAACGTGCGTCAACAAAAAGTCCGCCGGCGGTTTTGAACATCGCTCCGATCCCAAGCCCGACATCAAATTTGGCAAACGAATCTTTACCCAAATCCGTTGTCGTGCCACTGCCCAAATCGGTTTTCCATTCGGGGTCTCCTATCAAAAAACCAAATTGCGGCCCTGCCAAAACACTAAAACTATCACCGAGCTTCACTTTTGCCATCACCGGGACGTTCAGATAGTCCATATTCAGCGTGTTTTCCACTGTAAGGATTTTGGCTTTTGCTCCCTGCCGCGAATAAATGACTTCCGGCTGTATCGCAAAAAAATCGGTTAATGACAGCTCTACTAACGCTCCTACATAGAAACCGCTGTTTGCCTTAAAATCCAAATCCGTAGGCGTATCGCCACTCAAATTGGCGTGGTTGTACCCCGCTTTTACTCCAAAACTCTGTGCGCTGGCACTCCATACTCCGGCAACCGCTATGGCTGCAACTAAAATAATTTTTTTCATTGTTTTTATGTTTTATGATTATTACAGCCGCAATATAGCAAAAATAATGACACCAGCCAAATTTTTATACGAAAAAACAAATGAATCATGCCGTTTTACAAGGTTAGAACAAAAAGCATCATCCTCATTTTCAGTAAATTATATTTTTTGAAAAAAATATTTTTTCATTTTCAATATTTTTTCAAAAAACAGCATTCTCACATAAAAAAATCAATGCGAGGCTCCCAATATGATACTCAGTGCCATCACACCGAGTACCGCTGCCGTAATTACTACGTACAAATAATCTTTTTCCAACAGAAAACCGACCAAAGCGAATAGCAACCGCAACACAGGCGTAAAGAGCATTATCATAATTCCTAAAATAATAACAGACACGCTTTTGCCCTGCTTGAGGTCATTGTAGAATACCATAAAGTAATTTTCGTTTTCTTTTGTGATGTGAAAAAGTTCGCCATCAACAAACAAATCTTGACGGACCAGCGCCAATAGGATGCCGATAATTACAATTGTTACTGACAAATATACGCCGATACGCAAAAGGTTCCCTATATATGTGCTGAGCTTGTCAACGTGCGGATGTGTTGTTGTGTTCATCATTTCAAATAATTGGTTATTCCGTTGTAAATCATATAAATAGAAACCGCCGAAACGACAACAGCAAAAAGCACTTTGAGCGATTGTGTTTTGGCTTTCATGAAAATTTTCGTTCCGGCAAACGAGCCGATAACCACGCCAAGCAATACAGGGGCTGCGAGTTCAGGAATAATATGCCCGCGTTGGAAATAGATAAGCGAACTGGTGGCTGCCGTTACGCCAATCATAAAATTGCTCGTGGTGGTCGATACTTTAAAAGGAAGTTTCATGATATTGTCCATTGCCAATACCTTGAATGCTCCGCCTCCGATACCAAGCAATCCTGAAAGCATTCCCGCCACGCCCATCATCCCGAAACCGCCCATCACGTTGCTTGCCGCATAGCTCACTTCCTCTCCCCTATCGGGATACGAACCGTAGAGTTTGAGTTTGTCTGCCAGCGAACCTTCCGTACGTTGGGTTTTATGATTAGGCTTGGTACGAGTGTTGATGACTACCGTAACGAGCAGTATCAACCCGAAAATAATCCCGAGAATAGAGCCCGGCAATAATCCGGCAAGCATCGCTCCGGCGATAGCTCCCAAAGTAGTCGAAACTTCGAGGAAAATCCCTACGCGCATATTGGTAAATCCTTCTTTGACATATGCCGAAGCCGCTCCGGTAGACGTTCCAATGATGCAGATAAGCGATGCCCCCACCGCATAATGTATCGGTACGCCGAAACCAATAGTGAGCAACGGCACAATAATAACACCACCACCGAGCCCCGTAAGAGCTCCGAGCATTCCTGCAGAAATAGCGGCTACGAATAAAATAAGAAAATCGGTCATTTTTGAGAGAGGGGTTAGGAGTTAGAAGATAGGTTTTAGGAGGGTAATAAAAATCAAAAAAAACCGAAACAATTATAGCTGCTTCGGTTTTATTGATTTTTTATACGATTATTTTCCTCCAAAAAGTCCGCCGAGCAAGCCGCCCAATCCGCCTTTTTTCTGTGTGCTGTTACCGCCTCCGAGTACAAGCCCGGCTACATCGTCAAGAATGCTGCCGTCGCCGTTCGAATCAAGTAGTGACGTAAGCATGCTTCCACCTTGGTTGCTTCCTAAGGTGCTGTTGAGCAATGAGCCCAATCCGCTTGAATTGCTTACTTTGTTTGAAGTTACCTGCTTCCCGAGATAGCTCATCAATATAGGCGCTAATACGGCCAGGATTTTAGTTACATTGGCTGATGACACTCCCGTTTTGTTACTGATGGCATTTGATACAGTACTCGTGTTGCTGCCCCCGAGCAGATGTCCTAAGATACCTACACCGTCGGTAGTAACAGCACTGTTGACACCGCCACTGAAGAGCCCTCCCAAGTTGTCCAGCAAGCTACCGTCGTGTTTGCTACTTTGCAATGCACTAAGTAGGCCTGCAGCACCTTGGCTGTCCGAACTGTTTTTCTGCATAGCTCCCATCAATAATGGTAACGCCATGTTGATAACCGATGAAGCCTGTGATTGGGAAATGCCCGTTTCACCGCTTACTCCTTGGATAATTTGTTGGACGTTTTTGTTGCCCAAAAGATCTAAAATTCCTGCCATTTTTTTTAGGTTTTAATTAATTTTTATTATTTTAAAAGATTGCTGATTTGCGTAGCCAATTCTGTACCAATTCTATCCTGAGCCTCATCAGTTGCCGCACCAATATGCGGCGTTAACGAAACTTTAGGATGCATCAACACGCGGACAGAAGGTGTGGGTTCGTTTTCAAACACGTCCAATCCTGCAAAAGCAAGTTTTCCGCTATCGAGAGCCTCCACTAGCGCCTCTTCATTTATCACACCTCCTCGTGCAAGATTGATGATGCCGACCCCGTTTTTCATCAAATCAAATTCTTTCTGTGCGATAGCATATTCTCCCTGTGCGGGAACATGCAATGTGATAAAATCGGACTTTGAAAGCACTTCGCCTTTTTCCAGTGTTTTTATTTCAAAATCAAGTGTCTGTCCGTCAAAAAACGACAATTGTATCGTTGCTTTTTCCACAAACGGGTCGCAAGCTACCACATTCATTCCCAAGCCAATCGCCATTCGGGCAACTGCCTGACCAATACGTCCAAAACCGATAACTCCGAGCGTTTTGCCACGCAATTCGGCACCTTTGGCGTAGGCTTTTTTGAGTTGGTCAAAATGGGTTTCGCCTTCGAGGGGCATATTGCGGTTGGCATCGTGCAAAAATCGAACGCCCGTAAAAAGATGGGCAAAAACGAGTTCTGCCACCGAATTGGCAGAGGATGCAGGTGTGTTTATCACGTGAAGTCCTTTCTCTCTGGCATACGCTACATCAATATTGTCCATACCAACGCCACCGCGCCCGATGAGCCTGAGTGTCGGGCAAGCATCAATAAGTTCTTTGCGAGCCGTGGTTGCCGAACGCACGAGCAAGGCACTGATTTGGTGTTCGTTAATGAAGTTTGCCAACTGATTTTGGGCAACTTTGGTAGTGATGACTTCAAATCCGTCATTTTCCAACTGTTGTTTTCCTTTGTCGGAAATGCCGTCGTTTGCAAGTATTTTCATAGATAGGTAATTTCTTTCTTATCGGGGAATTTTTTTACTATTTCTATCGCTGCTTTGTAAAAAGATTGGTATTCCTATTACAAAAACGCAAGTTGTTATTTAAAATATATACTGTCTTCATAATTCAATCTTTTTTATAAAAATGACACCTTTGTGCAAAGGTAATTATTTTTTTTTGAAAATTAGGCTTTTTGCTCCAATTCTTTTAGTGCGTCCACAAGCACTTGCACGCTTTCAACCGGCATTGCGTTGTAAATAGAAGCCCGGTAGCCCCCCACGCTGCGGTGTCCTTTCACGCCGCTGATACCGGCTTCTTTGCATAGGTTGTCAAAAAGCGTTTTGTGTGCTTGTTCGTCCACGAGGTTAAAAACAACGTTCATCAGCGAGCGGTCTTGCGTATCGGCGTAACCTTTTACGAGCGGATTGCGGTCAATCTCGGCATAGAGCAAATCGGCTTTGGTTTTGTTGCGGGTTTCCATACCTTGCAGTCCGCCGTTATTTTTTATCCATTGTAGTGTAAGCAAATTCGTGTAAACGGCAAACGTAGCAGGCGTGTTGAACATGCTTTCGTTGTCGATTTGTACTTGATAATTCAAAATGGACGGAATGTGCCGTGATACTTTTCCTAAAATATCTTTTTTGACGATGACGAGCGTTGTCCCTGCCGAACCCAAATTCTTTTGAGCGCCTGCGTAAACAAGACCGAATTTGGAATACTCCCACTTCCGCGAAAAAATATCCGAACTCATATCGGCAATAAGCGGAATTTGCGTGTCGGGTACGGAGTGAAATTCCGTGCCGTAAATAGTATTATTGGTGGTGATATGCAAATAATCGGCATCGGCGGGAATGTGTATTTCTTTCGGGATGTTGCGGTAGCCGTTTTCTTTTGACGATGCGATAACATCCACATCCCCAAAGGCTTTGGCTTCTTTGATGGCTTTTGCCGACCACGTTCCGGTATCAACGTATGCCCCCTTGCGTTCCAAAAGATTGTACGCTACGGACAAGAATTGCGTACTCGCTCCGCCTTGCAAATAAAGGGTTTCATAGCTGTCGTCAAGCCCTGCCAATTCAAGAGCGAGTGAGCGCGCTTCGTCCATTACTTCAATAAATTCGGGGCTTCGGTGCGAAATCTCAAGGATTGACAAACCTGTGTTTTTAAAATCTATAACGGCTTCCGATGCTTTTCGGAAAACCTCTTGCGGCAGTATGGACGGGCCCGCGCTGAAATTATGTTTCTTCATTTTGCTATATTGTTTAAAACCATCCGGGTATTTTTATTTCAATCAACAAAAACATCCTCGTGAAATGACAGGAACTACACTATTTGAATTACAACCATTCAAATTAATTGCAAAAGTGATGATTATACTTCAGAAAATAAAAAATATCAGTATGTTTTTTTATTCAAATTTGTTAAAAATGAAACAGTATCTACCCCATCGGCATACTCCCAAAGTTCGGGCTGCTGGGTTTTGCCAAACGGAATGTCATTTCCCGAAAAATCTTTCGCAACGATGCACTGAATATTTTCGGCATTGGCTCGGATTTTCGTTTGCAAATCCGACATGTTTTCGTAATATTCATAAAAAATCGTTGCGATAGGCGATGCGCCGCTTTCGTCTTCTTTGAGCATCAAGAACCCGTTCTCGAGTAATTGGCTGAGACTCATCAGGTACACAGCTTTATTGTAATCGTAATTGTTGGCGTATTTGGCGTTGTTGATAATTTCCCCGTAAGGGAAAATGGCATTGAAAAACAAATCAAAATCATATCCGCAAGGCACAAAAAGTTTGGAAACGCTGCGGCAACCCAGCCCAAAATACCGGAAAATATCCTCCCCTAAGCCATACAATTCTTCTTTCGATTCGTTGCCCGTAAGCACGGCGAGCGAATGGCGGTTTTTGCGAATGATGTGCGGTTTTTGTCCGAAATAATACCCGAAATAGCGTGCCGTATTGTTGCTTCCTGTAGCGATGACGGCATCGAAATCGGTCATCCGTTCTTCCGTAAAAATATAATTCTCTTGCCACAGAGGCTCTACAAAAGCCAGATAATCTGCCAAAAACGGCAATAATACCCTGTCATTAGAAGATAATTTGACCAACGCCCGATGTCCCGACACCAGTACGGACAGAAAGTCGTGCAGCCCTACCAGCGGAATATTGCCCGCCATAATTACGGCCACCGTTTTCTTTTCGGAAGAAGAAAAATCGTACTCCGAAAGCCATTTCTCGATGTTTTTTTCGGTCAATGCCGATGCCCAGCTTTGGCAAGCAAATTGAAGATTATCGCTTGTAAACCAGCCGTTTTGCTGCTCCGCTTGGCGTAAAACCGAAATAAAATCATGAAATTTATTCTCGCCATCGGGTAGGCTCCGGTCGAGCAAGAAAGGCGTTTGCCCGAACTGCTGTAAGAATTTTCCGAGGGCTATAAGAGCGGCAACTTTCTGTTTTAAAAGCATAAGGTTTGTTTATGTGGTAAAAATGGAATAATTTTGCCACAAATATATGGAAAAAAGACGTTTTAATGATTTTACAAATCTGTTTTTGCGTAAAATGAATGTTTGACTATTTTTCAAAACAGAAAAATTCCTTTCAGGAAAAGAAACAAAACGCAACAAATGGAATTTGATTTTTATTTTATAACTCACTAAAAAAAGAAATACTTATGGCTATTATAATTACTGATGAATGCATCAACTGCGGGGCTTGCGAACCCGAATGTCCGAACAACGCTATCTACGAGGGTGCCGATGATTGGCGATACAGCGATGGCACAGCCCTGAGCGGCAGCGTCGTACTTCCCAACGGCAAACAGGTGGATGCCGATGCGGTGCAAGAACCCGTGAGTGATGAATATTATTTTATTGTTACCGACAAATGTACCGAATGCCAAGGCTTCCACGAAGAGCCGCAGTGTGCTGCCGTTTGCCCTGTGGACTGTTGTGTACCTGATGATGACAACAAAGAAACCACCGAAGAACTCGAAGCCAAAAAGGCATTTCTTCACAATGAATAATTGCATTTCTTGAAACTAAAAAATCCCTACCGAAATAATTGTTTCAGTAGGGATTTTTAATTTCTCCCGCTGCCAGCGGAAGGATGGCAGCGGAAGTGATGCTATTAAATTATTGATTTACATCATTTTACATCAAATTCATATATTAATTAAATAAAAGAAGCCCCCCATAGCGTAAATAGGTTCCGATAATCAAAAACAAAAGTCCCATTAATGTAAGTGTAGCAATATATGCGATAGAAGCAGGCAATTGCTTGACATCATGTCGCTTAAGTTTAGGGATAATCGTTGTTTTTGCAAATATTATCAAAATACTCATCACTATAAAAATGAGTAGTTTTATAGAAATGGTTCCTTCCATAGGGTTTTGGAAATGAAACCATTGGTCAATACCGATTCCTCGTCGGTAACTCATCCCAATTCCTGTCAGCAACGAAACTATCAAAGCAGGAAGTCCAATAATCTCGTAGTTTGAAAAATTGTTAATGAATGCCGGTGACTTTGATTTTAATGCCCGGGGAGCATACACTATTGAAATAAATAAATTTCCACCAATCCATGCCGTTGCTGCAACGATATGAATAATCAAAAGTAATTGATCGTATGACATCTCTTTAAAATTTAAAGGTTAAATATTCTGGTAATTTGATTTTATTATACAATTGTAAGAAAATAAAGTTGTAGTTTCCATTAGTAAAGGCAGTTTTTACGGAAAATAATATTCATTTTTTCGGACAAAGGAGGTTTATATGTTTAATAATTATGTTTCTTTGTCGCTGGGATGGGTATTTTTTATGAAAGTATTACTTGATAAATTATTTATCAAGATACTGAATATAAGTATTATTAAAATTTAAAATAACTTATTTTTAAGAGAGCTATTTATTTTTATCGCACACTTAACGAAATCGTAATTATTTTTGGCAAAAATGACCCTATCTTCATAGTCTTCGCCATTGCTCAAAAAAGTAAAAAGCCCGATTAACAGGACGTCCCGTAATTTGTGAAGACATTTACCTTGAACTCTAAAGTCTTCTATATCAATAAAACAATTCGTATGTCATAGGCACAAAGGTAGGATTTTTTTCGTGCGTTTGACCTAACTCCGAAGAACTTCCTCATCACATATCCGCAATTTTTCATTATCTTTGCGTTTCATTCTTTTTAAATATTTCATACTTAACCTAATACCAAATTATATGAAACACCTATTTCTCTTATTTTTAGCTTTTCCGATGGCGATTTTCGGGCAGACCCGTTCGCAAATTACGTTGGAGAAAGGCTGGAAATTTACCCGAGACGATAATCCGAAGGCTTCCGAAGTGAGTTTTAACGACAGCCGATGGCAATCGGTACGCATTCCGCACGATTGGGCGATTTACGGACCTTTCAGCGTAGGCAATGACCAGCAAAACACCGCCATCAAACAAGACGGACAAACCAACGCTTTTGAACACGCCGGACGCACAGGCGGACTGCCGTTTGTGGGCGTGGGCTGGTACAGAACAACCTTTGAAGTTCCTGATTTTCAAGAAGGAAGAAAAACGTTTATCCAATTTGACGGAGCGATGAGCAACGCCAGAGTGTACATCAACGGCAAGGAAGCAGGCTTTTGGGCGAACGGCTACAACACGTTCTTTTTTGATATTTCATCGCTTGTAAAAAAAGGGAAAAACACGCTTGCCGTTCGTTTGGAGAATTTTGAAGAGCAGTCGCGTTGGTATCCGGGAGCGGGATTGTATCGCAACGTTCACGTTATCAGCACATCGGATTCGTATATCCCGATATGGGGAACGCAAATCACGACACCCGAAGTAAATGAAAAATTCGCCCGCGTGGAGGTGAAAACCGAAGTGGAAAAAAGCAGTCCTTCGGCACGCTATTCCGTAGAAACATCGCTCAAAGATGCCAACGGAAAAATCGTCGCCCAAGCGAAAAAAGAGTTAGACCAATATGATACGGACGGCGTTTTTCAATCGTTCGTCATTGACCATCCGAAGTTGTGGGACATCGGGCAGCCCAACCGCTATACTGCCGAAACGAAACTGTATGTTGATGGCGTTTTGGCAGATGAAACATCGAGCGTTTTCGGCATCCGTTCCATCGAAATCATTCCCGACAAAGGATTTTTCCTCAACGGACGGCGTGTGAATTTTCAAGGCGTGTGTATGCACCACGATTTGGGACCGATCGGCGGTGCGGTCAACGAAGCGGCTATCCGTCGGCAAATCCGCATTTTGCAGGATATGGGCGTGAATGCCATCCGCACGTCGCACAATATGCCTGCCCCTGAATACGTAAAAATCGCCGACGAAATGGGAATGATGCTCGCCGTGGAAAGTTTCGACGAGTGGGGCATCGCCAAAGTGAAAAACGGCTACAACCGCTATTTTAAGGATTGGCACGAAAAAGATTTGACCAATCTGGTACGCCATTATCGGAATAATCCGAGCGTGGTGATGTGGTTTATCGGCAACGAAGTGGAGGAACAAAGCGTGAAATGGGGAGCAAAAGTTGCCCGCCAACTGCAGGATATCATCCGTAAGCACGACCCAACCCGACCTGTTTCCAACGGAATGGACAGACCCGACCACGTGTTTTCCAACAATATGGCGGCTACGATGGAAGTTGCAGGCTTCAATTACCGTCCGTTTATGTACCAAAAAGCCTACGAACAGCTGCCACAACAGATTATTCTCGGTTCGGAAACCGCTTCGACCGTCAGCTCGCGTGGGGTTTACAAATTTCCCGTCGAGCGGAAATCAATGGCGAAATATCCTGACCATCAGTCTTCATCGTATGACGTGGAACATTGCGGTTGGTCGAATTTGCCCGAAGACGATTTCATTCAGCACGATGATTTGAATTATTGCATCGGCGAGTTCGTGTGGACGGGATTTGACTATCTCGGCGAACCGACACCTTATTATAGTGATTGGCCCAGCCACAGTTCGCTTTTCGGTATCGTTGATTTGGCAGGAATTCCGAAAGACCGTTTTTACCTCTACCGAAGCCATTGGAAAAAAGACGAAAAAACGCTCCATATTTTGCCGCATTGGAATTGGGAAGGTCGCGAAGGCGAAGTAACGCCCGTGTTCGTTTATACGAATTATCCGTCGGCGGAACTTTTCATCAACGGAAAAAGCCAAGGAAAACGCACCAAAGACACCGGCATTCCGCTTGACGGAAGCGATTCGGACGATGCCAAAAAAACGTTTGAACGCCAAAAACGCTATCGTTTGATGTGGATGGATACCCGATACGAACCCGGAACGGTCAAAGCCGTTGCCTATGACGAAAACGGAAACATCGCTGCCGAAACGGAAATCCGCACGGCAGGAAAACCCTACAAATTAGTGTTGGAAGCCGACAGAAACACTATCAAAGCCGACGGAAAAGACCTCTCTTTCATCACGGTATCGGCGGTGGACAAGGACGGAAATCTGTGTCCGAATGTGAATGAACTCGTTACGTTCAAAGTGTCGGGGGCAGGAACGTACCGTGCCGGAGCAAACGGCGACCCAACTTGCCTTGACCAATTCCATCTGCCGAAAATGCATCTTTTCAACGGGAAACTTGTCGCTATCGTGGAGTCTTCCGAAAAAGCCGGAACGATAACGCTCAAGGCTTCTGCCAAAGGACTTAAAGGCGAAGAAATAAAAATCCGCACAGAATAGCAACGCTTTTTGCGGATAAATAACACAAGAGATGTTGAAAAAATCAGCATCTCTTTTTTTTTGACATATCATTTGTAAAACCACAAAAAATGTGATAAATTTGTGTTTTTACACCACCTAAAATTTATATATGAAAAATTTATCTGTAGCACTGTTCTTTTTTACGATAGGTATTTTTGCCCAATCGGCAGTGGATTATGTCAATCCGCTGATTGGAACTTCCAATTTTGGAGCAACGCACCCGGGAGCGATTGTTCCCCGTGGAATGCTTAGCATATCGCCATTCAATGTATCATTTGACACACAAGGGATAAACGATCCGCTTGAAAAAGACAGTCGGTGGCTGTCCAATCCGTACGTGCATGAAAACACATTTCTTACAGGCTTTACACATGCCAACATGAGCGGTGTTGGCTGCCCTGAACTCGGCGTTATTATCGCGATGCCGACCACAGGCGGGCTCGAAACGCATCACTTGAAATACGGCTCCACGTATTCCAATGAAAAAGCAATCGCAGGCAAATACAGCGTTCATATTGACAAATACAATATCGATGCGGAAATGACGGCTTCGGTACGTTCGGGCATAAGCCGCTACCATTTCCCTGCGGGAGATGCCAACATCCTTGTCAATCTTGGTCTTGGATTGACAAACGAACAGGGGGCGATGGTCAAAATAGTATCGCCCACCGAAATAGAAGGATTGCGAATGGTCGGGAGTTTTTGTTACAACAGCCCCGAACTTGCGTATCCGCTTTATTTCGTAATGCGTTTTTCAGCGCCTGCACAATCCTATGGAGTCTGGCAAAAGCCTGCCCGCTACGATGGTGTGGAAGCCCAATGGATGCTCTACAATGGTGAAACCCGCTACAAAGAGGGGTTTGCCCGTGAAGTGGTCGGTGATAGCATAGGGACGTATTTCCGATATCATTTTGACAAACCACAATCTATTGAAGTCAAAGTGGGAATTTCGTATGTAAGTATCGAAAATGCACGCGAAAATCTTGAAAAAGAAATCGGAAACCGAAATTTTGACTACGTTTATGCCGAAGCTCGAAAAACTTGGAATGAACAGCTTTCAAAAGTAGCTGTGGAAGGCGGAACAAACGACCAAAAAACGGTTTTTTACACAGGATTGTACCATGCGCTGATACATCCGAATACGCTTAATGACATCAATGGGCAATATCCTGAAGCAAAAACCAATCGTATCGGCACGACCGACCACATACGCTACACCGTATTCTCCTTGTGGGACACCTATCGCAATTATCATCAATTGCTTAGCTTGCTTTATCCGCAAGAACAAATAGATATGGTAAAAACAATGTTGGATATTTATGACGAAAGTGGCTGGCTTCCCAAATGGGAACTCAACTCGACCGAAACTTTTACAATGGTGGGCGACCCTGCATCGGTGGTGATTGCCGATACATACCTTCGAGGGCTTACCGATTTTGATGTAAATAAAGCCTACCAAGCAATGCTCAAAGGAGCGATGACGTTGGAAAACAACCCTATACGCCCGGGTGTTGGCGAATATTGGCAATTGGGTTATCTCAGTATAGAAGGTGGTGTAAAAGGCCCTGTGTCCACCACGCAGGAATACAATATTGCCGATTATGCAATTGCCCAATTGGCCGCGAAGCTGGAAAAAAAGCAGGACGACAAGCGTTTTCGTAAGCAATCGGTATCGTACCGCAAATTGTTTGACAAAGAAACAAAATTGTTACGCCCGAAACATGCTAATGGGCAATGGCTCACTCCTTTCAATCCTGAAAGCGGGGCAAATTTTGAAGAAAACATCGGCTATATCGAGGGTAATGCGTGGCAATACGTATATATGGTAACTCATGACATACAAGGCATGATAAAACTCATGGGCGGAACGAAACCTTTTGAGAAACAGCTTGATTTTATTTTTGACACCAATCGTTTTGATATGGCAAACGAACCCGATATGGCGTATCCGTTTTTGTATAATTACATCAAAGGAAGCGAATGGAAAACTCAAAAACGGGTGGATGATTTATTGAAAAAATATTTTAAAAATACCCCCGACGGACTCCCCGGCAATGATGATACGGGCGTAATGTCCGCATGGGCAATGTATGCGATGATGGGATTTTATCCTGTATCGCCTGCCGACCCGATGTATACGCTTACTGCACCTAAGTTCACAAAAATAACATTGGATTTGGATAAGAAATATTATCCTAACGGACAACTCATCATCGAATCAAACGCGTCGGACAAAAATATTTACATCCAAAGAATATGGCTCGACGGAAAACCGCTAAGCGGATATTTTATAACACACGAACAACTCAAAAATGCAAAACATTTACGATTTGAGCTTGGTGATACACCGAAAAGGTAAAACAGAAAAAGCAGGCGTCAAAAGGTTTGATGCCTGCTTTTATAACTTTACCGCTGTTCAAAAAATTAGTTGTCTTTAATCTTTAAAGCTTTCAAAATGTCATTGAGCAAACACCACTTGGTTAGCGATGACTGCATCAGATTGAGAGCGACAAACAATGCGATGAGCAGCCAAAGCATCTGAGAAGTAAAATACGTAATTATAACACTCACTAAGACGAAAAGCCCTGCGATAAAGCGCACAATACGCTCGTGTTTGGTTACTTGGCGGCAATACTTGTTATTGGTTTCCATGAGATACTGTTTTTAAAAAATTAATTTATAAATTATTATGTATGTGATTGTACATCAGCAATAAAGGCTTTTATTCTTGATGTCCACTTTGGAGGTTAATGCTCGATAGCTGTAATTACAATACGTTTCATGATGATTATGATTTTTGAGAGGTGTTGTTATTTTTTCGTTCGATAAGATAATATACCAAAGGCACAACCAATAGTGTTAATATCGTTGAGACAATAGTACCGCCCATAAGAGAAATCGCCAATCCTTGAAAAATAGGGTCGAAAAGGATAACAAACGCTCCGATGACAACCGTACCTGCCGTGAGTAAGATAGGGGTAGTACGAACCGCACCTGCTTCGATAACAGCTTGCTTGAGCGGTACGCCTTCGGCGGTACGCAGATTGACAAAATCAATAAGTAAAACCGAGTTGCGGACCATAATTCCTGCCAAGGCAATCATCCCGATAAAAGAAGTTGCCGTAAAAAAAGCGCCCATAATCCAATGCCCAAATACAATCCCTACCATCGAAAGCGGAATGGCAACCATCATGACTATCGGCGCTTTGAAATTTTGAAACCACCCCACTATCAGCATGTAAATAATGAGGATAACCCCCACGAAGGCCAATCCTAAATCGCGAAATACCTCGAGAGTAATCTGCCATTCGCCGTCCCATTTTACGGTGTATTGGTCTTCATGCTCAGGTTGTTGTGCATAGAGTTCGCTTACGGTATAGCCTTTACCCATATTTATTTTTCCCAATCGTTCCGACATCCCAAGTATGGCGTATACGGGACTTTCGAGCGTTCCTGCCATATCGGCAAGCACATATACAACCCTCTGCTGATTTTTACGATAAATGCTGATTGGTTTTATCGCTGTTTGCACATGTACCATATCGGCAATAGGAATCATAATGCCTTGTGCTGATTTTATTTTCAATTGTCCTATTTTGTCTGTGGTAGTTTTGTCTTTTTCATCCAGAGCGATTACAATACCTACGGGACTGCTGGCAGTTGCATCCGAAAGCGTTGTGATGACATTATTGCCAAGAGCTGCCTTCATCGTATGTGTTATCTGCACCGGACTGATTCCGTGAAGCATTGCCTTTTCTTTATCAATTACAAAATGATAGGATTTTTGCGGTGCTTCAACCATCCAGTCAATATCAACCACATCAGGTGTTTGAGCAAGGATTTGCTGTATGCTGTCAGCGAGGGCTATTTGTTGGTCGTAATCGGGGCCGTATATTTCAGCTACGATGGTTGATAGTACAGGGGGGCCGGGCGGAACTTCTACGATTTTGACATTGGCGCTGTAGCGGCGAGCAATTGCTTGTATGCCGGGACGGTATTCTTTAGCGATGTCATGACTTTGTTTAGACCGCCGGCTTTTGTCAGTCAGATTCACTTGGATATCGGCCATGTTGCTTCCGTGCCGCATATCATAATGCCGCACCAAACCATTGAATGTAATAGGGGCTGAAGTTCCGCTATATATTTGATAATTAATCACTTCGGGTTGCTGACGCACGAATGATGCGATTTCTTGAGCCACTGCATTAGTGCGTTCGAGGGTTGTGCCTTCTGGCATATCGATAACGATTTGAAACTCATTTTTATTATCAAAAGGAAGCATTTTCACGGCAACACTTTTGGTAAAAAACATGCCTGCCGAGACAATTAAAAGCAAAGCCGTAAAAGCAAGGAAAACAAATCTTTTTGTAGGGTTTTCTATCAAAGGGGTTTCTAATTTTGAATATATCCGGTATATCCACGTAGTTTCGGGCTGATGATTACCGGTATTCCCGTCGGATTTATTTTTTCCCCGCAAGAAAATATAGCCCAGATAAGGCGTAATGGTCAATGCCACAAAAAGCGATAAAATCATCGCGATAGAAGCTCCAATAGGCATGGGCGACATATAAGGCCCCATCATTCCCGACACGAAAGCCATCGGTAAAACAGAAGCGATGACGGTAAACGTAGCCAAGATAGTCGGATTCCCCACTTCGTTAATCGCGTAGAGAGCCGCTTCGCGAAACGGTAATTTTTTCATCTTGAAATGGCGGTGCATATTCTCAGCGATGATAATAGAGTCATCAACTACAATTCCCGTAACAAATACCAAAGCAAAAAGCGTAATACGGTTGAGCGTATAATCGAGCATATAATAGCTCAGCAGCGTCAAAGCGAACGTAATAGGTACTGACAAGAACACCACAAGTCCGCCACGCCACCCCATAGCAAGCATCACTACGATAGTTACCGCAATGATAGCCCCAATAAGGTGTAATAATAATTCAGATACTTTATGCGAAGCCGTTTCGCCGTAGTTCCGCGTAATCGTTACATTGACCTCATCGGGGATGAGGTTGGATTTCAGATGCTCTATTTTGTTTGCGATTTGATTTGCCATTTTCATAGCATCCGCACCTTTTCGCTTGGCAACGGTCAGCGTTACAGCAGGATAGGTTTCTTGGTACGAAGACTGCTGCGGAGCAGCGACACCATATCCGAAACTAACATAGTCATCAGGAAGCTGTACATCATCACTTACGGTGGCAACTTGCCGTAAATACACCGGCTTGCCATGATGTACTGTGATGACAAGGTTTTCCACATCATCTGCCGATTGTAAAAAATGTCCTGTTTTTACATAAAATTCTTGGTCACCGTTTATGATATTGCCTGCCCCAAGCTGTTGGTTGCCCTTGGTAAGCGTTTGGATTAGCTGTAGTAAATCTACATGGTGTCCGGCAAGTTTGTCTTTGTCAATAAGGATTCTTATCTCCCGAGAATGCCCCCCGATGACATTCGTTGTAGAAACATCATTCGTTTTTTCAATCTCCGATTGCAATTCGTTTGCAATGAGCCGTAACTTAGCGTCATCATACGTATTACTCCATAGCGTAAGCCCCAAAATAGGCACATCATCTATAGCGCGTGATTTTACTGCAGGAAGAGCCGCCCCTTCGGGCAATGCCCCACTGTGTTTATTCAGTTCGTCATAAAGTTTTATCAAAGAGCGTTCAACATTTTCTCCTACGAAGAATTGTACAATAATCATACTCCCTTCTTCGCTTGACGTGGAATACACGTGCTCAACTCCTTTGATGTTGGAAATAATTTTCTCTAAAGGCTTTGAGATAAGATTTTCCACTTCCACGGGGGAAGCTCCCGGATATCCGACGAATATGTCAGCCATAGGTACTTCTATCTGCGGTTCTTCTTCACGAGGAATTAAGAACGAGCTATAAACCCCTATGACCATAAATGTAACCATCAGTAAGATGGATAATTTTGATTCTAAAAATAACTTGGCAATTTTGCCTGCAAATCCTTCTTTCATGAGTATTTTTGGATGTGAAATCCGAAAAGGTTATCAGTTTGATGATACCGTTCGGATGAAATTTTCAAATAAAAACAAAAACCAGTGTTACGGTGTTACTTTTGCACCGTTGAACAAACGCCCTTCGGATGTTACAATATACGTTTCACCGGCAGTCAATCCCGAAAGCACTTCGGTCATCTCATCGGTAGTCTGCCCCAAGCGCAGCCAACGCAATATAGCGGTTTGCTCTTGGCTGACGGTATATACGCCTTTGAGTTCTCCTCTTTTTACCAATACTTTGGTAGGAATCCAAACACGCTGCAATGATTCTTCACCGGCAGATGAGGCAAAGTAAAGATTGGCATACATGCCCGGTTTGAGTGTTTCTATCGGTTGCGAAAGGGCTATTTTGACAGGATACTGCCCCGAAGTATTCGCCCCTGACGGGCTGATGTGGCTTACTTTACCTTCTACTGAGGTATCGATTGACGAAATCCTTACCAACACTTGGTCATTGATGTTGATGCGAGCTACCTGGTGTTCGCTTACATCGGCATATACTTCGAGTTGCGACGGATTCTCTATGGTAAGCAGAGGCGTACCGGGCATTGCCATATCACCTTGTTGAATATTTTTCTCCGTAATGACACCCGCAAAAGGGGCTCTGATTTCGGTGTATTGCAACTGCGACGAAGCTGCTTTTTTCATTTCTTTAGCGACTTCGAGTTGAGCTTTTGCCATTTGGTATTGGTTTTGAATACTTTCAAACTCTTTGGCCGATGCGCTTTGAGAAGCTACGAGATTTTGAAAACGAAAGAAATCTTTTTCGGCATTCCCGTAAGCTACTTGGGCTTGTGTAATAGCTGCTTTGGCCTGTTGTTGTTGCGCTTGCAAATCATCGTTGTGGATGCTGACGAGCAATTGTCCTGCGGCTACTTTTTGTCCGATGTCGACATGCACGCGTTGTACATATCCTGCATGGCGGGTGCTTAATCGGGCATTTTGAGAGGCTGTAACACGTCCGCTCGCTGTTATTGCATGCTTATTGGGGCTATGTTCGGCAGTTTGAACCGTAACTTTGACGGAGGGCTGTACAACCGCAGTCGGATTATTGGATTGACAGGCAGCAACAAAGACCGACAAAAAAATTATATAGTGTATTTTATTCATAATAAATAAGCGTTTAAAGTTTTATTTGCTAATAGATAAATTATTGATATACAGCACATAGTATTGGGAAATTTGCCATTCGAGCCGGGCTTGCAGGCGCTCGAACTCTTTCTCCATCCATTGACTTTGGTCGGCTAACAAATCGGTGGTGTTTTCAAGACCTTCGTTGAATCGGTTTTGTCGGATACGCAGCCGCTCTTGCGATTGAGAGGCTGCCTTTTGGGCAAGTTCCCATCGTTTGGCATTATACGTTATATTGCGTAGCGCTTGATGATATTCTACGGCACTTTGTCGTTTGTATTGTTGATAAGCGAGTTCACGTTCTTTAAGGGTTATTTGAGCTATTTCTTTCTGTTTTCGTAGTTGATTTCCTCGGAAAATATCCCACGAAAGTTGTAATCCTACCATGTAATTGTCTGTTCCCAATCCAAAATTACGGTCATTGAATTCGTATGAACCAAAAGCGTTGAGCGTTGGAAAAAACTGGTTGCGATACATGTTGACCATCGCTTTGGTGGCATTCAGTTGTTGTTCATACGCCAAAAAATCACTCCGCTGCCCATTCATAGGACTATCATCAGCGATGGGTTGTACAAGCGGAAGTGTTTCTTCCGGCACCCATATTTCTCCGGCATCCTCCCCCATCATATAGCTAAGATAATCGGACAAATGCCGAAGCTGATTTTCGTTTTCAATGATTTTATTTTCGACTTGCGTCAGCTGTACTTCTGCCGATAATACATCTACATTTTTGGCAAGTCCCTGAGATGTCCTATTTTGGATACGTTGCCGGTTTGCCAATGCAGTTTCTTTTGCTTGTGCCAAGACATTGCGGACAGCGTAAAGCATTTGCAATTGCGTATAGCTTTTACGGGTTTCAAACACAAGTGCGTGCTCGGTATACGTCAGTTGATGCCGAATCGCTTCGAGTTGCGCTTTCGCAGCATTGCGTTGTGAGAAATAAGCAAGGTTGATGATAGGCTGTACAATACTTGCCTTGGCATTGTAGTTGGTTACCGCCTGCGGATGATTGAGCGTTTGCGGCACAAAGTCGGAAGCAGTTACACGTTCTTGTTTGAGTTTGGCACCGAATACATGAAGCGGGTCATTGGTGCGGCTGACACTATAACTGAGGTTGACATACGGCATATACACGGCATTGGCCAACTGCGACTGCTTTTGAGAGCGCTCTATTTCAGCTACTTTAGACTGTATTGTCAAGTTGTGTAAGCGTGTTTTTTCAACAGCATCTTCAAGCGAGATAGATTGCTGTGCACTTACTGACAGCACCAGCCCTGATGCTAATAAGGAAAAAAGTATTTTGGTCATAAATGGCTATTTTTAGTTGCACTATTTTGAAATCATGCCGCAAAAATAGCCGTGTCATTTATCCAACACCGTAATATAAATCACATAACGATTTTTTTTAAGGAAATAAAAAAGACCGCCCTTTCGGACAGCCTTTTATGCGAATGTATTGAACGGTACTTATTTACCAATTTTCCGCAAAACGGGATTTAATTCATCATCGTTATACATTTTCATTTGTTTGTACACTTTCATATATTTACGTCCGTGGGCAATATCATCAAGCAATTGGTCAAGAGCTGACGAAAGGTCTTTCTTCTGTTCAAGCAAAACATTGAGTTTTTCCTGACATTTAGCGATATGTTCCGCAGAAGCATCGGTACGCATCACTTCCTCTTGCATGTGATATATTTTCAGAGCCAATATCGAGAGGCGGTCTATCGCCCAGGCAGGACTTTCGGTATTGATAGTCGCACCGGGCTGTATGGTTACACCTTTATAATAATCTAAGAAATAACTGTCGATATATTCAACGGTATCGGTGCGGTCTTGGTTCGAAGCATCAATTTTCCGCTTGAGGTCAAGAGCCTCTACAGGATCGATTTGCGGGTCACGGATGATGTCTTCGTAGTGCCACTGCACGGTATCAATCCAATTCTTCCGATACAGCAAATGCTCTATTTTGTCTTTGGGATACGGATTGGTAAATGTTTGGTACACATCGTCTAAAACATGATATTTTTCGATACTTTCGTCGAATATTTTAAAGGCATTTTCGCTAAACATAACATTTGGTTTTTATGCAAATATACGAATTTTTATAATGAACGAATTACTCTGTAATAAAAAAACCACTTACATTTCTGTAAGTGGCGCTTGGTGGTCCCACCTGGGCTCGAACCAGGGACCTACTGATTATGAGTCAGTTGCTCTAACCAACTGAGCTATAGGACCGTCATTCTTCGAATGAGAGTGCAATATTACCACTATTTTTGATTTCATGCAAATTTTAGATCGATTTTTTTATCGGGCAGATTCAAGTAGCAAACGCTTTTTCTCTTAGAACGGAAATTACGTATCTTTGTTAGCCGATTAGATATGCCATAATATTTTAATTTCTGGACGGGACATTAAAACACAAAAAAGACTTCAGGGTTTTAAATTATTTTTCTTAACTTTGCCATAACCAAAAACAAAAGGTTCTTAAACCGAGTCTAACCAAAATTTTAAAAAATGGCAAAACAAATTTTGTGTATATTGCTGACGTTCGTGTCGGCAGCATTCGCCCAGCCGTTACAGGCACAAACCACCGTATCGGGGACGGTTACCGATGACCAAGGCGTTCCTCTGCCCGGGGTCAGCGTACTGATAAAATCCACTACGCAAGGCGTGGCTACGGATTTCGACGGAAAATACAGCATCGAAGCCCAAAACGGCAACATACTGGTATTCAGTTCTATCGGATTTACTTCGCAAGAAATTAAAGTTGACAGTAAATCGACAATTATTAATGTTTTACTAAAAGAAGACACCCAACAGCTCGACGAGGTCGTCATTATCGGTTACGGTACTGCCCGCCGGAGAGATTTGACAGGCTCGGTAACTTCCATCAGACCGACCGAAGAATTGGCCGCGACTTCCAATTCCATTGACAATCTGCTGCAGGGAAGGGTTGCCGGGGTAAACATCGCCACGGCAGGTTCTACGCCCGGTGCGGCAGCCTCCATCGTCATCAGAGGGGCGAACTCGCTTACCGGCGACAGCCAGCCGCTTTACGTGATTGACAACGTACCGCAATCGTCCACCGGACAAACAATGCGTAGCGGTTCGGGCGATTTCCAACTCGCACAAGACCCGCTCGCCAACCTCAACCCCAATGACATCGCCGACATCCAAATCTTAAAAGATGCTTCTGCCACCGCCATTTACGGCTCAAGGGGTGCCAACGGTGTTATCCTCATCACCACCAAACGCGGTAAGGAAGGCAAGGCGAAAATCACGTATTCCACCAACGTTACGATGGCTGATGCCGTTGACCTGATACCGCTGATGGACTTGACCCAGTACGCTTCGTACTTCAACACCATACTGCCGGGCGAAAATGCCTTTGAGGTACGAAATGACGGGCGTGTTTTCTACACCTACGTTGATTCGGACACCAACACTTCTTTCACCGAACAAATCCACAACCGCAACTGGCTCAAAGAAGCCCTGCGGACGGCATTTTCCACCACCCATAATATTAATGTGAACGGCGGTTCGCAAAAAATGCGGTACAACATCTCGGCAGGCTACAAAGATGTGGAAGGCATCGTGCATAACACGGGACTGAAACACGGCGATTTCAGGATAAACCTGGGCGTTGACCTGACCGAACGGCTTTCTGCCAACATCATCGCCAACGGTTTTTTGAGAGAAAACAATATGATGCCGGGCGGGAATACCGTAGGGCGTACCTCGGGGGCAATTATCCCGACGGCAATCAATACGCCGCCGTACCTCCTACCCGATAACGACAGCCGCAACCAAGGCGACGTCCGTACCACCGTACTGAGCTGGGTTACGGATTTTGACGATATTACCAACGAACACCAGTTTTCCCTTTCGGGCGATGTTACGTACCGCTTCCACCCCGATGTGTCCTATACGTTCCGTGCCGGCGGAAATTTGAACAATGTCGAACGCACCAACTGGTACGGTATTTCCCTTTTCAAAGGCGGTGAAAACAACGGTTTCCTTTCGCAAAGCATCTTAAAAAGAAACAATTACAACGTTGAAAACCTGTTGAATTACAACAAAACTTTCGGCAGCCTCAACATCGGGGCGACCGTAGGGGCAACATATGATGCCTACAAATGGCTGAATACCAACATCTCGGGCGTGAACTTTCCGTATTACGTGTTCCGCACCAACGGATTGCACACCGCAGGCTCAATCACGGCGGACAATCCGCTGCAGCGTGATTACCAATTGCTGTCGTACCTCGGGCGGCTCAATCTTTCGTTTTTCAACGGACGCTATGTCCTTACCGGAACGTTCCGTACCGACGGCACGAGCAAATTCAGCGAAAGCAACCGTTGGGCATACTTCCCCTCGTTTGCCGCAGCGTGGAACGTAAAAGAAGAACCGTTTCTCGCTACGGCGGATTTCCTCAGCCAGTTCAAACTGCGTGCGGGATACGGCGTTACGGGCAGCCAGAACATCAATCCGTATGTAACTATTTTCGGATACGGCTCGCAGGTGGGCTATGCCACGCCCGACGGCACTATCCTCAAAGGACTTACCGTATCGGTCAATAATCCGGATTTGAAATGGGAAACCACCTCGTCCGTCAATGGCGGGCTCGACTTCGGGCTGTTCGACAACCGGGTGAGCGGCACGGTGGAACTCTACAACAAAACCACCAAAGACCTGTTGATAAACATCAGTCTGCCGGGCTCGACTTCGTTCAGTTCGCTGGCGGTCAATAACGGCGAAATTTCCAATAAAGGCTTTGAAGCAATGCTGAACACCGACCTAATCCGAAGCAAAGACCTCACGTGGAACATCGGTGGGAACATCGCTTTCAACACGCCCAAAATCGTCAAACTCGGCGTTCCCGAAGGTACGTTTGCCACCTTGGGCAATGTACGGGCTTTCTTGGGAAGTACCATCGGCGACCACTTCGGTTCGGTGAATATTTTTGCGGAAAACCACGCGCCGGGCTTGTTCTACGGCTACAAAACGGACGGTTTGATTCAAGAAGACGAAGCCGTAGCCTATGCCGCCACGCTGGAATCGCCTTTCACTGCCGCCAACGGTACGCCGGGCAACTTGAAATATGTTGATACCAACGGCGACGGTAAGGTCAACACAGATGATTTGGCGGTCATCGGCGACCCGAACCCGGATTTCCTATACGGTTTCCAAACTTCGGTACGGTATAAAAATGCCCGTTTTTCGGCAACCTTTACAGGCGTGAAAGGCGGTGATATTTTGAACACCTCAAACCGTTACCACAATATGGCTTTCCAGCAAAACGGTGGCTCGAACCTCAACCCGAAAGCCTTTACCGAAGCGTGGACAACCACTAATACCGATACCCGGTATCCTGCTTTGAGAAGTTCTTTGGTAAACGGCATCATCAACGACCGCTACGTGGAAGACGGAAGTTACCTGCGTTGCACCGACATCACGGCAGGCTACACCCTGAATTTGGAAACGCTGAAAACGGCAGGCATCCGCTCGGTTGATTTGTATCTTTCCGTAAAAAATGCCTTTACGATAACCGACTATTCCGGGTTTGACGTTACGGGACGTTCGTTCAACCTCGACCCGCTCCGCCGTGGCATCGATGCGTATGCTTTCCCAACGCAACGAGCATTTATATTGGGGGCATCTATCTCTTTTTGACAGTTTGCCGAAATGAAATTCCATAACATTAATATCTAAAGAAATGAAACATTATTTTATATGTCTTTCCGTAATGCTGGCAGGGCTTACCGCCTGCTCGCTTGACGAAGACCCGAAATACGACCTCAATACGCAAACCGTATTTTCATCGACAGAAACCGCCGAATCGGTTTTGTTGCAGGCATACGGACACTTGGCGGATTTTGACCTTTACGGAAGTCTGTTGCTCAATCCTACCTCGGGCAACGGCGTGATGATCGGGCAGACCAACGGAAACTCGCTGCACCGGGCTTCCTCGTACAACGTTGACCCTACGGACGATACGTGGCTGGGAGCACCGTGGCGAAAAGTGTATAAGGTGATCGCCGAAAGCAATTACCTCATCGCCGGGCTTAGCGGTTCGTCCCTGCCCGAAACCTACAAAGCCGAAGCTATTGCCCACGCCCGTTTCCTCCGGGGATATTCGTATTATCTGATTGCTTCGCTTTGGGGAAATGCTCCGCTGATTACCGAACCTATCACATCGGACAAATTGCATACGCCACTCAGTCCGCGTAAGGCAGTGTACGCCCAAGCGGAAAGCGATTTGCTCTTTGCGGCGGAAAATCTGCCCGAAACAGGACGCATCACAGGTGGCGGAACAGCGGACAGAAACGCGGCGAAAGCTTTCGTAACGAAACTGTATTTTATGCTCGCCAGCCAAAAACAGGCGGATATGGATACCAGCGACTACACCGCCTCCGAACTGTGGACGAAAGTGAAACAAACCGGAACGCCTTTGGTCGGGAAATATAGCCTGGAAACCGATTTCGCAACGCTGTTCGCACCGCATTCGGCAGGCTCGAAAGAATCCATTTTCCAACTCAATTATTCCCCGGCGGCCGGTGTCCGCAAACGTTGGACGTTCCTGTTTGCCCCAATGGGATTTGCGAGCTATAACTCATTCAAAACCATACGGATAAACAAAGGATTTTACGACCTGCACGTAGGAACGCACCCCGGCGACAAACGCATTGAGGTTTCGTATATGAACCAATATGAAAACCAACGGAACGTGGCTCAGTTTGCCTATCCGTACGTTCTTATCAACGGTGCGTATGTCAATCTTCGCGATTATATGAAGCCCGGCAGCGACCCGAAAAATCCGGAATATGATTTTGACGACCCCGCTATGCCGGCAGCGTTGCGAAATCTGTGGAAAAGTACGGTACAAGGCACGATGGGCGACCGCCAATTTCCGTTTAACGGCAAAGGCTGCGATAAAAATTCTGCCGCCGGCTATGACTCGACCAACACCCTACTGTTCCGCTACGCCGATTTGCTGTTGATTTTGGCGGATGCCGAAAACGAATTGGACAACCAAGCCGCCGCTATCGGGTACGTGAACCAAGTGCTGAACCGTGCCGGACTGGCTTCCGTTGCGGCGATGAGCAAAGAGGATTTCCGCGATTTCGTCTTTTTTGAAAGAATGTTTGAACTGGTGGGCGAGCCTGTTTTGTACGAAGATGTCCGACGACGGGGTACGGAATATCTGAAAAAAGTCATCGAAATACAGAACAACAGCTGGCTTGTGAATTACCGCTTCAACTTGGAAACGAATGCCGGAATTACGGGCGGTGCTTGGAACGAAATGCTCATCAACAACAAAAACCTAACCGACGATTTCCTGCGAAAAGCAATGGTACTGCCCATTCCGCAAAGCGAAATCAACTATAACGAAAAACTCACGCAAGCCGACCAAAATTTCGGATATTGATTTTTTGGACATCTGCCGGAACGACAAACCCATCTCGGTTCAAAAAACCGGGGTGGGTTTTTCGTTTTTCAAAATTGTACACCTACGCCGATTATCTGTGGTGGAAAGCGGTTTACGTTTTTTTTCTTTACTTCAGAAGTAAAATCATACGTTTTTTTATGCTATAAAATTGTGAAATCGCAATCGCTACCATAATTTTGATATCATTTTTCCCAAAGCCGACTTTTCAATCATTTTTTTTTATAACTTTATCATCGCAATTTAAGGTGTTATAAATCTAAAAAAAATAAATTATGAAAATCGGTATCCCAAAAGAAATCAAAAACAATGAAAATAGAGTGGGTGCAACTCCTGCAGGCGTAAAAGAGCTCACCAAAGAAGGACACACTGTCTATGTACAGAAAACAGCAGGCTTGGGTAGCGGATTTGCAGACGAAGAATATGTAAATGCCGGAGCTGTATTGCTCGACACTATAGCCGAAGTGTATGCCCAATCGGATATGATATACAAAGTCAAAGAACCTATTGCGCAAGAATACGGGCTTATACGAGAGAACCAACTGCTCTTTACGTATTTCCATTTTGCTTCCGAAGAAGCCCTTACGCACGCGATGATTAAGCAGAAAGCAGTTTGTTTGGCGTATGAAACCGTTGTTGCCAATCATTCATTGCCGTTACTCACTCCTATGTCGGAAGTAGCAGGCCGCATGGCATCACAGCAAGGAGCTCGCTTCTTGGAAAAGCCACAAGGCGGAAAAGGCATTCTTATGGGCGGTGTGCCGGGGGTGAAACCTGCCAAAGTACTTGTGCTTGGCGGAGGTGTCGTAGGATACAATGCCGCCATAACAGCAGCAGGCTTAGGAGCTGACGTGCTGATTGCCGATGTATCGTTACCACGTTTGCGTTTTCTCGATAGCATTTTGCCCAAGAACATCAAAACGCTTTACGCATCGCATTACAACATCGAAAAAGAATTGTCAACTTCCGATTTGGTTATCGGTGCTGTATTAGTTCCCGGGGCAAAAGCACCTTACCTCATCACACGGGACATGCTCAGACTCATGACCAAAGGCTCTGTATTGGTAGATGTCGCTATCGACCAAGGCGGATGTTTTGAAACCTCACGCCCTACAACTCACAGCGAACCCGTGTATGAAGTGGACGGTATCGTTCATTATTGCGTAGCCAATATACCGGGAGCTGTGCCGTTTACATCTACATTAGCATTAACCAACGCAACTTTGCCGTATGCGGTAACCTTAGCCAACTTGGGCTGGAAAGAGGCTTGCCGCCTTGATTACGGCTTGGCGGAAGGGCTCAATGTAGTACAAGGAAAAATTGTATATAAAGCGGTTGCCGATGCTTTTGGTTTGGAATATACTGCCGTAAAAGAAATACTCGTATAAGAAC